>NZ_SJOP01000012.1 GCF_004331415.1 Kosakonia quasisacchari
TGTCTTTATTTATGGGGAACCATCAGCCTGACGGGCCGTTTTACTTTCTACATTAACAATTAGTCGTTACCGAATAAATCGCGGGTATAGACCTTCTCTTCCACATCCGCCAACTCTTGCGCCATACGGTTGGAGATGATGACGTCTGATTCCTGTTTGAACGCGTCCAGATCGCGTACCACGCGGGAGTGGAAGAATTCATCTTCCTGCATCACTGGTTCATAAATAATGACCTGCACGCCCTTCGCTTTAATACGCTTCATGATGCCCTGAATGGAAGAGGCGCGGAAGTTATCGGAACCGCTCTTCATGATCAGACGATAAACGCCCACCACTTTCGGTTTACGCGCCAGGATGGAATCCGCAATAAAGTCTTTACGTGTACGGTTAGCATCAACAATAGCCGAAATAATGTTATTCGGTACCGACTGGTAGTTCGCCAGCAGTTGTTTGGTATCTTTCGGCAAGCAGTAACCACCGTAACCAAACGAGGGATTGTTGTAATGATTGCCAATACGCGGATCCAGACATACGCCTTCGATGATCTGGCGGCTGTTCAGCCCCAGGCTTTCTGCATAGCTATCCAGTTCGTTAAAGTAGGCCACGCGCATCGCCAGATAGGTGTTGGCGAACAGTTTAATCGCTTCGGCTTCCGTGGAGTCGGTGAACAGTACGCGAATATCTTTTTTGATAGCGCCTTCCTGCAACAACGCAGCAAAACGCTCGGCACGTTCGGAGCGTTCGCCGATAACGATACGCGATGGGTGCAGGTTATCGTACAGCGCCTTACCTTCACGCAGGAATTCCGGTGAGAAGATAACGTTATCAATCCCGTATTTTTCACGAATGGATTGGGTAAAGCCCACCGGAATGGTGGATTTAATGATCATCACCGCTTGCGGGTTGATCTCGTGAACATCACGAATGACTGATTCCACACTGCTGGTATTGAAGTAGTTAGATTTTGGATCGTAATCCGTCGGCGTGGCAATGATGACGAAATCCGCGCCGCGATAGGCGTCGAGTTTGTCGGTCGTCGCACGGAAGTTCAGCGGCTTATTCTGCAAATACTCCTGGATCTCCTTATCTACAATGGGAGAGATCTTCTGATTAAGCATATCTACTTTGGACTGAACGATATCCAGCGCCACCACTTCATGGTTCTGCGCGATCAGAATCCCGTTTGATAGCCCAACGTAACCTGTTCCGGAGATTGTTATTTTCATTCGATAAGCAACTTTTGTGAGTGTATGGAACCGGAGATGACGATCCCGTCGCCCCCCGCTTAATATCAATAACTGTTGGGGTTTTTACCTCTTCTGTTGAGGGACTGTCAAGGCGACAATCGGCCGTCAACAGCGGCGTTTATGTATGGTTTAGCGGGCAATAATCGACAAAATGAATATGACTGCCCGAAAAAATGGCGGATCAGACGAAAAAAAGCCCGGCTTTAGCAACCGGGCTTGGGTAAACAAGATGGGTGATTATCAGATTAATCCAACCACTCGGTATGGAACACGCCGTCTTTATCAGTGCGTTTATAGGTGTGCGCACCGAAATAATCACGCTGAGCCTGGATAAGGTTCGCCGGCAGTACCGCAGAGCGGTAGCTGTCGTAGTATGCCACCGCTGCTGAGAAGGTCGGTACCGGAATACCATTCTGCACGGCATAGGCTACTACATCACGCAGCGCCTGCTGATAGTCGTCGGCAATTTTCTTGAAGTACGGTGCCAACAGCAGGTTTGCGATAGCCGGGGTTTCGGCATAGGCGTCGGTGATTTTCTGCAGGAACTGCGCACGAATAATACAGCCTGCGCGGAAGATCTTCGCAATTTCACCGTAATTCAGATTCCAGTTGTGCTCGTCGGAAGCGGCACGCAACTGGGAGAACCCCTGCGCATAGGAAACAATTTTACCGAGGTATAGCGCACGGCGTACTTTCTCGATAAATTCAGCTTTATCCCCCGCCAGTTTCGCCTGCGGACCGGAAAGCACTTTAGACGCGGCAACACGCTGCTCTTTCAGAGAAGAGATATAGCGTGCAAACACGGATTCGGTAATCAGTGACAGCGGCTCGCCGAGATCCAACGAGCTCTGGCTGGTCCATTTGCCAGTGCCTTTATTCGCCGCCTCGTCGAGGATCACATCAACCAGGTATTTACCTTCTTCATCTTTCTTGGTGAAGATATCTTTGGTGATATCGATGAGATAGCTGCTCAGCTCGCCCGCGTTCCACTCGCTGAAGGTTTTCGCCAGCTCTTCGTTAGAGAGATTCAGGCCACCTTTCAACAACGCGTAAGCTTCGGCAATCAACTGCATATCGCCATATTCGATACCGTTGTGCACCATTTTAACGTAGTGACCCGCACCATCCGGACCAATATACGTCACGCAAGGTTCGCCATCTTCCGCCACTGCGGCAATTTTGGTCAGAATCGGAGCAACCAGATCATAGGCTTCTTTTTGACCGCCAGGCATAATTGATGGACCTTTCAGCGCGCCTTCTTCACCACCGGAAACGCCAGTGCCGATGAAGTTGAAACCTTCTTCAGAGAGTTCACGATTACGACGAATGGTGTCCTGGAAGAACGTGTTGCCGCCATCAATAATGATGTCGCCTTTATCTAGATATGGCTTGAGGGAGTCGATAGCAGCATCGGTGCCTGCACCGGCTTTCACCATCAACAGGATGCGGCGCGGGGTTTCCAGGGATTCGACAAATTCTTGTACGGTGTAGTAAGGAACCAGCTTTTTGCCCGGGTTTTCGGCAATGACTTCTTCGGTTTTTTCGCGGGAGCGGTTGAAAACTGAAACGGTGTAGCCACGGCTCTCAATGTTGAGCGCCAGGTTGCGCCCCATTACCGCCATACCAACAACGCCGATTTGTTGCTTGGACATTACATACTCCTGTCAGGTTTGAACACCCAGCCGGTATATCTACAGCTAGGTTAAGTAAAAATAATGTTAACTCAGGAAACCACTAAGCTGGTAGCAATAGATGTCACTTTGAACCACCAGTTGGCGCTCCTGCACTAATAAGCGCCATCCCGGCGAAGCACGACTTTCACCGTTTTGAAGAGAATGGCGATATCGTTCCACAAGGACCAATTTTTCACATACCAGGAGTCAAAGTAGACGCGCGTATCATAGTCCACGTCATTGCGCCCGCTAACCTGCCACAAGCCGGTCATTCCGGGTTTCACCATCAAATAATAGTCAACATCCAGTTCGTAGCGTTCTAGCTCTTTCGTGACCACGGGACGCGGTCCGACAAGACTCATTTCACCTTTCAGCACGTTAAAAAGTTGAGGTAGCTCATCAAGACTGGTTTTGCGGATAAAATGCCCTACTTTCGTGATGCGCGGATCATTCTTCAGTTTAAAATCCTTGTCCCACTCTTCACGCGCCTGCGGATCATTCTCTAGCAAGTTTTGTAATACTTCTTGTGAATTCATCACCATAGAGCGGAACTTGTAGCACGGGAAAAGTTTCCCGGCGCGGCCCACCCGCTGGTGCCCATAAATGGCTGGCCCGCCGTCACGCGTCACCATGTACCACAGGTAGATAAACAACGGTGATGAAATGAGCAAAATAAACAGTGTGCATACGATATCAAAGGAACGCTTAAGGAAACGCGAAGTGCGTTTCGCGAGGTTGTTGTTGATCCGCAGCAGCATTACTTCATGGCTGAAAATAAACGACATGTCCGTGTTATACAGCGGCAACCCTCGCAATGAAGGAATGACGGTTACTGAGCGACACTGGTGTTTGGACAACTCCCTCAGCCACGCGACCGTCTTGTCTATCTCATCGACATCGAAGGCAATGATAAAATGAACATGTCTAAGATCGGGATCTTGCCAGATGTCATCAGCATTTTTATAAACAGGGCAATCAAGAAGCATGTCCTCAGTTGTTTCATCATCAAAGAAAGCCGCTACTTCAAATCCCAGCATTTCTTCGCTCTGCAGGGCAAACCAAGCTTCACGCGCGTTCTTACCGCTGCCCAAAATGATGGTTTTCTTTTTCCAGATGCCTAACCGATTCAACAGATACTTCGTGGTGAAGCGGAAAAAGGGCACCATAAAGAGCGCCAAGCTCCAGCAAAACACCCAGACAAAACGCGAGAACTGCCATTTGGTAAAAGCAATCAACGCCAAATCAAAGATCGCAAAAATGATAATTGTGCGCAGGATCTCTTTCAACTCATACCAAAACGGTTTGCGGTAAGAATAGTGACGCAGGCGGATTAAAAACCACGCGACACAGGTTAATGACAATAATAAATGGGAAACGATACGATATTGAAACTGCTCCTGCGGAATGAAACGCTGTAAATCAGCAAACAGAAAATAGACCAGCGCCAATGAAAAAACTAATGACAGATTAAAAAAGATAAAATCAGACAGCGCGAGAAAAAGCTGACACAAGAAGGGCTTATAATTATTCCTCACATCCTTAAATTCCATTATCCCCTCACAATTCTAATTGAATGAAAAGCCGACTTATGTTAATCATCAGAAACGGTCCTTGATATGAGAGAGAATAACTCTGACTAACTCATCTGCTTTGTCTGAAGAGGTGGACTCAGCATAACATCGTAATTCAGGCGCATTTCCGGAAGGTCGGAGATGAATAATATCATCGTTATTCAACCGTAACCTGACGCCATCCGTCATATCCCGTCCCACAACGCTCGTATTCGTTAAACCACAAGCGCTTAATGCCTTCGCAGGGTCATTCACAAGCTTATCCAGCAAAGCAACACTCTGGGCGACAGAAAAATTCTGCAGTCTGTTCGAAGAGGTATAACGCGGTGGTAATTCCGCTAATTGTTGACTGATCCTTTTATGCTGACTTGAAACCAACACCGTCACTGCCGGCAATAATGCATCACGGGTAGGTAATGATTTCAGCATGCGGCCGTCGTAATGGATATCACTGGCTAATAGATAGCCGCCATTGGCTTCAAAACCGGCGACACGAGCGAATTGTTCCAGTAACGCGTCAAATGCCGCGATAACATACGGCGAGCCTATTTTGGTCAGCGCAACGTGAGGGATCAAACCGCTAGTGGAGATAATACTGTTACTGCTCACTGGCACCGCCGCCGCATCAATACCCAGATGCGAAGAGCATAGTAATCCAAGGATATCGCCACGCAGCCAGTATCCCTTCTCATCGCTCAATAATGGCCGGTCGCCATCACCATCGGTTGAAAATACGGCATCAAGATGAAACTCGCGTAACCAGTTTATCGCCCGCAGTCGATCCTCTTCGGACACCGCTTCGGTATCGATAGGCACGAATTGATCGCTACGACCAAGGGAAACAACCTCCGCGCCGAGCATCGAAAACAGCGCAGGGTAAATATCCCGTCCGGCGCTGGAGTGTTCATAAATGCCAATCCGCATTCGCGCAAGGGCATTTTCGGGGAAGAAAGAAGTATAACGCGCGATATAGTGCGCGCTGGCATCGTTATTCACCGTCAAATCAGGCAACCTGGCGGGCAAGGTAAAACGGGTACTCCCAGTTACAATTACCGCTTCGTCAGACTTCGTTATTTCACCGGTCGGGTGGTAAAACTTTAACCCATTACGATCGAATGGAATATGGCTGCCGGTTATCATTATCGCCGGGATTTTGTTCTTGAGCGCGTAATATGCCAGCCCCGGTGTTGGAATGACACCACAGTAATGTGGCTTGAAACCCATATGTTCGACAACAGCGGCACAGGCACGTGCCATACCGTAACTACTCGGGCGGTTATCGATACCAATCGCAACAGTATCAAAAGTATACGCGGCGGCGGTAGTGCTCAAAAAATTAGCAGCAAATGCACCACATACTTGTGGTGTGAAATGTTGAACCAGCCCTCTTGCACCGCTGGTGCCAAACTGTATGTTCGAATTGTTAATCACAACATTGCTTAAAAAATCAGACATTCTATTTTTTCTCTGAAACAGGATTTTCAACACGAATGATATCGTCTTCGCTTAAATTTTTACCTGATTGAATTTCAATGATTTCCAGAGGAGTTGAACCTGCATTCGCCAATACATGTACCAGGCCTGCGGGAATAAACGTTGACTGGTTTTCTTCGACGAAATATTCGCGATCTTGCAGAATCACTTTTGCGCGTCCGCAGAGTACCATCCAGTGTTCAGCACGCTGATGATGGATTTGCGCGGCGAGTTGCTTTTCAGGGTGCACAGTGACTTTACGAACACGATAATCATCTCCTTGCACCATCGTATTAACGCTTCCCCAAGGTCGGTAGACCTCCCGGTGATCGCGGTGCTCAGTCCGGTGGCTAGACTTAAGATATTCAACCACTTTTTTCACATTCTGCACGTGGTCTTTATCAGCAATTAGAATCGCATCACAGGTCTGGACCACAACGATATTTTGCAGCCCTAAGGTCGCTACCAGCGCGTCTTCCGAATGGACATAAGTGTTATGGCAGTCAAACTCGAGGACATCCCCTTGTTTTACATTCCCATGTTCATCTTTAGGGGAAATATCCCACAGCGACGACCATGAGCCGACATCAGACCAGCCGGCATCCATTGGGACGACAACTGCATGATCGGTATGCTCCATTACGGCGTAATCAATGGATTCCGCAGGACATTGCGCAAAAGCCTGTTCGTCAATCCTTACAAAATCTAAATCCTGATGGGTCCGCGCCACCGCGCGTTCGCACTGCGCATAAATTTCGGGTCGATATTTTTTTAACTCTGCCAGGTAACTTTCGGCTTTGAACATGAACAAGCCGCTGTTCCAGTAGTATTCACCGCTGGAGTAATAGTCACAAGCAATGTCATAGCTCGGTTTTTCGACAAACTCGGCAACAACAAACGCATCATCCCCTTGCGCCTGCCCACGGCGAATATAGCCATATCCGGTTTCCGGATGTGAGGGAACAATGCCAAAAGTCACCAGTTTACCGCGTTCGGCATAGGCGACAGCCTGCGTAACAGAAGCGATAAAGGCATCTTCATTCTGAATGACATGATCAGCCGCGAGCACCAACATGATCGGGTCAGCTTTCAGCTGCTTTTTTTGGAGGAGCGTAAAGGCCGCTAAGGCGATTGCTGGCGCGGTATTGCGACCAGAAGGCTCCAGAATAATATTGTCCGACAGTTTGTCGATAGCGCGCATTTGCTCTGCAACCAGAAACCGATGCTCGTTATTACAGATGACGACAGGCGGACACATCTGTAATTTATCCAGGCGCTTAACCGTTTGTTGCAGCATGGTTTTGCTGCCGCCGACTTGAAGAAATTGTTTTGGATGCATTTCTCGCGAGAGTGGCCATAAACGGCTTCCGCTACCGCCAGCCATGATCACAGGCATTATATTTTTCATAGCGCTACCAATATTAACGTTTTACCTGTCGATAATGGCAAAACTCCGTCCATTTTGATTCGACATACTCTTTTATTTCACGCTCAAAACGCTGCTGTGAAAAACGTTCAGCATTTTTACGGCATGATTCTGGGGTAAATGCAACCGAGCTTTTTTCGAATATTTCAACAGATTCAATAATAGCGCTGGTGGTTTGTTCCACAAAGAAAATACCCGTCGGGTCGCTGCGTTCAGGCGGGATGACTGTCTCGAGCGCACCACCTTTACCAAACGCGATAACAGGCGTACCGCAAGCCTGTGCCTCGACGGGAATAATTCCGAAATCCTCTTCTGCGGCAAAAACAAAAGCTTTTGCGTTTTGCATATGCTCGCGCAGAACAGTAAATGGCTGGTACCCCATCATGGTGACATTGGCTGCGGCAATATTTTTTATTTTTTCGAAATCAGGACCATCACCAATAACAATCAGTTTTTTGTCTGGCATGGCATTAAAAGCTTCAACAATCAGACTAATTCTCTTATAAGGAACCATCCTTGACGCTGTTAGATAAAAATCAGATTTTTCATTTCTCAGCTCAAATTTATCCACAGCCACTGGTGGATAAATAACATCCGCCTCGCGTCCGTAAACTTTCTTAATTCTGCGTGCAATGTATTGTGAATTAGCTAGAAAATGATCGACACCATTCGATGTACGACAATCCCAGATACGCATTTTGTGCAGAATCCATTTAGCGAACCAGCCTTTCAATCCTTTATTAAGTCCAGATTCACGCAAATACTGATGCTGTAGATCCCAAGCATACCGGATAGGTGAATGCACATAACTTATATGTAACTGATCAGGGCCGGTAATTACCCCTTTGGCCACGGCATGCGCACTTGAAATTACTATATCGGCATTCGAAACATCCAACTGTTCAATCGCCAGAGGCATTAATGGCAGATACTTCTGATAATATTTTTGCGCCTTGGGCAAGTGTTGAATAAAGGTAGTCTTCGCTCTTTTATTCATGAAATTCGCACGTTGTTCCGGAGTAAGAAAATCCACCACCGAAAAAAGATCAGCCTCAGGAAAAACTTTTAATATTTGCGCGGAAACTTGCTCTGAACCTGCATAATTTAACAGCCACTCATGAACAAGGGAGATTTTAACACCGTTTTTCATTGATATAACCTTGTTATTATTGCATGACTTTGCGGATAGCTTTATAGATAAAACGCGCATTAGATTTCAACGTGCAGTTAAGAAAATAGAACATAAGCGGCACGGGGTGGCTCATTAACCCTAGAGCAGAGAGCTCCTGCTTTAATTCTTTATTAACTTTGATACTTTGCCCCGCATTCATTTCAAAAATATGGAATGACTGTCTGGTAGTAAGCTCATGTTTTAACGGTGTATAAAGATCGACGTTATATGCTGCACCCACGCTTTTCGCTATGGTGAGAACGCCGCGCCACATCGCAGCGCGTCCGCGAGCAGTGTAACTGCCAGGGACATGAACTTCTTTGTCGTCCGCCGCCTGACCAAACATAGGTGGATTATCAGCACGACCACCGATAATTGGCCGGGAGATATAACCGATACCTGCACCTATAAAAGCAGAAGCTGCTAAATAGATTTGATAATAGAGCGAACCATCGAATTCCTCCGTATGTAAAGATCTAGCGAAAGGAACATTGACAATTAATCCGCCGACAAAACCTGCGGTCCTGAAAATCATTTTGGGCTCTGATGCCCCCCATTTATAAATCGAGTCCTTGTCACTCAGCGAAGACAAGCCAATGGGATTGTAAACATCATGATTAAAGCGCAAAAATGTACGCGAAATAAAATTAATTTGTGGATTTTTTGCTATATAACCTTTCACTTCGGAAATAGCATTAGGCAATAGCAGATCATCATTACCCATAATCAACGCCCATTCGCATGAAGCGCTTTCGATGCATTTTCTCAAATTTTTATCATAACCAAGATTCAATTCATTAATAATAAAAGTGAGTTTTATTTTGTTATTTTCGTACTCGCTTCGAAATGAATCAACCATATTTTGAATATTGATTTTGTCCGGAGAATTGTCTTCGCAGATTAGCACTTCATCAGGATAAACCTCCTGTGATAGTACAGAGCTAAGGAGTTCTTGTAACTCCTGAACCCGGTTATAACTTGGTATAACAACTGAAATTGTTGCGGCATTACCCATTAGTCAGTTTCCTTATGAATCTTGCTGGATTTCCGGCAATGAGACTATTTTCTTCGAAGTGGCCTTTCACAACTGAATTCGCCGCGATGATTGAACCTTTACCAACGAATGTACCGGCTAATATGACCACATTGTCGCAAACCCAGGTGTTATCATTGATTTTTATCTCTGCGATATCATCCAAGTCACGGAATGCCGGAGGAATTTGAGCTTCGTATTTTGCAGGACGAGTTGAACCATGCGAATGATCACCAATATAAATATTAGAGCCTAATAAAACATTATCTCCAATATCAATCTTTTTCACAGCTGATATATGAACATTGCAACTCATCATTACATTTTCACCAAAAATGATTTCTGGCGTGAAGTTTTGTGTTTTATATTTAGCGACTGCTTGTATCCAACAATTGTCTCCGATAGAGCAATTTGTCATCTTCATATACTTCGCACCGAAAATCTTGGGATTACTCCCCAGAATTCGTATAGATAACTTGCGAGTAAAATTGTAATACAACGCACGTAATCTGCCTTTAATTTTATAGATCAGCATAGTTTACTTCCTACGTTCCAGGAGTGATTCTCTTCTTGTGATTATCGTTTCGCTGTAAATAATAAAACACACAACCCAAAATAAAACAGAGAGGATACCCGCCTGGAACGAGGAACTCACCGCCGCAGATAACCAGTATAAGAAAAATAATGCAAAGAAAAACCGCCGTGCTCCTTTTGTTTTTTTATAGAAAACTCTGAATTGATATAATATTAACAACTGAAACATCAAGCCGCCAAAAATACCTGCTTCTAACATACCATGGAAGATAAAGTTATCAGTGTTAATTCTTTCTGTCGTTTGTGAGAGCGTGCTTCCTGCACCTTGAGATCCCAAGCCTTCACCTAGTGGGTGGTTGACAAGAAAATCTACCGAGTTTGACGCCATATCAAAACGTTGCGTCGTGGAGTACTTTGAACCTTTGTCACTGTCGGTGAAACGTCCAACAAATATATCTGAATAACTACTCAACGAAATGGCAACCAGCAGCAAGAAAGCTATTAATGAAGTACTAACTTTCACGATAATATTACTCCGGCATAAAAAAAACAGCCCGGCACATATTAAGGCAATAATCGCTCCACGCGTAATTGACATAAAGCAGGCGGTGGTGGCCAATATAGCACCTAACAGGTTTATATATTTTGAACCATATTTACTAAAAATGTTATAAACAAAGAAGATGAAAGCAATAACCATCAAGTAACCGAAAGCCAATGCATCGGCAAATCCGCCGTTGGCTCTCACTAAATCATAATATCGGTTAATTAATGAAAAATTATCTCCCCCATAGTTGGGGTTGTAGCCAAGCATCAATGTAAAATTTCCGCCAGTTACAACATCAATAATCGCTATCGAGCTGGTGATAAGAAAAACCACTGTCAGCACTCGCTTTAAAAAAGAGGCAATCCTACGCCAGCGATCATTGTCATAATCATTATTAAAATAACAGGCAAGAATACTAAAAACCATTGGGTAGAAAACCAAGGCATGCAATCCCAGAACGACTTGCAAAATATTTGAGCGATTCTCTATAATCGAAAGCAGAATACCTAATAACATCAGGATAAAAAGCGTGATTAAACTACCGTTGATTTTAAATCTTCCAGATAAAAATAGAGTATAGATGATTATTACATAAAACAAAAGAATGGCCACGCACCGAATAAGCGGGCCTATTGGCATATCAGAGACTTTAGGAAGCCATGAGCTAAGATAAGGTGAACCAACAATTGCCATTATCAAAAAAAGAAGTATTCTTTCAAACGAAACTCTGTTTAACATTATTAGGCATTCCATACATGTTGGTGAATAAAAACACTACCTTAACGACCGTCTAATTAAAAAAGGTTTTATACAAAATATAAAAATCTTTGGCACATAATTAGAAATAATAAAAATGCGCTTATTAAACAAAGCCACATAATAGTTTTCTCATTAAAAATTCTCTTTTACTATTATGACCTTTGAAATAGCATTATTAGAAAATTGATGATGATTTTATTGTCACATATAAAAGAAATATTTTTCGTTAGTACAATCGACTTTGAATCTGTTCATTATAAACTATTAATACTCACCCATCAGATGCCGTAACATCTCCATAACATTAAAAACTATATAAAATAAACGAGGCGATTTCGTAAAGATATTTTAAGGCCATAAATTAAACATATATCTCTTTATTCATCATCGGCCCTAAATATGCAGTATTTTGCGGTGGTTTTTAAGGGGGAAACATCAACTTCCCCTTAAAAATTTAAGTCACCATTAAAAGAATTTGAAGATTCACCGATAAGAGATTCTATTGCACGCACTTGCGTATGCGCCGAGCATTTTTCCAGGGCATACTGCCGGGCATATTCTTTTTGCGCGTCTAAGGATGAATCATTCAACCGTAACAAATTCAAAATTGCTTCTGCGAGTGCATTAGAATTAACTTGTCGTGCCAGAAACCCGTTTCGACCATCAACAATAAGATCCTCTGCCACACCAACTTTAAAAGCAACAACAGGAACACCTGACATCAACGCCTCATTTATCATCATCGGTCCAGCATCTTCTATCGAAGGGCAAATGAAGCCGTCAGCAAAGTTATATAAGAATGGATACTTATCTTTGTCACTTATAAACCCAATGTTTATGACCGGAATACACTCAGGTAGCTGGAGTTCTGCCTTGTTTCCCACAGTCAAAAGAGAAACTTTACTAAGATGCTCAGGATGGCTTTTTTTAATTATATTAAGAGCTTCAACAACGTATTTCACCCCCTTTCTAGGGTCACCGAGAGACTGTGCACCTAAAAAAATAACTCGACGCCCTTCCGGAATATTAATTTGTATGTGTTTTTGGGCTGAATCAAGAGGGCGAGGAGAAAATATATTCTCATCGATACCTATTATTGCTTTTTTAATACCTAACTTTGCTTTTATTCCACTTTTATTACAACGCTCGTCAAGCCATTTACTTGCTGACAAGAAAAAACAGTCCATTTCTTGATAATATTTCTTCCTGTTGTTAAACATGTAAGCAGGAAGTTTAATTAAATTGGGGAATTTCATTGCTGGGCAATTATCGCAACCATGTATATACCCTTCACATCTCCATGGGTAATGGCATCCACCGGTGAACATAGCAGCATCCATGAGATAAAATGCAACAGGGCATCGGTATTTCTTTTGTATTTTATATATATCATAATCAGAAAGAAAACCCGCAACGTAATAAATAATTATTAAATCAGGTTTTTTCTTATAACTATAATAAAGTTCATTCAAACTAAAAGTGGAGTTATAGAGTAAATAATACTTGTTTTCCACATCATTCCAACGCACCAGAGACCGCCGAATTAATTTAATAAAAAAGTTAAGAACCTTATGTCTGATATTTTCCACAGAGATAACGTTCTCATCATTCGATGTCTTTTCAACTACAAACATTGTGGAGTCATGACCATATCTTTGAAGATTTATATGTGTTCTATATGCGCCATAAAACGCACCTTTGCTATCGCCTGTAGATAAATGTAAAACATTCATGGTTGAACTCGCTTTGCTAATACCATTTTTTTAACTTAATACTCCTGACCGCTGCCATTAATGGCATACGTAAAAAATAAAGAAATGTGGAAATAATAATCACATTAACAACAGGAGGGAAAATGACATATATTATCCTATATGAAATAAAAATTTGTAATTTTTGTATAATAAAAAAAACCAAGAAAGATAATATTAAAACAACCGAAGCTAAGGGAAACAATAAAGAGATATAACCTATCATTTCTTTACCTAAACAAAAACCTCCCCATAAAATCATGAAAAGGATGGTATGTATAAAATAGAATATACACAACCATTCTGGGCCATATAATTTAGCGATAATAATCGTTAACGGAATCGTTATCGCAGAATAGGATGCATATGCATAAAAATGGTACTTTAACTGGCCTTTAGAATATAACAATATAAAAACAAAGTTCATTATCCCCGCAAAAAAAGCAGCAGAAACCAGCCACTTAGCATATAAATTAACAGCAAATCCGAGATCTTTGTTTTTAAGCCACAATGAAATGAGATCGTTTCCATAAACGCACATGTAAGGCACTAACGGGCCGAGAATCACTACATATCCGACAGAACTAATGCTAAACAACTCAATAAATTTATTGTAATTATTTTCTTTAACCAGTGCGCTTAATCTGGGTAGCAGGAATTGTGATAACGGTGCAGTCAGTGCTAGCACGACAGCGCTTAGTTGAGAACCAATTTGGTAATGAGTGTAGAGGGTTAAATCGGTGTATGTTGATAACGCGATTTTATCAACTTGAGTAGCGATGACCCAAATCATTGACAAACCAGATAATTGCAACGAAAACTTAACTATATTTATGAATGAAATGATATCGGTACTATTCTTATCTTTTTCCTCATCACAACTTATCAGTTGCCGATGTTGTTTAATAACAACATAAGCAACGCAACTTAATGTCGCAATACTGTCTATGATAGATAGAAATAATAATGTATTAAAAAAAGCAAATAGCGTATTTGAATAAAAGGAAAGGATTAGATATGAACCACCATAAAATGCTGTGGTATAGAACATATTCCATATAGCAATTAAATCCTGTCGTTCCATTCCATTTATAAAGCTCTGTAAATACGACCGCAAATATAAAAGAGCAAGAATTATACCTGTGAGTTTTATACAATATACAGTTTCTTCTCTAGATAATGTCGTTTGTAACCAATCGGTAACTATATATAAGGAAAAATAGTTAAAAGCAAAACTAACAAATCCAGCGACGATAACAAAACCACATAATACTTTAATAAATAATTTAATAACCTTTATGAAGGTTACAAGATTATTTTTATTGGTAGCAACTAACTTAATAAAAGTTCCGCTTATTCCTGCATCCAGCAACCCCATTAATGTTATTAGCATCGTAAAAAAAGAAACTATACCATATCTTTCCGTACCCAAGAGTCCAATAATCAATGGGACCAAAAATAGTGGAAATGCAACACGGTATAGTTGAGCCGCATATAGAATAACTATTTTTTTAAACATAATAGCTCACAAAAACGAGCGGAACACATTACTTCGCATTATAAAACTCAATTATTTTTGAGCATATATAATCTACTTGTTCCAATTCTAATTCATAGAACATTGGGAGTCTTAGCAAACTGTCAGTAAAATGATCGCTATTTTCAAGATCAACACTTTCGTTGTTAGCGAGATAATACTCGCTTTTATTCAATGAGAGATAATGAAAAACAGAGTATATGCCGTTATCCTTAAGGTGCTGAATAAGCCCGGTTCGGACATTTATATTTTCACAAACGATGTAAAACATATGCGCATTGTTACTTGCAAACACTGGAATTATTGGAAGTGTTATGACACCGGTTTCGGCAAGGCTACTTAGACCAGCGTAATACTGCTCCCAAAGCGCTATTCTTTTGGTTTGGATGATATCTATGTTTTCAAGCTGAGCATAGAGATAAGCTGCAATAATATCTGAAGGTAAGAATGAGGAACCAATATCAACCCATCCGTATTTATTCACTTCGCCTCTAAAGAATGAAGCACGATTTGTGCCTTTCTCTCTAATTACTTCAGCGCGTTGAATGTACTTATCGTCGTTGATGACAAGCATTCCTCCTTCACCAGAGATAATGTTTTTCGTCTCATGAAAAGAAAAAGTACCGAATGTCCCAATACTGCCCAATGGCTTATTATTATAATAAGAGTCGATCGCTTGTGCTGCATCTTCAACAACCGGAATATTGAATTCTTTCGATATTGCCATAATCGCATCCATATCGCAGGCTACCCCGGCATAATGAACGACGATAATCGCTTTAGTTTTTTCGGTAATACCGTTACGAATAGCAACGGGATCAATATTTGGATTGTTACTATAGCTATCTACGAAAATCAGTTTCGCACCACGTAGAGAGAAGGCATTTACTGTTGAAACAAAAGTATAGGATGGTGCAATCACTTCATCGCCAGGCTGAATATTCAGTAATATTGCAGCCATTTCCAATGCATCAGTACACGAAGTAGTAAGAAGGGCTTTCTTAAAATCATATTTTTTTTCAAAAAACTCATGACATTTCTTAGTAAAAACGCCATCACCAGAAATCTTCCCACCACTAACTGCCTGCGCAATATATGTCAGCTCATTCCCTTGTAAATAGGGTTTATTAAATGGAATCATTTTTCTTCCTTATTTTAAATCAGCAAAACTGCCAGCTTGCATATCTTTTAATGAAAGTATCAGTTTATCCGATGACATTGGCCATTCGATATTTAATGTTGGGTCATTCCATGCAAAACCACGCTCTGCTGCCGGTGCATAATAGTTTGTGGTTTTATACAAAAATTCAGCTATTTCACTCAGGACTAAAAAACCATGAGCAAATCCTTCGGGGATCCAAAGTTGGCGTTTATTTTCTGCGGAAAGGTTAATACCAACCCAGTGCCCAAAAGTTGGGGAATCAAGGCGGATATCAACTGCGACATCAAACACTTCTCCCACTACACAGCGCACCAATTTTGCTTGTGCGTAAGGTTCGGCTTGATAATGCAGACCGCGAAGTACTCCTTGCTTTGACTTTGAATGATTGTCCTGCACAAATGAGAGCTTACAACCGATTCTCTCTTCTAATACTAGCTGGTTATAACTTTCATAGAAAAATCCGCGATCGTCGCCGAAAACTTTTGGCTCGATGATCAGCACATCCGGAATTTCCGTCTCAAGAATATTCATTTATTAATAGCCTTTAACCATCTTCAGGAGATACTGCCCATAGGCATTTTTGGACAACGGAACTGCCAACTCTCGCACCTGTTCAGCGCTGATAAATCCTTTACGGAATGCAATCTCTTCAGGACAAGCGACCTTGAGCCCCTGGCGTACTTCAATGGTTTGGATAAAGTTGCTGGCTTCGATTAAGCTCTGGTGCGTACCGGTGTCCAGCCATGCGTAACCACGGCCCATCATCGCCACCGATAAACGCCCCTGCTGCATATAAATACGGTTGATATCGGTAATTTCCAGCTCGCCTCGGGCGGATGGTTTAAGGTTTTTTGCCATTGCGACAACATCGTTATCGTAAAAATAAAGCCCGGTAACCGCATAATTACTCTTCGGCTCAAGTGGTTTCTCTTCAAGGCTGATGGCCGTCCCGGTTTTATCGAACTCCACCACGCCATAGCGCTCAGGATCGTTAACATGATAGGCAAAAACAGTCGCACCACTTTCCTGGTTGACCGCTGTATCCATCAGCTTCGGCAAATCATGACCATAGAAAATATTATCTCCTAGCACTAGAGCGCAGGGGTCGTTACCAATAAACTCTTCACCAAGAATAAACGCCTGCGCTAACCCGTCAGGGCTTGGCTGTACTTTGTAATGAAGGCTTAGACCCCACTGGCTACCATCGCCGAGCAGTTGTTCGAAGCGAGGCAGATCCTGCGGGGTACTGATAATTAAAATATCGCGAATCCCCGCAAGCATCAGCGTGGACAACGGATAGTAAATCATTGGCTTATCATAGATTGGCAGCAGTTGTTTACTCACAACCATTGTAACTGGGTACAGACGAGTTCCCGAACCGCCCGCCAGTATAATTCCTTTACGCGTTTTCATTTCGTAATCCCGAGCAAAAATGCCTGGCCAGAGGCACTTTTCAAATAGTCAAATTGGCGTAGTGCTAAATAGCTCAGCCAGCATACGTTTCACGCCGAACTCCCAGTCCGGGAGAACCAGACCAAAAGTACGCTGAAACTTTTCGGTGCTAAGGCGCGAGTTATGCGGTCGTTTAGCTGGCGTTGGGAAACTATCTGTCGATACAGGGTTTAATTTATTCAAGGCGAGTTCAACACCCGCTTCCCTGGCCTCAGCAAAAACCAGCGCCGCGTAGTCATGCCAGCATGTCTCACCACCTGCAACCAGATGATACAAACCGGCTACCTGTGGTTGCACCAGCGCGATGCGGATGGCATGAGCGGTACAATCTGCAAGTAACTCAGCGCCGGTCGGTGCGCCAAATTGGTCGTTAATGACCGAGAGTTCATTGCGCGTTTTCGCAAGATTGAGCATGGTCTTCGCGAAATTGTTTCCTTTTCCGGCGTAAACCCAACTGGTGCGGAAAATAAGATGCTTCGGACAGTTCTCGCGCAATGCCTTTTCGCCATCGAGCTTTGTCTGGCCATAGACATTCAGCGGAGCGGTGCTATCCGTTTCCACCCACGGCGTATCACCATCACCCGGGAAAACATAGTCGGTCGAATAGTGAATCACCCATGCATCAATTTTTGCAGCTTCGCGCGCAATAGACTCAACACTTTTCGCATTCAGCTGTGAGGCAAATTCAGGCTCGGATTCCGCTTTATCAACTGCAGTATGCGCGGCAGCGTTGACGATTACGTCAGGTCGTATGCGGCGTACGGTTTCGGCAACACCTTCTGGGTTACTGAAGTCACCGCAATACTCTGTTGAGTTAACATCCAGCGCAATCAGGTTACCCAATGGAGCCAGTGAACGCTGAAGCTCCCAGCCTACTTGTCCCGTTTTTCCGAATAACAGAATATTCATTCACTGCGCTTCCCGTAGTTTTGCTCAATCCACGACTGGTAGGCACCACTTTGCACGTTCGCGACCCATGCGCTGTTGGACAAGTACCACTCAACCGTTTTACGGATTCCGCTTTCAAAAGTTTCAACCGGTTTCCAGCCCAGTTCTTTACTGATTTTATCGGCATCGATTGCATAACGGCGATCGTGACCCGGACGGTCAGTTACGTAAGTGATCTGTTCACGATAAGAGGTAGCCTTCGGTACGATTTCATCAAGCAAGTCACAAATCGTGTGGACAACATCGAGGTTCTGTTTTTCGTTATGGCCCCCGATATTATATGTCTCACCCGCAACACCTTGCGTGACCACGGTATAAAGCGCACGCGCGTGATCCTCGACATACAACCAATCACGAATTTGATCCCCTTTGCCATACACCGGCAGCGCTTTGCCCGCCAACGCATTCAGGATAACCAGCGGGATCAGTTTTTCCGGGAAATGGAACGGTCCGTAATTATTGGAGCAATTAGTAACAATCGTCGGGAAACCATAGGTTCTGCGCCACGCGCGGACCAGATGATCGCTGGAGGCTTTAGAGGCAGAGTAAGGGCTGCTCGGCGCATAAGCTGTCTGCTCAGTGAACAGAGGCAATGCTTCGCCAGCGGCCACTTCATCCGGGTGAGGCAAATCACCATACACTTCGTCAGTGGAGATGTGATGAAAGCGGAATGCCGCTTTGCGCGCCTCATCAAGCTGGGCCCAATATTGGCGTGCCGCTTCAAGCAATACATAGGTGCCGACAATATTTGTCTCAATAAACGCGGCAGGACCCGTAATCGAGCGATCAACATGGCTTTCTGCCGCCAGGTGCATGACCGCATCAGGTTGATGCTCAGCAAAAATCCGCGCCATTGCATCACTATCACAAATGTCCGCACGTTCAAAAACATAACGCGGGTCGTTATTGATTTCCGCCAGTGATTCCAAATTCCCGGCATAGGTTAATTTATCAACATTAACCACTAAATCAGCAGTATTATTAATGATATGACGAACGACTGCAGACCCAATAAAACCTGCACCACCTGTGACCAGTATTTTCACGAGTTTCTTCCGCTTTTGCTTTACTATTGTTTTAACTTAAGGTGAGTTAAGAGTGGGTTATTAACTTGCATGAACATCTTTTGGACACGCTACCGCCCCAGGCTCTTCAGCTACCTGTGTACTGTGTGCTTTAGTCAGCAATTTACAATGTTAACGACTGCGCCACCCTTATTTGAATCCGCCACTTGGCACAAAATGCTAAGCGGCTATTCTCCGCCGAAACAGGCATGGAAACAAGGAAAAATCTTGCTTACGTCAGCGCAAGAATTACTCATTCCTACCTTTTTTAACCGTTGATTTTATAATGAAAATAAAAAAGGCAGTAAGAATAACCAAAGGATCAAATGTCCTTCTGGCAACCCTTTCTGCCCCTGCTCTAAATATCTTAATTACACAACATTTTTAATTTTTACTGTGTAAGCAATTTCTTAATACTTTCGCGGAATTTCTGACCTTCTTTCAGGTTACGCAGACCGTAGTTCACAAAGGCCTGCATGTACCCCATTTTCTTACCGCAGTCATAGCTGTCGCCAGTCATCAACATCGCATCAACAGACTGTTTTTCCGCAAGCTCAGCAATCGCATCGGTCAGTTGAATACGACCCCATGCGCCCGGTTCGGTTTTTTCCAGCTCTGCCCAGATATCGGCAGAAAGCACATAGCGCCCCACTGCCATCAGATCGGAATCCAGTGTCTGCGGTTGATCCGGCTTTTCAATAAACTGAACAATGCGGCTGACTTTGCCTTCTGTATCCAGCGGCTCTTTGGTCTGGATAACGGAGTACTCAGAGAGATCGCCTTTCATGCGTTTTGCCAGCACCTGGCTGCGGCCGGTCTCAGCAAAGCGCGCCACCATCGCCGCGAGGTTGTAACGCAGCGGATCGGCGGTCGCCGTATCCAGCACGATATCCGGCAGCACCACGACAAACGGGTTATCACCAACGATCGGACGCGCACAAAGAATAGAGTGACCTAAACCCAGCGGCTGCGCCTGACGCACGTTCATAATCGTCACGCCTGGCGGACAAATAGACTGCACTTCCGCCAGCAACTGGCGTTTAACACGCTGTTCAAGCAGCGCTTCAAGTTCGTAGGAGGTGTCGAAGTGGTTTTCCACGGCGTTTTTTGACGAGTGGGTCACCAGAACGATTTCTTTGATCCCTGCAGCAACAACTTCGTCGACGATATACTGAATCATCGGCTTGTCGACGATCGGTAGCATCTCTTTTGGAATCGCTTTCGTGGCAGGGAGCATATGCATCCCCAGGCCGGCTACCGGAATAACTGCTTTCAAATTAACCATTATTTCTTCCACCTATAATAATTGGATGAATTATAAACCTTTAACCTGTTTTCGCCAGTGCGTTTGCAGCGAGGAAAGTGAAAGATGTTACGCCTAATGTCCCTGTAAGGCAGTAGATGTAATCCTAACCCTGGTGCTAAATCACCAGGATTTATCGTAAAAGGCTATTTAATGCGCTTAGAGCCGCTTCGCCGGCAAACGGAAGTTCAAATTATCGGCATTTACCACATGCTGATCGACCCTGTCGATATCGACTGAACTCTGTCCATTTTCATTGACTGCATGAATATTCGCCAGCGACAGCAACGTATCCTGTTTCGCCATAAAACGCCCGCGCACATCTTTGCGTAAATCGAAGTTCATCTTCAGTGCCGGGCCGTTAGCAGCCTCTTGCGTTACGTTGATGTTACGCAGGAAAAGATGTTGCGGTTTATTGTGCAGCTCCAGTGTCGCACTCTGCATTTTCACATTAGTGATAGCCACAAATGACGTGGCATTACCGGACGATATCTGGATACCGCGCAGCTTATATTTGCTGCTGCTATTGTCCTGCTGGATATCGTTGAGTTTGAAATTCTGCGGGATCGACAAATAATCGCCTTTGATAACACCATAGCCAATCAGCATACCGGCGCTATTCACCATTGAAACATTATCAATGACGAAATTATCGCAGCCGTAAATCGCCACCGTCGCATTATCAATCCCGGCTTTCTTACTGAAATCCGGAGTGATGTTTTTCGCTTTAACGTTGCGAATAATAAAATGTTTACCGTTTTCCACATGCACTAACTGGCGGCAGTTGCTGCCGGTAATATTCGCCACGACAAAGTTTTTAACCGCTTGATCTTCAGGGTAGTTATTGTCGTAGGTACTGCCCGCCAGCCCAATACCAATGCCCCAGTTAATCTTTCCATTGGTGCAGTTGATATTATCAATCACGTGGTCGGAGATCAGGATATTGCGGTCGTTGATGGCCACATTCCATTCGATCGCATCACCTTGTAAGTCACTGAAATGACCATTAGTAATCCGTACACCGTCCAGTTCGTTGTGGAACCCCTGGCGTAAAATGCCATAGTTCGCTTTGCTCACCGTGATGTTATCAATCAGCAAATTGCGCATTGTGCGCGCATCTTTGCCGCCAATGTAAATCTGCATCACCGGGCCAAAGCCACTCATACTCACGCCCTTGATTACGCAGTCCGAACCGCGAACATCCAGCGTGATGTTATAGAAATTGCCGCCCTTCTCCCCCACCACACGGCTGCCGTCCTGCAACACAAAGCGTCCGCGTCCGTTACCTTTCAGCGCGCCGCGCACCAGTAGCGTTTTGCCGGCGGGAATAAAAATACCGGTGTTGATATTGTCGCAGACCACACCCGCGGGGACTTCCACGGTTTGCCCTTCGGCAAAAGCCTGTTTAAACGCGGCGGGCCAGTCATTACGGTTGTAATCACTGATGCTGACCGTGTCGTTACGCCCCAACGCGCGGGCTGCCGGAATATGTAGTAAAGGAAGCGCCGCCAGCGCGGAACCGGCGGCCAGAAAGGTGCGGCGAGAGAGCGCAGTTGCTGTTTTCTTCACGGTCATAAAACCTCTGTTAAAGCGTCTGCAACAGACTGGCAAGTTGCTGGTTGATGATTTTCTGGTTGAAGTCGTTCTCGACTTTCTTCCGCGCCCGCGTCACCACCGGTGTCAAATCACGGCTCTCCATACTTCCGAAAGCAGCCAGGCGCTGCGCCAGCGCCTCGGCATCATTTTCCGGCACTAGCCACCCGGACTGCCCGGCGTCGATCAGCTCCGGAATGCCGCTGTGGACGGTTGAAACCACCGGGATCCCCACCGCCATCGCCTCCATCAGCGCAACCGGGATCCCTTCCATATCCCCATCCGCGCCGGTAATCGACGGCAGTAAGAAAACGTCGGCTTCATCAAGCAGCGCTTTCACTTCATGGCTGGGTTTAAAGCCCGGCATTTCAATCACATCTTCCAGTTGGAATTGTTCGATAAGCGTGCGTAAGCGGCGTTCCCATGGACCAATACCAAGGATGCGATATTTGAAATCCACCCCACGTTCTTTCAATAAACGGCACGCTTCAATGGCGACATGCAGCCCTTTTTTCTCGGTCAGACGCGCCACAGAGATAATTTGCAGTGGGCTACCGGGGCTTTTAACCGAGCGCAGGCTAAAGCGGGCCATATCGACCCCCATGCGCGAAACGGCGATTTTGGTCTCCGGGCAGCCCATATTTTTCAGTCTACCCGCCCATAACTCGCTGATCGGCAACATCAGATCGCCACGCTGGAAAAGTTGCCGATACTCAGGCGTGTAGTGGTTGAGCACGTCGCGATGAGAGATATCAATGCCGTGGAACACGGTGGCGATTTTGCCCTTGAGTACGCCCAGTTCCCGCAGTTTTGCGGCGGTAACGCCTGCCGGACCAAAGTGGGCGATAAAGACATCGGCGCTGAACGTGCGCGGCGCGAGGCCGCAAATGGCTGGCAGGATCAGGTTGCGTGCTTCGCCGCCGTAGCGTGACATGTTCAACGCTTTCCAGGTTGAGGACTTCCAGATACCTCGCGCGATCGCCTGCCCACGATAGCTCAGTTTTGCCATCTTCCCTTCCGGCTCGGCCAGTAGCCAGTGCGTTTTTTCCGCCAGCCGGTACTCGGTATATGCCGCGTGCGTGTTGTTCATATCGCCCTTATGCAGGGCAACAATCTCAACTTCAAAACCCATATTGATAAAGGCAACGATCTGATTGAGCACAAAGGTTTCAGAAGATAAGGGAAACTTCAGCAAGAAGAAGCTGACTTTCATTTCACCCCCTGCACACGATCAAGCACCGATTTGACCATTTTCATGCCGTGCTCGCGCTCCGCTGCCACCGCCGTTGCCAGACGTTGGTTAATCGCAGGCAGTTGTCCCAGCGTGTCGGCCGCCATCGCCGCCAGCGAACCATCCAGCAGATGGCGAATATCGACGGCCATTTCCGGCATGCCAAGTTGCTGCATGATGCCTGCCGACTTATGTTCATAATTAATGGCAATCGCTGGTGTACCAAAGTTCATCGAGATAATCGCGGAGTGCAGGCGCGTACCGACAGTTAAGTCACAGGCGCCGAGGATCTTGCCCATCTCCAGATCGTTGAGTTCATCCATCACCACGTGGTAGCGCGACGGATCGCTCACATACTGGCGCAGATTGAGCGCCACCATACGGTCATCTTTGTTATAGCTGTCAATGCCGGTACAGGTAGAGAGCGCAATGACCTGATAACCCGCGTCAATGATTCGGTTGACCACCTCAGCAAAAGCCTGTTCATAGGCCTGTTGGGTGGTGTTGAGTCGTTTATCGAACGGTGCCAACTCACGCAGCGTAATCGCCACGGTTTTCTCTTTTGCCGCCAGATCCAGCCAGTGCTGGACCGCATAGCTGGCAACAAAATCGTGCTGATGGTGATCCACCAGCCAGGCGGTATCCACGCCATGCTCCACTTTGCTGGTAGTGATGTCGCTTTGCTTCATCAAGTTGAGGCTCACGGTTTCGCGCAGGATCAGCGCATCGCAATGGCCAAATACATAATTTGCCAGTTGGTTAAACGCCTCGTTCTGGAACGGTCCCACGCTGTGACCAATCATGTAGATCGGTTTTTTCGCCATAAACGTACACAGCGCGTGTTCAAATTGCGGCACACCATACAGATCGACGAAGAAAGAGCCGCCGACCTGAATAATCGCGTCATAGCCCGCCAGGCGGCGGACAAAATCGGTAAAACCTTGCGCAATAGCGATATTGCGCAGCTTACCGGTATCCGTCACCCTGGAGAGCAGCACCTGGTGCTGGTAACGACGGCGCAGCACTTTTTTCACGCGCCCCATCAACCCGGCGGCGTTGTTCTGCTCTTTCATCTGGCTATAGAGCGGGTCGCCCATCACCGGGCGGTTGAGTAACCAGGATGAGCTCACCGGATAGCGGCTCATCACATCCACCTCTGCATCAGGCTCAATCAGGGCAATCGCATCCAGCAATCCACGTAAAATAGCGCTGTCACCACGGTTGCCGCATGTGTGATTGCCAAGGATCAATAATTTCATAACGACCTCATAAAGGGGTTCAATCAGGTTTCTTATCCTGCGCGAAGCAGCGTTTTGAGTTTCTCGTTGCGGCAAAACTGGCGCTTCATCTCCACCACCAGCGCATTACGCGACACAATCAGCATCCCGGCGAACGCCACCACGCCCGCAGTGACCTGAATCGCCAGCATCGCCGCCAGCGGCACATGTCCGTTCAGGGCCAGACCCAGGCCATAGCTCACCACCAGTGTCGGCAGCGACAGATAAAAGGGCAGCCACAGGCTCAGGATGTATTGGCGGTAGCTGGAACCGAGAACCGGTTTGATCATCACGAAGTAGCTCAAAACCGTGTTGATAATTTGCACCAGCAGAAAACCGAGTGTCACGCCGAGCGCACCCGCCAGATGTCCACCGACAATAATGGCGGGGATAAAGAGAAACGTTTTAAAGACATTGAATTTAAAGCTGATATCCACCCGTGCTTTCGCCATCAGCAGCGAACCAATCGGGTTACCTACCGCGCGCAACAGGCCGACAATACACAGCAGCTGCAGGATAGGAATGATGCTGTTCCATTTGTCGCCAAACACCAGCGGCACAAAGTTATCCGACACGACCATCAGCCCCAGCAGGATCGGGAAGTTAATGATCCCAACAACCGACAGCAGCTTGTAGAAGTTCACGCGCAGCTTTTCCGTGTCGTCCTGAATTTTGGCAAACGCCGGGAACAGCACGCGGGTGATGATGGGGTTGAGCTTCATCGGTGGCACCACCGCCACGTTGTACGCCAGGTTATAGCCCCCGGCGACGCTGGCACCGAGAATACGTGCCAGTACCAGGGTGGAAAGGTTGGTGTTCACATAGTTGATGATGCTGTCTGCCGTCAGCCAGGCACCAAAACGCAGGTTGGAACTGACAGAAGCCAGTGAGAAATGCAGCCCTGGACGGTAAATTTTGCGACCAAAATAGCCAAACAGCAGCGTGCGCACGGCGGTGTTGACCAGATAACCGAGAATCGCGGTCATCGCCAGCGGCCAGAAGAATGCGCTGATAACCGTAAAGCTAAAGCCCGCCAACACTGACAGCGTTTCGATTGCGCCTATCTTGTTGAACTCCAACTCTTTTTGCATCAACGCACGGAACTGCTGGCCATGTGGGATAACCACAAAAGCCAGCGACAGCGTTTTAATCAGCGGTTCCAGATCCGGGTTATTCAGCACATTGGCGATCACCCCGCTCAGGGAGAAAACGGCAATGCAGACCACAATGCCCAGCCCGACATTGAGCCAGTAAAGCGTGGTCAGTTCGAGATGACTTATCTCTTTACGCTGAATAATGGAGTTCGCGATACCGAAATCCGACAGCGTATCCGCCAGCGCGATAATCACCAGCGAGATGGTCAGCAGACCAAACTGGTGATTATCGATAATGCGCGCCAGCACGGTCATCTGCACCAGCCCCAGACCAATAATGGTCAGGGTCGCCATAGCGGACCACTTCGCGCCGCTGATGGTTTTTTCTCTCAGGCTCATGACCTTTCCTTAATACGCCGCTTTGTTAACAAAGCCTTTAAAGACGGTCAGAAAAACGATTTTGATATCGAACCATAGGCTCCATTCGCGGATGTACTCGAGGTCGAACTCAATACGTTTTTCCATTTTCTCCAGCGTGTCAGTTTCACCACGCCAGCCATTAATTTGCGCCCAGCCGGTAATACCGGGTTTCACTTTATGGCGCAGCATGTAGCCCTCAATCAGCGAACGGTACTGCTCATTGTGCGCCACCGCATGCGGACGCGGGCCAACGATCGACATGCCGCCGGTCAGCACATTGATAAACTGCGGCAGTTCATCCAGCGAAGTGCGACGCAGAAAACTGCCGATTTTGGTGACGCGCGGATCGTTCTGCGTTGCCTGGGTCACCACTTTGTCGTTTTCCATTACCTTCATGGAGCGGAACTTCCACACCTTGATCGGCTTACCGTCAATGCCATAGCGCGTCTGGCGGAAGATAATCGGCCCCGGCGAACTGATTTTCACCGCCACCGAAATCGCCACCAGCACCGGGGAGATGAGCAGCAAAATCAGCGAAGCGAGGACAATATCTTCCAGACGTTTCAGGATGCGGTTGACGCCGGAAAGCGGCGTGTCATACAGCGGCACCACCGGCACGCCGTTCACCTCTTCCACACGCGAATGCAAGATATTAAAGGTAAAGACATCCGGAATGAGAATCACCGAACAGGTGGTATCGGCCAGCTGGCGCACCAGCTTTTTGATACAAACTGCGTCATTCATCGACATGGCGATGTAGACGTTGTGAATTTTCCCGCTTTTCGCATCCTCCACCAGTTGGTCGAGGTTCCCCGCCCAGTCAGTGGTAATGCCGCCCGGTTTGGGATCGTGGTAAACCCCGACCACATCAAACCCGAGCCAGGGTTCATTGCGAAAACCATCCAGCAACTCCTGGCCCATCGGCATATCCCCGGCCACGGCCACGCGGCGCGTGTTGTAGCCAAGGTTACGCATCCAGCCCGCACCAAAGCGGATCACTGAACGGCTCAGCATCAGCCCCATCGTGGTCAACAGATACCAGGCGAGATAAATATTGAAGGTGTTATCGAAATCATTATTGAACGCCAGCAGGCCGGCGCTGAAAACCAGACTCAGCGTCCAGTTCTGCAACAGCAGCGTCAGTTCAGTCATGATTTTCACGCCCCGCCAGGAGCGATAAAAATCGGTCATTCCGCCGATCATCTGGAAAACAACCAGCGTAATCAGAGCCATCAGCAGATGCATGTAGAAGAACGGCAGCGCATTGACCTTACACACCAACCACAGGCCACCGAACATAATGGTGATGTCGGAGAAGCGCTGCACGATAGAGATTAACGATGCATTCGTTTTAGCCCGGTCGCGTTTTTTGAGATGAGTCATCGTTGTACCTGCCTGTATGCTCACCCTCCCCGGCATCGGGGAGAGGAACGCCTTATTGTTATTGATTCAACAGTGCCAGAATTTCCTGCGTTCGCGCTTCCATCAGTTGCACGTCGCGTCGCGATTCAACATTCAGGCGTACCACGGGTTCTGTGTTGGAAGAGCGCAAGTTAAAGCGCCAGTCGGCAAATGCGATGCTGATGCCATCCGTGCGATCGATCTCCAGCGCGCCTGGCGTGAAGTGTTGTTCAACGCGGTTGATAGCCGTCGCCGGATCCGCCAGTTTGCTGTTGATCTCGCCGCTGGCCGGGAACGCCACCATGCGGTCACTCACCAGTTGTGACAGAGTTTTGCCTTTCAGGCACAGCAGCTCGGTGACCAGTAGCCACGGGATCATGCCGCTGTCGCAGTAGGCAAAGTCGCGGAAGTAGTGGTGCGCGCTCATTTCGCCGCCATAAATGGCGTCTTCTTCGCGCATCCGCTCTTTAATAAAGGCATGGCCGGTTTTCGACATCACTGGCGTACCGCCCGCGCGGCCAACAACATCCACCGTATTCCATGACAAGCGCGGGTCATGGATAATCTTCGCGCCCGGATGTTTCTCGAGGAACGCTTCCGCCAGCAGGCCAACAATGTAGTAGCCTTCGATAAACTGCCCTTCCCCGTCGAACAGGAAGCAACGGTCAAAGTCGCCATCAAAAGCAATGCCCATATCGGCGTTATGCTCGATCACCGCATTGCGGGTATCGTCGCGGCACTCCGGCAGCAGCGGGTTAGGAATACCGTGCGGGAAGGTGCCGTCCGGTTCGTTGTGCACTTTGACAAAGGTCACCGGCACATTCAGCGCCTTAAAGCGGGCTTCAATGGCATCCACTACCGGGCCTGCCGCGCCGTTACCGGAGTTAATCACCAGCTTCAGCGGCTTGAGGTTATTGGTATCGATATAGCCCATCAGGTGATCGATATAAGCGTCGCGCAGATTAATTTGCTCGTAGCTGCCGCGTTTTGCCGGGTTCACCGGTGGGAAATCATTGGCTTCTGCCAGGCGCTGAACATCACGCAGCCCGGTATCGCCGCTGATCGGACGCGCGCCCTTACGCACCAGTTTCATGCCGTTATAGTCCATCGGGTTATGACTGGCGGTCACTTCGATACCGCCGTCAACGCCCAGATGGAACGTAGCAAAATAGATCTCTTCTGTACCGGAAAGACCCATATCCAGCACATTCACACCCGCGTCCTGCAAGCCTTTCGCCAGCGCCAGTTTCAGCGCTTCGCTGGTCTGGCGCACATCGCCACCCAGCACGATGGTCTGCGGCTTCAGGTACTCCCCATAGGCGCGGCCAATACGCCATGCGATATCTTCATTGAGTTCTTCGCCCAGCTTGCCGCGAATATCGTAAGCTTTAAAACAGGTTAATTTTTCCATCATTACCTCTTCTTCAGGCAACAGTCAGCCGTGACCGTAAAATGGCCATATCTTGTTGAGTAATTTAAATTTATAAACCGGATAACGTTCGCGTTATCCGGCGCGGGAATTAAACACGGCCGTAACGATCGGCAAACCGCACAATGTCATCCTCTTCAAGGTACGAACCAGAGCGTACCTCGATCAGATCGAGCGGAATTTTCCCAGGGTTTTCCAGACAGTGGCGCGCGCCGAGCGGAATATAGATAGATTCGTTTTCGCCCAGCAATTTCACCTCGCCATCAATCGTCACTTTCGCCGTACCCGCCACCACCACCCAGTGCTCTGCGCGGTGGTGGTGCATCTGTACGGAGAGCCCTTCCCCCGGCTTCACGGTAATACGTTTCACCTGGTAGCGATCGCCGGAATCGATGGAGTCATATTTACCCCACGGGCGGTAAACTTCGCGGTGAATATGGTGTTCGTGGCGCCCGTCGGCTTTGATTTTTTCGACCACTTTTTTCACATCCTGCACGGCGTTACGGTCAGCAATCAGCACCGCATCTTTGGTTTGCACCACCACCAGGTCTTTCACCCCGACGGTTGTCACCAGGCCAGATTCCGCATAAACGTAGCTATTTTCGGTTTTATGGCTAATAACGTCGCCGTGATGGACGTTTCCCTCCGGTGTGTGCTGGCTAATTTCCCACAGCGAGGACCAGGAGCCGACATCGCTCCAGCCCGCATCCATCGGTACCACCACCGCATCGGCAGTTCTTTCCATTACCGCGTAGTCAATCGACTCTTCCGGGCAAGCGAGGAAGGACGCCTCATCAACGCGGATAAAGTCCATATCCGGGTCGGTGGCGTCCATTGCTTTTTCGCAAGCCTCAAGAATATCCGGACGGTATTTTTTCAGCTCTTCCAGATAGCGACCGGCGCGAAACAGGAACATGCCGCTGTTCCAGTAATACTCACCACTGGCCACATAACCCTGTGCGGTTTCGAGGTTGGGTTTTTCGACAAATTGTGCCACTTCAAACGCCACCGCATCGACTTCACCGGCTGATACCGCGCCGCGACGGATGTAGCCATAGCCGGTTTCCGGCAGATCCGGCACGATACCAAAGGTCACCAGTTTGCCAGCGTCGGCGTATGGGATCGCGTTGCGTACCGAAGTGCGAAATGCCTCTTCATCCTGAATCACGTGGTCAGCGGCCAACACCAGCATCAGCGGATCGCTATCCGGGTTGTGGCGTGTTATCGCCAGCGCAGCCAGCGCGATGGCCGGTGCGGTATTGCGGCCTGCGGGTTCAAGAATGATGTTTTCGGTCAGCTTGTGCAGCTGACGCAGTTGCTCCGCCACGATAAAGCGGTGCTGTTCGTTACAAATCACCACCGGGCTTTCGCACTCCACGCCGTTCAGGCGGCAGATGGTGGTTTGCAACATGGTCAGTTCGCCTTTCAGACAGAGAAACTGTTTAGGGTAAAGCACACGGGACAGCGGCCACAAACGGCTGCCAGAGCCGCCGGCCATCACGACCGGATAGAGTTGTGTTTGACTCATGATTTATCCCCATTGCCATCGAAGTTCAGTTCGCCGTCATGCGCGCTTTCGCGGGCACCCGCGGACTGAGTGGAATTCTCCGGGCTGATATCTGCAATAAACTGGCTTAACACGTTCTCTTTTTCGAGCGTGCGTTCGGCATATTCACGTGCCACCGTGTTGTTTTTGGGCAGCGCCAGCGCGCGTTCAATGCCCCAGGTCAGCGCGTCAACCGATTCCGGTTCAACGCAGACCGCAATGTCTGGCAGGGTCAGGCACAGTTGGCCAAGTTCGGTACTCTCTTCAGCGGTAATGACCGCATTGCCGCCGACCGCCAGAATGTTGGTCAGTTTGGACGGCAGCACCGCGTCAGCCGCGCCGCGTTTTTGAATCACCAGATGGCAATCGCCCATTTTCAATAAGGCCGGTAACGCCTCGTACGGCTGCAACGGGAAGAATTTCACGTTGTGAAGCCCGCGCTCGCTGACCATTTTTTCCAGCCTCGCCTTGCCGCCGCCCTGGCCTACAATCACAAACAGCCACGGCTGGTTGTGCAGTTTTGCCGCCGCTTCAATTACATTTTCCAGCCCCTGCTTCTCACCGATATTGCCGGAGTAAAGAATGATTTTTTTGTCATCCGGCAGGCCGAGTGTTCGGCGCAGTTGCGCGACGGATTCGTCGTCAATATCGCGAAAACGCGCCACTTCGGACCAGTTCGGGAAGAAAATAATTTTGTCCGCAGCCACCCCTTTCTCCCGCGCTTTGTTCATCATCGAACGGGAGATGGTCGACACGTTGTCAACGTTATGCAGATTGCTGCGTTCAAAAGCGGTCGCCAGCTTCGCCACACGACCGTTTTTACCTTTGCCCGCCATGCCTAAACCCAGCATGGCGTCGACTTCATAATCCTGAATGTGCAGCACGGTTTTCGCACCGCTCAGTTTTGCCAGCAGGCGCATGCCCGGCGTGCAAAACAGTGTCGGCACCACGCCGATAATGCGATCCGGTTTCCAGCGACGCTGCGCCATCAACGGGAAGAAACTACTCAGGGCAAAACTGCCCAGGTGCAGCAGCCGTTTTAAGGTCGATGGCTGCGCGGGCACATACAGCGGGCAGCGCCACACCGTGGCAACGCCCTGCTCTTTGCGCCAGCGCCAGGCGCTGTAGTGCGCGCCCACTTTCCACTCCGGGTAGTACGGCGGCGCGGTGATAACACGCACGTCATGGCCCTGACGGGCCATCCATTCCACCATTTCGCCGGTGTACTTACCGATCCCGGTCAGCTCCGGCGAATAGTTGATGCCATAGACCAGGATTTTCATAAGCCCGGAACTCCCTGCGCATCAAGAAAATAGGCGCGGCTATTGTCATGCACCAGCGGGTCGGCAATCAGTGACTCCGCCGTGCCCCAGCGGTAGTCATTGTGCTGATCCGGCGGCAGCGCGAGGGTCTCTTCATCCACGCGCAGGCGAAAGCCCAGCACGATGTAATGCGTGGTGAAATCCGGGCCGGAAAAGTTGTCGTCATAGAAGTGCTGCCAGACGCCGTAAAACTCGCCTGCCGACATCGGCAGGCGCAGTCCCAGTTCCGCCTGAGTCAGACGCTCGAAAGCGGCCGCCAGCGGCTCGTCCTTCTGCACGCGTCCGCCCGGTACGAACCAGTATCCCTGGGCCGGGCGGTTAGTGCGCTTGCCGAGTAAAAACTCGCCGCGTGAGTTTTCCACGATCAAATCGATGGAAATCAGCGGGGTCGAACGCACCACCGTGGCAAAATCTTCCTGACTCAAAAACATACTTACCCCCGGAACCGGTGCTGGTTTTCAAGGAACCACTGGTAGGTGCTCGCAAGCCCCGCTTCCAGTGAGATCTCGTGATACCAACCAAGCTGATGCAGGCGGGTCACATCCAGCAGTTTGCGCGGGGTGCCGTCCGGTTTGGTGGCATCAAACACCACGCGACCTTTGTAGCCCACCACGCTTGCCACGGTTTGCGCCAGTTCACGAATGGTGCAGTCCACGCCGGTGCCGACGTTGATGTGCGACAGCATCGGTTCGGTATTCTCCTGCCACACTTCGCGCGCCAGTTCCTGTACATGAATGCTGGCAGCCGCCATATCATCCACATGCAGGAATTCACGCATCGGCGTGCCGCTGCCCCACACCACCACATCCGGCGCATTTTCCTGTGTCGCTTCATGGAAGCGGCGCAACAGCGCAGGAATCACATGCGAGTTGCTCGGGTGGAAGTTATCGTGCGGCCCGTACAGGTTGGTCGGCATCACCGAGCGGTAATCACGGTCATACTGACGGTTGTAGGACTCACACAGCTTGATACCGGCGATTTTGGCAATGGCGTACGGTTCGTTGGTCGGCTCCAGCGTGCCCTGTAACAGCTCACTTTCCGCAATCGGCTGGTGAGCCAGTTTCGGGTAGATGCAGGACGAACCGAGGAACAACAGCTTATTCACGTCGTTCTTGTGCGCGGCATGAATAATGTTGCTCTCAATCATCATATTTTCGTAGATGAAGTCCGCCGGGTAGGTATTGTTCGCCACAATACCGCCCACTTTCGCCGCCGCCAGGTAAACCTGGTCGATACGTTCGTTTTCGAAAAACGCATTCACAGCCGCGCTATCTAACAGGTTCAGCTCCTCGCGGGAACGCAGCACCAGTTCGATATCCGCCCGCTGTTCGAGCTGCCGTACGATGGCTGACCCCACCATCCCGCGATGGCCAGCCACAAAAACACGTTGTTTGGTCATGCTCAGGACTCCAGCGCGATGGCAACCTCGTAACCGTGGGCCTTAAGCAGTGAGTGTTTTTTCGCTGCTTCCAGATCTTTTGCCACCATCTCGGAGACCATCTCCTGCAGGGTGATTTCCGGTTTCCAGCCCAGTTTTTCGTGCGCTTTGCTCGGGTCGCCCAGCAGGGTTTCCACTTCAGCAGGACGGAAGTAACGCGGGTCAACGGCAACAATCACATCGCCCGGTTTCACGCCTGGTGCGTCATGGCCGGTCACAGAAACGACAATGCCTTTTTCTTCCACGCCGGTGCCTTCAAAGCGCAGTTTGATACCCAACTGTGCGGCGGCAAATTCCACGAACTGACGCACGGAATACTGCACACCAGTGGCGATAACGAAGTCTTCCGGTTTTTCCTGTTGCAGCATCATCCACTGCATTTTCACGTAATCTTTGGCATGGCCCCAGTCACGCAGGGAGTCCATGTTGCCGAGGTACAGGCAGGATTCCAGACCCTGGGCGATGTTGGCGATAGCGCGGGTGATTTTACGGGTCACGAAAGTTTCACCACGGCGCGGAGATTCGTGGTTGAACAGAATGCCGTTGCAGGCGTACATGCCGTAGGATTCACGGTAGTTAACGGTGATCCAGTACGCGTACAGTTTGGCAACCGCGTACGGAGAGCGCGGATAGAACGGCGTGGTCTCTTTCTGCGGGATTTCCTGCACCAGGCCGTACAACTCAGAGGTGGACGCCTGGTAGAAACGGGTTTTCTTCTCAAGACCCAGGAAGCGAATCGCTTCCAGCAGACGCAGCGTACCCATGGCATCAACGTCAGCGGTATATTCCGGGGATTCGAACGACACAGCCACATGGCTCATCGCGCCCAGGTTGTAAACTTCATCCGGCTGCACTTCCTGCAGGATACGCGTCAGGTTGGAGCTATCGGTCAGGTCACCGTAGTGCAGATGGAATTTCGGGTTGCTGGTGTGCGGATCCTGATAGATGTGATCCACACGCTCGGTATTGAATGAGGAAGCGCGGCGTTTAATGCCGTGAACTTCGTAACCCTTCTCCAGAAGCAGTTCAGCCAGATAAGAGCCATCTTGCCCGGTTACGCCGGTGATGAGAGCGACTTTAGACATAATTTATTTTCCTCAATAGTCCCAGTTCAGGGAGTTACCTTTTCAACGCGTTCGCGCGTCACCACTGCGGGATTGCCACGGCAAATCACATTTGCCGGAAGCGATTTAAAAACACTGCTGCGCGCACCGACTACCGTCCCGTCGCCGATGGAGACGCCTGGCGCAACAAACACATCTGTCGCCAGCCAGCACTTCTCACCAATCACGATTGGCGTCGCGTTAATATCAAAATGCGCGCTCATATAATCGTGACTGCCGGTGCACAAATAACATTTCTGAGAAACCACTGAATTCGCACCGATAGAAATATCACCCAGCGTATATAACACTGCGTCATCTCCTACCCAGCTGTAATCGCCCAATGTTAATTTCCACGGATAGGTAATTTTTACCGATGGACGAATAACCACGCCTTTTCCAACTTTCGCGCCAAATAAACGCAACAGGAACGCGCGCCAGCGATACAGCACCTGCGGTGACCATGCGAATAATGTCGCCTGAACCGCCCACCACAGTTGAACCTTAATAGCGTTGCCGCCCCGAAAGCCTTTCGGCACGGAGAATCCTTTTAAATCCTGCATCATTTTTCCTTATATCTGAGCGTTATGCTTTGTTATATAAGGCTTTCGTTTTGCCGGTCGTCCGTAAACGCAACATATAAGACAACTGTGTCCAGAAGCCCGGCATGCGTAATATTTTACGCTGCACGTTGCGAGCATCCTGACATAATTCAAGGTTATTAGATGTTGATACGCCGCCCATCGAAAATTCAGAGACAAGGCCTTTCAAACGTTTAAACGGGAAACCCGCTTTAAACATTCTGGCGGCTAATGCGTAATCGGAAGAGACTTTATATTGCAGATCGTAGGGGTAAGTTTTCAGACCATTTACCGGGAAAAATATTGCCTGATGGCTGGCCGGTAGGCTGTGGTAAATATACCAGCCATGTTTTGCGCCACGACGTATTTTGGTGCCATCGCCGAAATCCAACAGCGCATCACCAATATACATAGCATTTTCTCTCTCATCATCCAGCTGGCGAACAACATCCACAATTTCTTCATGGAAAATATCGCCGGAATTGAGAAACAGCGCAAAGCGTCCTGCGGCCATATCGATCCCTTTATTCATAGCATCATAGATGCCTTTATCGCGTTCGCTGATATAGCGTAAATTGTATTGCCCATTGAGGTTTTTCAGAAATTCCTCAGTACCATCCTGAGAGCCACCGTCAACCACAATCCATTCAAATTCAATATCTTGCGCTTTCTCCAGGTGAGCCAGCGACTGCCAGGTTTTCATCACACCTTCATAATTACGAAACGCGACAGTAATAACACTTAGCAGCATTTGACCCACCTCATCATGTAGTCGCTATATTCAACGCTTTGCGTAGAATAAATGGACAAACAATTAAAAACGCATATTCCGGGCTAAAGATAGACCCCGTAAAAAACAACGATATCGGAGTGAACAGATAAAGTTGAACGCGAAAATTCTGATTGTTGCCAAAGGCATTTATCATCATTTTTCCAACTTTAAACAGATACCATCCGGTCAGTAATACCGCGAACCATGAAAAATAAATGATCAGCAGATACAACCCATTGTCTATTGTTTTCCCGACGTCCGCACCGTTAAAGATTCCGAATGATGCGACATATTCGTAAAGTGAGCCAAATCTTACTACACCATCAATATTGGTCAGTGAATATCCCACCATCACCAGCGGACCGATAATACGATAATACGAGGAAGAGCCTTCCGTACCTAAATCGCCGACTCGTTCTGCGATATATGGAAAAGCAAATACAACGCCAACAATAAACACTGCCAGTGAAATAATTGCCAACGGTAACTTTTTACGGATCGCCTCTTTGTTCAGATACTGGAAAGCCCATTCCAGCAGATAAAACAGGATAAATGTCATTACCCCAGAGAACGATCCCGAAAGAACTATCCCTGCCAAAATCATAGCATCGGTCTTCGGCGTTTTGATACCAAACTGTTTGATGCTGAGCCAAATTGAGATTAACGCCAGAGCGAAGAATGCCGGTTCGAAATATAACGCCGTAGTACGTTTACCGCCGAACTTGATAAAATTCAGCACGTAACTGTTGCTATAGATGAGATATTTCGAAATTCCTTCCATTAAACTGCTGCCGCCAGTCAGGATAATCTGCGCCATTTCCATCGCCGCAAGCAGAACCACGAATGCCACTACCGCATAGAAAAATCTCAAGATCTTACGGTAATTATGCGGCGAAATGGTTTTGAAGCGGATGCTCCATACCATGCCGATGATGATCACGATATAAACGAACAGCATCGTCGAGGTGACATATTTACTGGCGTCCAGCGACTTACCGAAAATAAAGTTAAACAGCGTCAGCCCTGCCCCGGCCCCCAGCGCTATCATCAATTTCTTCACACTGATGCGCTCAACATAGAGCAACAGCAGCACCGGCAAAAACGTCACGATAGTGATCGGAAAACTCTCGCCCAACTGGAGGAGTTTGACGTTAACCAGCAGGTAAATGAGCGGCAGCAGGAGGTAGCTACAGACCTTGATAGAATGAGACATACTCCTCCAGCATCTGTTGGCCACTGTATGCCTGGCGGCTGCGTGCGCGGAATGCGTCGAGGCTTTCGCCAAAGACCGCCTGGGCAATCTCGGCTTTATGGCATTGCACTAGCGGCAAAACCTCCTGCTCGCTGAATGTCTTACCGCCCGATTTCTGTAACACTTCGCGTGCCGCATCGCTGTGGGTGGCAATCACCGGGACACCGATAGATAACGCTTCGCACAGAATCAGCGGATAGTTGTCCACGCGAGAACTAAAGACCAGCGCATCCATCTCGTTGAGTTCACTCATCAATTTGCGCTTATCGGTCAGAAAACCGTGGTTGGTGACATTGTTGCCCTCAAACGGTGAAAACTTACCGAAGGTATGCAGCTCCACACGGTCATCCATCGCCATGATGTCGCGCACCAGTTGTTGATTGGTTTTCCCGTCGTAGCGCAGATCGTGCGCCACCACAGCAATCTTCGGTTTGCCTTGCGTCTCTTTCACCGGTGCCAGCTCGGCCAGAATCGCTTCTGTCGCCACGTCAATACCGTTATTAATGATGTTGCAGCGCCCTGCCCCATACAGGCTATTAAAGGCATCCGCCACGTGCTGGCTGGGGGAGATAAACTGGCAGCCAAGCGCCAACATGTCGTTAAAGAGCTGACGTTTGCTGTCAACCAGCTTATGCGCACGGTCAACTTTCACCGGCGGGTAGTTCGACAGCGTTGGGCATTTGCGGCAATGCTCTTTCCAGCCTTCACAGCCATCGGTAAAGGCGCAGCGCCCGGTCACGCTCCAGTGGTCATGCAGCGTCCAGACAAAGGTGACATCCGGCTTGTGCGCTTTCACCTTCTGGCAAAACGTCACCAGTTCATCCAGATTCAGCCAGTAGCTGTGCATCACATGGAAGTGCAGCACCACCGGCCCTTCTGTGCGGGTCACGGTGCGATAGAGATTATTCAGATTGCCGAAAACATCGCGGTTAAACAGGCGAAACAACGCCAGATTAGCGATGGAAGTCAGACGTGGTGTCTGTTTATACACCTGCGGATAGTTGTCGTGGCTGACGCTTTTTTTGCCGCCTTTGCCATAGCCGTAAATAAAACGTGATGAAATGCCTTGTTGCAGCGCGCGCTGATGTAAATCCAGCGCAACGCCTGCGGCACCGCCTTCTGCAAGGCGCACGTTAAATTGCAAAATATTCATTTAATCACCTTCACGCGCGCTTTCTCGCCCACCACCAGCGCGTTGTCCGGCACGCTGTCGAGCACCACGCTACCCGCGCCAATGGTGACGTTGTTCCCAATAGTGATATCGCCAATCATCACCACGTTGGCACCCAATTCAACGTTGTTGCCAATCACCGGGCAGGCCAGGCTGTCGGCTCCACGGTTGCCGATGGTGACACCATGACGAATGGTGAAATCATCCCCGGCGACGGTGTTTTTATTGATCACCACCGCATAGCCGTGATGAATGGTAAAGCGGCGACCAATCGTCGCAGCGGCCTGGATTTCGTAGCCAAACAGGCATTCCGTGACAAAGCGGTACAACAGAATGACGGGCGCGGCCCAGAGATTGTTGATGACATGCTTTTTGCGCCACACGGAGCAAAAATGGGCAATGCGGTACGCCGCAACCATGCAGCACGGGCGCAAATTCCAGTGATTAGCGCGAAAATCTTCCAGACGCATTATTTCCCCCGCAGCCCATCAGCCAGACGTTTGCCGTTACGCAGGGAAAAAAGCGTCAGCAAAGTGCGCCAGTTCATCCGCTTATTGCGGATTTGATAGAGAGTGAACAGCTGATATTTCTTGCTGGCGCGATCGAATTTGTCTTTGTGCTTACGGTAAAAGTGGAAGTAGCCGGAAAATTTCTTCGGCGAAGAGGTGATCTGCATTTCACCGTGGTTAATGTGCAGGATCTGCGTGGCTTCTTCGATTTTCCACGGCTCGCCGTACTCCTCGACCATCCGCAGAAAAATGTCGTAATCCTGCGCCGCCTTGAGTTGGGTATCAAACAGGCTCTCTTTAAAACGCCAGCCCCAGGTGAAGACCTGATTGCCAACGATGTTGCGCTTGTAGAACAACTTGCGCGAGAACGGCGATTTCGGGTACAGCGGTAAGCTCGCCGGTTGCGAATAGACTTCGCCCTGACAAACATAATCGTTGGCGTACAAAAAGGCGCGGGTATTGAGCAGATGTTTGTGCGCGAGAAAAACGGACAGACGGTTTGGCGTCCATTCATCGTCATCATCAATGCCGGTAATGTACTGGCCTTTCGCCTGCAAAATCGCCTGGTTGCGCACCGCGCAAGCACCGGAGTTAAAGGCGTTACGCGTGTAACTTACGCGCGGGTCGCCCAGCTCATCAACAAACTGTTGCAGTTGCTCAAAGCTTGCGGAGCAGTCATCAACAATGATCATTTCCCAGTGCGGGTAATCCTGGCGCAGCACCGATTTAATCGCGCGGATCGCCAGCTGTTGCCGGTTCCAGGTTGGCATATAAATTGAAATTAATGGGTTTGCTGTTGTGCTCATGATGCGTTCCCTAATGCGTTCAACATGCCGCTTTCGCCCTTACTGCCGCCTTTTCCCACAAGGGGGAAAAGGCGCAGCGCGTTGAGGGATAGAGGTAAGGGTCTGGTTATTTTGAATCGGACTTGTAGTCGTACTCGTAATAGCCGTAATCCTGATAGCCGGTCGCACGGCGGAAAATCGAGTTCAGGATCACGCCCTTCACCTGAATACCGTTTTGTTCGAAGCGGCTCAGGCTGGTCTGGATCTCTTTGAGCGTATTCACCGCGTAACGCGCCACCATCAGCGTGGTGCCGGCATGGCGACCAACTACTGCCGCATCCGTTACCGCAAGGATTGGCGGGGTATCAATCAACACCAGGTCATAGTGGCTGCTGGCCCATTTCACCAGCTGGCTGAAGCGTTCGCTCATCAGCAATTCAGAGGGGTTTGGCGGTACCTGACCGCGCGGTACAAGATCAAAGTTGCTGACAGAAGTCGGCTTCGCGCAACCCTCTATTGTGCCCTTCCCGGCCAGCACTTCGGACAAACCATTCACGTTGTCGGTGCCCAGCAGTTCATGGGTGTAGCCTTTACGCATATCGCAGTCGATCAGCAGCACGCGCTTGTTGGTCTGGCTAATCACCGCCGCCAGGTTGGCGCAGACAAAAGTTTTACCGATTGACGGGCTGACCCCGGTCATCATCAACACGTTGTTATTGGCCTGCATCATGGCGAAGTGCAGGCTGGTACGCAGGCTGCGCACCGCTTCAATGGCCAGATCTGTCGGGTTCCCCACCGCCAGCAGTTGGCTCTGCTTATAGCGTTTGACCCCTTTGATGGTTTTGACGCTATCCCGCGCTTTTTGCCACTCCGACAGCGGAATGCTGGCGTACACGCTGATGCCATGCTCTTCAAGCACTTGCGGGCTTTCGATGCCGCGATTAAACAGCGAGCGCAGCAGCACACCGACCACCGAAACAATCAGGCCCAGGATAATGCTGCCAAGAATGATCAGCGCCTTTTTCGGCTTCAGCACGCCCGGTTGTGCAATAGCCGGGTCGACAATACGCACATCGCCAACGGTACTCGCCTGGGTGATACGCAGCTCCTGCTGTTTATTCAGCAACTGCATATAAACCTGCTGGCCTGATTCAACATCACGCGTCAGGCGAACAATCTCTTGCTGCGTTTCCGGCATCGCGGTGATGCGGTTGTTCAGTTTCGACTTTTCATCTTCCAGCGCTTTACGCTTTTCCAGCAAGGTGCGGTAAGCCGGGTGCACTTTGGTATAGAGCTTGGAGATTTCTGCTTCGCGGAAGGTTAGTTCGTTCAACTGCGCATCGATGTTAACCATCGAATCGAGCACCGATTTCGCTTCCAGCGGCAGGTCCACAGAGTCTTTGCGCTGGCGATAGGAGTTGAGTTTTTCCTCTGCGATGTCGAGGTTTTCGCGCACTTCCGGCAGTTGCTTATCGAGGAAGATCAGGCTCTTGGCCGCTTCTTCGGATTTGCGTTCAATGTTCTGCTCAAGATAGTTTCGCGTGATGCTGTCCAGAATGGCGCGGATCTGCTCACGGTCTTCACCGGTATAAGTCAGACTGAGTACGCCCGTATCTTTGCCGTTTTCGGCCACCGTCAGGTTGCTTTGCAGATTATTGATCATGCCAAGCGTCGAATATTTAGTGACGGTAAATTCGCTGTCATTCGATGCCTGAATAGCACTCACCATCATGGTGACGCCTTGCTTGCTAAGCTGTTGCCCTACTTCGCCACGCGCTTCAAAACCGCCGTCGCTGCTTAACAGGTACTGTTTCGGGCTGAGTACTTTTAATGTAAAGGTCTGCTCGTTCATTCCTTTTGGTAGCGTGAACGTGGTGACTTTCACCGTCTCGTTCTGCCGCCCCATCAGGCGATCCCACCCGGCCCCAAACAGCGGAAAGGTGTTTTTGACCACGGAAATATCCAGATCGAGATCGTCAACGGTTTTACCCAGCACCAGGCGTGACTGAATAAGCTGGATTTCTGCATCGGACGCCGGTGGCTTGTTCGATAACGCGCTGTTCAGATCCTGCACCAGCGAGCTTCCGGTATTCTGCTCGATTTGCACCAGCGCATCGGCGCTGTAAATGGGGGTTGCGAACAGGCAGTAGACGACAGCAATCAGTGCGAAGACCGAGGTGATGCCCAGCACCCACCAGCGAGCCTCAATGATTGTGCCGAGCAAACGGCCAATATCGATTTCGTCGTTGCCCACCGCCTGGGCAGCAGAATGCGAATGGTGTGTTTTCTCTGTCATTATTATCCCTGCTGAGCTTGCAATGCCTGCGCCCAATGGCGGGCAGACTGGTCAAGTAAGGTGTAAATAGCTTCAAAAGCTTCACGACTTTTGCGATACGGGTCGGGGATCTCCCGCTCGTTATCCCAGTGGCCAAATAACATGACCTTTCCACGCATTTCCGGGGCAATCTCGCACAGGCGGGCAATATGACGTTTTTCCATCACCAGAATCAGGTCGTATTCGCGGCACATTTTTCCGGTAATTTGTCGCGCGCAATGCCCTTCCAGAGAGAGTTGATTATCCGCCGCCACACTCACGGCGTTCGCATCTGCGCTACGTCCAACCAGCGCACCAAGCCCGGCTGACGCCACCGTTAAAGCGGGCTGGTATTTTTTCAGCAGCCGTTCTGCCGTTGGGGAACGACAAATGTTCCCCACGCATACCACCAGAATTTTGTTGAACATAGTCATTGCAGATTTTGGATGTCGTTGGCCGTGTTAGTCATGTAGCGAACGCCACTGATTGTCGGCAGCAACTGGTTGATAAGACGGTTCCAACGCGCAACCGGCGCGGTCGTGACATACACCACGTCATACGGCTGGAGACGGAAGTTCGTTGCCATAACCAGTGATGTGGCATCCGACATATCAAGCTGGTAAATATTGGCGATCTTGTTGCCACGGCCACTGTCGTTGCCTTTCAGCGGACGAATAACGAAAATGCCGCTGGCGTTGGAAGTAGTCAGATCGATCCCTTCGGCCTGGCCGAGTGCTTCGGTCAGCGTCATGCCGCTGAAGTCCATTTTGAGCGTGCTCTGTTTTTTCACTTCGCCCATCACGAACACTTTCAGATCGTCATTACGCGGAACAAACAGAATGTCGCCCGGGTAGAGCAAACGGTTCTGGCTGAGATCGCCGTTTTGCATCAGCGCCTGCAGCGAAATGCGCTGCTCCTGGCCCTGGTGTGTCAGCACCACGTTGCGCCAGTCTGCGCTGTCGGTCAGACCACCTGCAGCATTGATCGCATCAAGAACGGTAAGCGGTACGTTGGTGATCGCCTGCTGGCCAGATTTCGCCACCTGACCGGAGATATAGGCTTTTTGTGAACGGAACGCGGCGATATTAACGTCCACCTGCGGGTCGGCAATATAGGTCGCTAAGCGGCTGGTAATATCACTACGGATCTCAGAAAGCGTTTTACCGGCGACGTGAATCTTGCCGACGTACGGGTAGAACATGGTGCCATCGGGCTGTACCCAGTTACCGGCATCGCTCGAACTACGATACTGACCGGCTGGCGTGGTGAGTTCCGGGTGATCCCACACTGTCACGTTCAGCACATCCCCTGGGCCAACGCGGTACTGGTAGGCGGAAATCTCCTGATCCAGTGACATATTCGGTTGAGCAACATTGGTGCGCGGGCGCAATTGTTCAATCAGACGTGGGGTTAATGGATAGACATTCACCATACGGTCTATATCAAAGTCAGCATCCTGCTGTTTAATCACATCCTTTCCCATCGTAGACATATTGCTCCCCGGGAAGACGGTGCAGCCACTCATCAAGCTAACGGACACCAATAATGGCATCAATTTCGTTTTAGATTTCATCATTGATTAATTATCACTTTGGCAGAGTAATTATCCTGTGCGATTTAAATAAGCGCTCAAGCTGTACACAGATTCAGAATGCAGTTAATTCTTGAGAAATATAACTGGCATCAGTCCTAAAAAGCGTTTATTCAACCACATGCGATTACAGAATAATCCAAGCTGATTGACATACCCGCAGGCACGCTACCGCCCCTGGCTTTCAGTTACCAATTCACTGATTGACGTTAAGTCATTGATAGTCATCCCTTACATCCTCTTTCTGGTGGTGCTATTTACCAACCAGATAAAATACGGCAGGTACCGGCTTTCGCACTGATTAACAATGCTGAAAATAAAGACGCTGGTATATTTGAACGATGCTGGAGGAATTGTTGCAGCTAAGCGAATAGCAGGCAAGGCGACATTCAGAGATAAACATCTTTTTAAGAATAATATTAAGACCAAATTTTTACGCTTTTAGGATTTACCGCATATTGACAACAAATTGACATAGCATTACCTATGCGACTTTTCCTATTTTCTATATTTAAATAGTGATAATTAATCATATAAACAATAAGGAAATAACCTTTTAAGCGCTTTAAATAACCACCTAAAATAAGATAAATCGCAGGCTGGCATTGCAATTTATCTCAGCTTTATCCATGATCGCATTGTGACAATTGTCATATCACATAAGGTGTTACGTTAACGATGGAATGGATTGCCGATCCGTCAATCTGGGCTGGTCTGATCACGCTGGTGGTGATCGAACTGGTGCTAGGTATTGATAACCTGGTTTTTATTGCAATTCTCGCCGAGAAATTGCCACCGGCACAGCGTGACCGCGCGCGCGTCACCGGTCTGATACTCGCCATGCTGATGCGTCTGCTGTTGCTGGCCTCAATTTCCTGGCTGGTCACGCTGACCCAACCTTTATTCACCGTACGCGGGCTCAGTTTCAGCGCACGCGACTTAATTATGTTAGTGGGCGGGCTGTTCCTGTTATTTAAAGCAACGGTTGAACTCAACGAACGTCTCGAAGGGAAAGACAGCGACAACCCCACGCAACGGCGCGGGGCGAAATTCTGGGCCGTGGTGACGCAGATTGTCGTGCTGGACGCGGTTTTCTCACTGGACTCAGTGATCACCGCCGTAGGTATGGTTGATCACCTGGCAATCATGATGGCGGCGGTTGTTATCGCCATTTCGCTGATGCTGCTGGCGAGTAAAACCCTCACCCGCTTCGTCAACAACCATCCCACGATAGTTATCCTGTGTCTCAGCTTCCTGTTGATGATCGGTTTTAGCCTGGTGGCTGACGGGTTTGGTTTCCATATTCCGAAAGGTTACCTGTACGCTGCTATTGGCTTCTCGGTAATGATTGAAGCGCTGAACCAACTGGCTATCTTCAACCGCCGCCGTTTTCTGTTCGCCGACCGGACATTGCGCCAGCGCACCACCGAAACCGTCATGCGTTTACTGAGCGGGCGTAAAGAAGAAGCGGAGCTGGATGCCGACGCCGCCTCTATGCTGCGCGACGGCGACGACGGCCAGATTTTCAATCCGCAGGAACGGCGGATGATTGAGCGCGTGCTGAATCTCAATCAGCGCACGGTGAGCAGCATCATGACGTCGCGCCACGATATTGAACATATCGATCTGAGCGCGCCGGAATCAGAAGTCCGCGCACTGCTGGAAAAAAACCAGCATACGCGCGTGGTTGTCACCGGCGGCGAAGAGGATGATACCTTGCTGGGCGTGGTGCATATCCTCGATCTGCTCCAGCAATCTTTACACGGCGAACCGCTCGATCTGCGTGTGCTGGTGCGACAACCGCTGGTGTTCCCCGAAGGATTACCGCTGTTGCAGGCGCTGGAACAGTTCCGTAATGCCCGCACCCACTTTGCCTTTGTGGTGGATGAGTTTGGCTCCGTTGAAGGTGTGGTCACCTTAAGCGATGTGATGGAAACCATCGCGGGCAATTTGCCCAACGAGGTAGAAGAGATTGACGCACGCCATGATATACAGAAAAACAGTGACGGTAGCTGGACGGCGAATGGCCATATGCCGCTGGAAGATCTGGTGCAATATGTACCGTTGCCACTCGATGAGAAACGCGAGTATCACACCATTGCCGGGCTGCTGATGGAGTATTTACAACGCATTCCGCAACCAGGGGAAGAAGTTCAGGTGGGTGATTACCTGCTAAAAACGCTGGATGTGGAAAGCCACCGGGTACAAAAAGTACAGCTTATTCCCCTTCACAACGACGAAACTCTCGATTACGAAGTGTAAACCCGGCCGGGGTTCGCCCCGGCCACGTCTCGTCTGTTCTCCTACGCTTTGACAATCGCAATACCGCGATGGGCAAACGGTTCCAGCGTGCGCGCATCGGTTTGGGCATCAACCACCAGCGTATTGATAAGCCGGATATCGCCGATCACCCACGGGGAGGCAGTGTTTAATTTTTCCGGTGAGGCCAGCACCACGGTCTCCGCCGCTCTTTGTGCCATGGCATGCTTGATGCGCGACTCTTCGAAATCACCAGTGCTTAACCCGGCCTCCACATGCACACCGGTCACCCCCATAAAAAAGAGATCGGCGCGTACGCGCGCAATCCCCTCCAGCGCCGCCGTGCCGACATTGACGATAGAGTGTTTGTAAAGCTGCCCACCAATCATCACCACGTTAATGAACAGATGCTGTGCCAACCCGACAGCGATACTCGGGCTGTGGGTGACGACGGTAATGCGCAGATCTTCAGGGAAAAAGCGGATTAACTCGCTGGTAGTGGTTCCACCGTCGATCATCACCACTTGCCCGGGTGATACCAGTTCCGCTCCTTTCTGCGCGATCCGCCGCTTGGCATCGGATTGCAGCGTTTGCCGCTCGGAAAAGGTGACTACCGCAGCCGATGCTGGTAACGCTCCTCCGTGCACGCGCTGCAAGCGTCCTTCAGCCGCCAGTTCGCGTAAATCGCGGCGCACAGTATCTTCTGAAATGCCGAACTGCTCACTGAGATTTTTCGACAGCACCTGCCCCTCTTCAGCAAGCCGGGCAAGGATCAGTTGTTTGCGTTGTGAGGTCAGCATGAGGGGGCTCCCGATTGCACGAAATTTCTTGTTAATGCACGAATATGCACGCTAAGATGCAATCTTACGTCCCGAGGAGCGAATATGCCATCTGAAAATGCACAAATACGCATTATTGCCACCAGGTCCTTATCTGAAGACTGGGGCAAACTGACGAAATACACCTTTGACTTTCGCCGACGAGACGGCGAATGGCAGCGCCAGAGCCGCGAAGTTTACGATCGTGGTAATGGCGCGGTGATCCTGCTGTATAACACCAATAAGCGCAGCGTAATCCTCACCCGGCAGTTTCGCTTGCCGCTGTTCGTTAACCAGCACAGCGGTTTTTTGCTGGAAGCAGCTGCCGGCCTGCTGGATGAACTTGCCCCGGAAGATCGCATCAGGCATGAGGCCGAAGAAGAGACCGGTTATCGGCTGGAACAGGTGCAAAAAGTGTTTGAGGCGTGGATGAGCCCCGGTTCGGTCAGCGAAAAACTGCACTTTTTTATCGCCGAATATGACGACAGCCGACGCACCGGCAATGGCGGAGGTTTAGCGGATGAAGGTGAGGATATTGAAGTGGTAGAGATGGATTTTAGCGCCGCACTGGCTGCTATCCGCAGCGGTGAGATTGCCGACGGTAAAACCATTATGTTGTTACAGCATCTGGCGCTGGAAGGCATTTTGTAAATAGCCTTGCCGGGTGGCACAACGCCAACCCGGCCAATAGGTTCGCTTACATCTTGTCGAGCAGCTTTTTCACATCTTTGCCACTCTGGCGATCTTTATAACGATCAGCCCAGTCATTCAACCGGCGTTTCGCTTCATCCTGCAGATGTTTACGCAGCAGTTGATCTACTTGCAGACTGTAGTTAAGCGTCTGCCATTTACCGTACACGCGCAGTGGAACCGGCGTATTCTTCAGGAAATCGATAAGATCGCTCTCCCCTTTCCAGCCTTCCATGACACGCACTTCAAAGCGGGTATCCGCCTGCTCTTTCACCAGATCCATCTCACCTTCACCGGTAAGCGACAGCAGCGGAGAACTCCCCTGTATATCATTGAAGGTCATCAGCCCCTTATCCAGTGACACATCGCTGCTGAAGCTATCAAGACGCGTGGCGTTATCGTAGTTTTCCTGCGCCTGCACATCGCTGCTGCGCGCCACGGCCTGTTGTACGAGTTGCTGGAAGTTAAGCCCTTCCATGCGGCTGTTTTTCAAATCGACATGCGCCTCACCCTGCCAGTGTCGGCGGAAATCCTCAGCGTCGATATTCGGCCCGGAAAAATCGCCCGCCATGCTCAGGCTGCCAGTCAACGCAATCGGGTAATTAAAGGCTTTCAGGATGGTGCCAATTTCCACGTTATCCAGTTTTGGCTGGAAGATCGCGCGAGATGTATCACTGCGCGCATCAAGTTCGCCAGGCAACGAGATCAACCCGTTGCCCATTTTTCCTTGTAGCGTGGGGATCGACAGCAAGCCAGCATTATTGTTGAATTGACCGACCACATCGGCAAACTGCATGCCACGCCAGCGCACGCTTTTCGCGCTAATGCCAATCTGTGCGGTAAAACTGCGTAACCCGTTGTACTGCGGTGTATCCAGGCTGGTGGAGATAACCGGACGCGGCAAGCGGTTTTGCGCCTGCCCTTGCTGCTGCGGCGAACCACTGTTATCGGCAGTCTGCTCCGGCGGTAATAAGTTATCGAGATTGAGGGAATCAAACTGCAAATCGAGCACCCACACCGGCAGGTTGCCAAACGTCACGCTGCCGTTACCAGTGAGCGCGGTATCGTTCGCGCGCAAGCTCAGATCATTGAGCGTCAGGCGCTGCTGGGCACGTTGCCACTGCGCCTGTAAGTGCCCTTCCCCTTCGATTCCCTGTGTCGGGACATCGCCGCCCTGCAATTGCCATTTCACGTTATCAATGGCGGCGGTGAGATTATGCGGATAATCGCGCGCATCCACCTGCGCGCTGAAAGAGAGCGTTAAATCACGTTGATTGCGGTTAATCCGCCCGGCGAAATCAAGTTTTGCCTGGTGCAACGAATCCTGCTCCATTTGCAGGCGGATATCGCGCACCGTCAGTTGTTCATCATCATCGTGCTGGAACACCAGCACGCTATCAGCCACTTGCAGGCTGGCGATATCCCATGACCAGCCGCGATCCTCTTCCACCTGCGGCAGATTGTTTTCTCGCGGCGCCACGGGCGCGCCTTTTTGCGGCGCGGCGGCACTTTGCGGCGTTAACTGGATAACCGCGCCTTTTAGCATCACCTGTTTGACGTGTAACTGGTGCGAAAGCAACGGCCACAGATTAACGTCAAGACGCATATTGTCGGCGGCGACCACCGGCGTCTGCGCACCGGGAGCGGTTAAAGTCATCCGCCCTGAGAGAATGCTAAGCTGCGGCCAGACATGCCAGCGCAGCGGGCCATCAAGCTGCAATTGATAACCGCTACGGGTTTCAACCTGACGCACCATATAAGCGCGAAAATCGTTGGGGTTGACCAGCAGCACCAGCGCCGAAAGGCCGGCTACCAGCACGACCAACAGGATCATCAGCGTGGTTAACACTCTTCTCATGGCGTCCTCAGTAGGTCTACTTCACTCAGTCTTTATCAATACGGCTGGCGACCGCGCCTTGTTGATCGCGATATTTCGCATCTTCACGGCGGTTATATGGGCGTTCTGCCGGGCCGGAGAGCGGCTCGAAGCTCAGCGCGCCAATCAGCATCCCCGGACGCAGTGCCAGCGGCAGTTTGCCTGAATTATAGAACTCCAGCACGATGCAGCCTGACCAGCCGGGATCGATACGGTGCGCAGTAACATGCACCATTAACCCCAGACGCGCCAGCGACGAGCGCCCGTCCAGCCAGCCGACCAAATCCGCAGGCAGCGTGACGGATTCATACGTCACCGCCAACGCCAGTTCGCCAGGATGCAGGTAAAAAGCATCACCTTCTGCCAGAACTATTTCATCGCTCATCACCCGGTCAAGCGCCGCGCTGACTTCGTCTTTCGGGCCACTGAGATCGATAAACGCTGCTGTGTGCCCACTGAATGTGCGGAATTTGTTGCCCAGGCGGACATCTACCGTAGCACCGTTAATACGCTCAACCGGCGGACGCGGGTTAATCGCGAGTCGACCGTCGTCCAACCAGGCTTCAATATCTCGGTCACAAAGACGCATGGCACATTCTCCTTTTGATGCGGCATACCCCTGAGCGCGCCTCAGGGGCCGGGCAAATTAATACGAACGGTGACAGCCTAACATTATTACTCAAAGAATTGGCTGATTTTGGCTTTCAGAATATCAATGGCGATGCGGTTTTTACCGCCGCGCGGCACGATAATATCGGCGTACTGTTTGGAGGGTTCAATAAACTGCAGGAACATTGGACGCACGGTTTTTTGGTATTGCGCCATTACCGAATCCATTGAACGGCCACGCTCGTTCACGTCACGTTTGATACGGCGCATCAGGCAGATATCCAACGGCGTATCGACGAAAATGGAGAAATTCATCGCATCCCGCAGGCGTGAATCGGTCAGCAGCAGGATCCCTTCCAGAATGATGACTTTTTTAGCTTCAATGCGAATGGTTTCTTGCGTACGGGTATGTTCAACGTAGCTATAAACCGGTAACTCAATGGCTTCGCCGCGCTTAAGCGACTCTAAATGCTGGAATAACAGGCTGTGATCCATCGCGCTCGGATGGTCATAGTTGGTTTTTACACGTTCTTCCATCGACAGATGGCTTTGATCTTTGTAGTAACTGTCTTCCGGAATAACGCCAATATGTTCATCACCTACCTGTTCGCGCAGTTCGCGGTAAAGAGTGCTGGCAATAAGGCTTTTACCTGAAGCGGATGCGCCGGCGATGCCGATAATGACGCACTGATGAGACTGATCAGTCATAAATTTAGCGACCTGATAACCTGGATGTAAAGGAAGGACGACGCCAGAGCGTCAAACGCCGCAATTATAGGGACTTCGCCGTCGCGATACCAGTCGAATAGACACGGGATCCAAGTGTGATAAAAAGTCGCCAATTTTTACCCGCAAAACGCATTATTCGCAAAGCAAACCACTCAAAAATGGAGCGCGGTGCGCGTTTTATTCATCCACTAAGTAATTAATAACACTATGATGTCAAATTATGAGCGCCCGGCATAGGAATTGTAAATTGTTTGTACTAGCATAATCCAAAATTCAAATTTCATTCGTCGGACTCTGTTCCGGACGGCACAGGGCTTGCGGATTAAGCGGTAATGAAGAAACAACACCAGCGCGTTTTGGTTACCACACCTTATCCTGGACTGCGGCTCCTCAGTTTAGGGTTACTCTCTTTTATCTTCACCTTGTTCTCGCTGGAACTGATCCGCTTTGGCACCGTCATTGCCCCACTCTGGTTTCCCACCGCGATCATGACCGTGGCGTTTTACCGCCACGCGGGTAAGATGTGGCCCGGCATCGCGTTCGCCTGCGCGCTGGGGAATGTTGCCGCCACCGTACTGCTTTTTTCCGTTTCTTTTGTCGATTTGCGCTATACCGCCGTCAATATTGTTGAAGCCGCCGTTGGCGCGGTGCTGCTACGTAAATTGTTGCCCTGGTATAATCCGCTGCAAAATCTGAGTGACTGGATCCGCCTTGCCATCGGCAGCGCGGTGGTTCCGCCGCTGGTCGGCGGTGCGCTGATCTGTCTTTTGGTACCGCCAGAAAACGTTTTGCGTACCTTTATTATCTGGGTATTGTCAGAATCCATCGGCGCGCTGGCGCTGGTGCCGCTTGGGCTATTATTCAAACCGCACTACTTGCTGCGCCATCGCAAACCGCAATTACTGCTGGAAACACTGGCGACGCTTGCCGTTACGTTGATGCTCAGTTGGCTGTCGCTGCACTATTTACCGTGGCCTTTCACCGCAGTGATTGTGTTGTTGATGTGGAGTGCGGTTCGTCTACCGCGAATGGAAGCGTTTCTGGTTTTTCTGATAACTGTCATGACGGTGTCGTTGATCATCGCGCAGGAGCCGAACGTGATTATCGCGCCGAAAAGCGGCGTGATGACAAACGCACCCTGGCTGCCATTTTTGATGATCCTGCTGCCAGTTAACGTGATGACCATGGTGATGTATGCCTTTCGCGCCGAGCGTAAACACATTACCGAAAGCGAAGAACGTTTTCGTAACGCCATGGAATATTCCGCCATTGGCATGGCATTAGTGGGCACCGATGGGCAGTGGCTACAGGCCAATAAAGCGCTGTGCCAGTTTCTGGGTTACAGCCAGGATGAACTGCGTTTAATGAACTTTCAGCAGCTTACCTGGCCGGAAGATTTACATAAAGACCTCGAACTGCTTGATCAACTGGCGCGCGGCGACATTCCTACCTACTCGCTGGAAAAGCGCTATTACACACGTAATGGCGATCTGGTCTGGGGTCTGCTGGCCGTTTCAGTCGTGCGTCATGCCGACGGCACCCCGCTCTATTTCATCGCCCAGATCGAAGATATTAACGACTTGAAACAGACCGAGTGGGTGAACAAGCGCCTGATGGAGCGCATTACCCTTGCGAACGAAGCAGGCGGCATCGGTATCTGGGAGTGGGAGCTGGAACCCGACATCATCAGTTGGGATAAACGTATGTTTGAGATGTACGAAGTCCCCGCGCATATGAAACCGACCTGGCATCTGTGGTACGAACGCATTCTGCCGGAGGATCGCCCGGAAACCGAGCGCATTATCCGCGATGCGCTGGCCGCCCGCGTCGCATTCAAGCTGGAATTCAGGGTGCCGGTAAAAGAGGGGATTCGCCATATCCGTACCCTTGCCAACCGTGTGCTCAACAAGAACGGTGAAGTGGAGCGGCTGCTCGGCGTCAATATGGACATGACCGAGGTAAAACAGCTCAACGATGCGCTGTTCCAGGAAAAAGAGCGGCTGCACATTACGCTTGATTCTATCGGTGAAGCGGTGCTGTGTACTGATGTTGATATGAAGGTCACCTTTATGAACCCGGTGGCAGAAAAAATGAGCGGCTGGCCGCAGGAACACGCCATTGGTCAGCCTCTATTGACGGTGCTGCACATTACTTTCGGCGATAACGGTCCGGCGATGGAAAACATTCATAGCGGCGATATGTCGCGTACCGCGATTGAGCAGGATGTGGTGCTGCACTGTCGCACCGGCGGCAGCTTCGATATCCACTACAGCGTCACGCCGTTAAGCACACTGGACGGACAAAATATCGGCTCAGTACTGGTTATCCAGGATGTCACCGAGTCGCGCAAGATGCTGCGTCAGCTCAGCTACAGCGCGTCTCACGACGCGCTCACCCACCTGGCGAACCGTGTCAGTTTTGAAAATCATCTCAAACGCCTGTTAGTGACCGTGCAGGAGTTCCACCAGCGACATGCGCTGGTGTTCATCGATCTCGACCGCTTTAAGGCAGTGAACGACACCGCCGGGCATGCTGCAGGTGATGCCTTGTTGCGTGAAATTTCCTCGCTGATGCTCAGCATGCTGCGCTCAACCGATATCCTCGCCCGTCTCGGCGGTGATGAGTTTGGCCTGCTGCTGCCAGATTGTAATGTCGAGAGTGCGCGCTATATCTCCGGGCGGATGATTGAAGCCATCAATGATTACGAGTTTATGTGGGAAGGCCGCCAGCACCGCATCGGTGCCAGCGCCGGGATTACGATTATTGATGAGACCAATTACCAGGCATCAGACGTGATGTCGCAGGCGGATATCGCCTGTTACGCCTCAAAGAACAATGGTCGCGGAATGGTTACCGTCTACGAAGCGCAGCAAGGGCTGATGCAGCACGAGCGCAGCATGATGTCGCTGGATGAACAGTGGCACATGATCAAAGATAACCATTTACTGATGATTGCGCGCGGCGTGGCTTCTCCGCGCGTGCCGGAGGCCTGCAACTTCTGGCTGCTGTCGCTGCGCTTGTGGACCAGCGAAGGGGAAGTGATGGAGGAGCACGCGTTCCGCTCAGGCCTGACGGAACCGGAACTTATCCGCGCACTCGACAGGCGGGTGTTTCACGAATTTTTCCGCAACCACGCGACAGCCGTAGCGGGTAAAGGCCTTGGTGTCGCCCTGCCGCTTTCTGTCGTTGGGCTGGCAAGTCAATCTCTGGTGACTGAACTGTTGCAAATGCTGGAAAGCGGATCAATGCAGGGGCGTTTGCTGCACCTGATTATTCATGCCGATGCACTGATGCGCGAAGGCAACACCATTAATGAGAACCTCAAACGCCTGCGCCATGCGGGTTGCCGCATCATTTTCAGCCATATTGGGCACGATCTGGAAGTGTTTAACTACCTCACTCCGCATATGGCCGACTACCTGTTGCTGGAGCCAGAGTTAGTGACAAACGTCCACGGCAATCTGATGGACGAAATGATGGTGACCATTATTCAGGGTCACGCGCAGCGACTGGGTGTGAAGAGTATCGCCGGGCCAACTCACCAGCCGCTGATGATGGATACCTTGTCGGGAATCGGTATCGATTTGATCTACGGCGATATTATTTCGCAGGCGCAGCCGCTGGATTTGATGCTGAATACCAGTTATTTCGCAATTAACTAACAAGAGGTAATAAGGCTATTTTACTTGCCATTTTGAAACCGGGCAGTGCTCAAAATCCTCACGTACTACGTGTACGCTCCGGTTTTTCCGCGCTGGCCGGTTCCAAACTTGCTGCGACAATAACGCCTTATTTTCCTCTTGTGCTCAATTAATAGCCTTATTCCCCTTCAGGCTGCCAGCCAACGCTATACCAAACATGCAACAACGCATACGACCGCCACGGCCGCCAGCGCGTGGCGTAGCGGCGGATTTGCGCGGGCGTCATCCCGGCAAAACGCTGTTTAATAAGGTAGTCATCCGGCAGGAACACATCTTTCGCCTGCCAGCCACGCAGCGCGAAATAGTTCGCGGTCCAGCGCCCGATGCCCGGCCAGGTTTGCAGCGCTTTCACCCCTTGTTCCACATCGGCCGGTGGGTTGAGCGGAAATGTACCGTCGCAGACCGTCTGTGCGAGAAAAATCAGCGACTCCGCGCGTTTTAACGGCATGCCCAGCGCTTTCAGTTCTTCCGGCAGTGCTCGCGCCAATTGCTCTGGCGTAGGAAAACAGATCATGCCCGGCGCGTCTGCCAGCGATTCACCGAAGCGCTGCGCCACTTTTGCGGTCAGTTTCGCCGCCATCGCCACGCTCACCAGTTGCCCCAGAATCGCTCGCACCGCCTGCTCAAACGGATCCACGCTGCCCGGCAAACGCAAACCGGGACGCGCCGCGCCAAGTGAGCCCAGCGCTGTGTTCACCGTTTCTGCGTCGCAATCGAGATCAAACAAACAGCGCAGACGTGCGAGACAGTGTTCCGCTACGGGTATAAGTCCATCGCTGATCGTAACCTTCAGCGTCGCTGCCGCTAAGTCAGGTTCGGCGGTGATTAACCCACGATGCCCGTGGTAGTGGAAAGTGCGCACATAACGCGTTGCGCTAATCTCCTCAACGCCCGCCACGACGCGCGCACGTAAAAAATCGAACATCCACGCCCAGTCATACGGCTTGCGCCAGTGCAGTGTGTACATAGCAACTCCTGAATAGTGACGCTAACAGCATAACAAACCGGGGATTTTCCGCCTTGCTTTCATATTCCGGTTGTCGCCCGTCACGCATTCGGCTAAAGTCGCCCCCCTTCTTCACTGGCATGGGGATAAACACGTGTTTGTTGGTTTTGACTACGGTACGGCAAACTGCTCGATTGCGGTGATGCGCGACGGCGCAGCGCAACTGCTGAAAATGGAAAACAACAGTACCTTACTCCCGTCGATGCTCTGCGCACCGACGCGTGAAGCGGTCAGCGAGTGGCTCTATCGCCACCATCAGGTTCCGGCGACAGACGGCGAAACCCAGGCGTTGTTGCGGCGGGCGATGAGCTTTAACCGCGAGGAAGATATTGAGGTTAGCGCCGCCAGTGTACAGTTCGGGCTGGCCTCATTGCGTCAATACGTCAGCGACCCGGAAGAGGTGTACTTTGTTAAATCACCGAAATCCTTCCTTGGCGCCAGCGGCCTGAAACCGCAGCAAATCGCTCTGTTCGAAGATCTGGTCTGCGCCATGATGCTGCATATTCGCCAGCAGGCAGAAACGCAATTGCCAGAGAGTATTGATCAGGCCGTGATTGGCCGCCCGATCAACTTTCAGGGGCTGGGCGGTGATGAGGCGAACGCGCAGGCACAGGGGATCCTTGAGCGTGCCGCGAAGCGCGCCGGGTTCCGCGATGTGGTGTTCCAGTTCGAACCGGTCGCTGCAGGGCTCGATTTTGAAGCTACGCTAAGTGCGGAAAAACGGGTACTGGTGGTGGATATCGGCGGCGGTACGACCGACTGCTCATTGTTGCTGATGGGGCCGCAATGGCGCGACAAGCAAGAACGCGCCGCCAGTCTGTTGGGGCACAGCGGTTGCCGCGTTGGCGGTAACGATTTAGACATTGCGCTGGCGTTCAAAAGCCTGATGCCGCTGCTCGGCATGGGCGGTCAGACAGAAAAAGGTATCGCACTGCCGATCCTGCCCTGGTGGAATGCGGTAGCGATTAACGATGTTCCCGCGCAGACCGAGTTTTACAGCGCCGCCAATGGCCGCTTGCTTAACGATCTCCTGCGCGACGCCCGCGATGCGGAGAAAGTGGCGCTGCTGGTAAAAGTGTGGCGACAGCGTCTCAGCTACCGGTTGGTGCGCAGCGCCGAAGAGAGCAAAATCGCCCTTTCCGATGACGCGCAGGTTAGCGCGCAGTTGCCCTTTATTAGCGATAATCTCGCGGCGGCAATTGACCAGGAAGGTCTGGAAAGCGCATTAAATCAGCCGCTGCAACGCATCCTTGAACAGGTGCAACTGGCGCTGGCAACCAGTGCAGAAACGCCGGAAGTGATTTATCTCACCGGCGGTAGCGCACGTTCACCGCTGATTAAAAAAGCGCTGGCGCAAACCCTGCCGGGGATCCCGATTGCGGGCGGCGATGACTTCGGCTCCGTCACAGCAGGTCTTGCGCGTTGGGCGCAGACACTGTTTCGTTAATATCTTGCCGGGAGAATCCCTCCCGGCATTATTTTCTTCTTTAAAATCCCCCTAACGCAAATTACCCTGCCTGCCATACGTTTCCAGACAGTGTTTCATTTTTCCTCCATTTTTCCGGGGCATGCCGTTACTAAACTAGTATTATTTCGCCATTAGTTTTCCGATGAGATACCCATAACGATGAAAGGCAGTGTTACGTTTCGCCGCACGCTTGTCGCGGTCGTGGTCATGGCGGTAGCGGGCGTAGCCTGGTACCAGTTCGCACATAAAGATACTTCTTCCACCGCAACCGGGCAGGCCCAGCGCCAGGGTGCACCGGGTGGCGGCCGTCATGGTATGCGCGGCGGCGCGCTGCCGCCGGTGCAGGCCGCAACAGCAATCCGAGAAGCCGTACCGCGTTATCTCTCCGGGCTCGGCACCATTACCGCCGCAAACACCGTTACTGTGCGCAGCCGCGTTTCGGGCCAGCTTATGGCGATCCATTTCCAGGAAGGCCAGCAAGTAAAAGCCGGCGATCTGCTGGCGGAAATCGATCCAAGCCAATTCAAAGTGGCGCTGGCGCAAGCGCAGGGCCAACTGGCGAAAGATAAAGCCACACTCGCCAACGCCCGCCGCGATCTTTCTCGCTATCAACAACTGGCGAAAACCAGCCTGGTTTCACGCCAGGATCTCGATAGCCAGCAGGCGCTGGTGACCGAATCGGAAGGTACCGTGAAAGCTGACGAAGCCTCCGTTGCCAGCGCGCAGTTAGAGCTGGACTGGAGCCGCATAACCGCCCCTATTTCCGGGCGAGTGGGTTTAAAACAGGTGGATATTGGCAACCAAATCAGCAGCAGTGACACCACCGGGATCGTGGTGTTGACGCAAACACACCCCATCGATTTGGTGTTTACCTTGCCGGAAAGCGAAATCGCCACCGTCGTGCAAGCACAAAAAGCAGGCCAACAACTGGTGGTGGAAGCCTGGGATCGCACCAACAAACAGAAGCTGAGCAGCGGCACATTGTTAAGCCTCGACAACCAGATTGACGCCACCACCGGCACCATCAAACTGAAAGCCCGCTTTGATAACCAGGACGATGCCCTGTTCCCCAACCAGTTCGTCAACGCGCGCATGCTGGTTGCCACACAGCAGGACGCGGTAGTGATCCCGGCGGCTGCACTGCAAATGGGTAATGAAGGTAACTTCGTCTGGGTTCTGAATGACAAAAATCAGGTCAGCAAACACACCGTCACGCCAGGTATTCAGGACAGCCAGAAAGTAGTGATTGCCGCCGGTCTGTCGGCGGGCGATCGCGTGGTGACGGACGGAATTGACCGCCTGACCGAAGGGGCGAAAGTGGAAGTCGTGGATGCGAAAAACGCCGAAGCCGTACCGGCAAAGCGTGAACATCCGGCCAAAGGAGCGCATTCCTGATGCAGTTGCTACCGCCGGGCCGGACGGGCGGCCCTTCCCGTCTGTTTATCTTGCGTCCGGTCGCCACCACGCTGTTGATGGTGGCGATCCTGCTTGCCGGTATTATCGGCTACCGTTTTCTGCCCGTTTCCGCGCTGCCTGAAGTCGATTACCCAACCATCCAGGTGGTGACGCTCTACCCCGGCGCCAGCCCAGATGTGGTCACTTCTGCGATCACCGCACCGCTGGAGCGCCAGTTTGGTCAGATGTCCGGCTTAAAACAGATGTCGTCGCAAAGTTCCGGCGGCGCGTCGGTGGTGACATTGCAGTTCCAGCTCAGTTTGCCGCTGGATGTCGCCGAGCAGGAAGTGCAGGCGGCGATGAATGCCGCTAACAGCCTGCTACCGTCTGATCTACCCAACCCGCCGGTCTACAGTAAAGTTAACCCGGCGGATCCACCGATTATGACACTCGCCGTCACCTCTTCTGCCATGCCAATGACCCAAGTGGAAGATATGGTGGAAACGCGCGTTGCACAGAAAATATCGCAGGTTTCTGGCGTCGGCCTGGTGACCCTGTCAGGTGGCCAGCGCCCGGCAGTGCGCGTCAAACTCAATGCCCAGGCGATTGCTGCTCTCGGGCTGACCAGCGAAACCATTCGCACCGCCATCACTAATGCCAACGTTAATTCGGCGAAAGGCAGCCTCGATGGTCCAACCCGTGCCGTCACGCTTTCCGCCAACGATCAGATGCAATCAGCCGAAGAGTATCGCCAGTTGATTGTCGCTTATCAGAATGGTGCGCCGATCCGCCTTGGCGATATCGCGACCGTTGAACAAGGTGCCGAAAATAGCTGGCTTGGCGCATGGGCCAATAAGCAACAAGCGATTGTCATGAACGTTCAGCGCCAGCCAGGAGCAAACATTCTTAAGACCGCCGACAGCATCCGTACCCTGCTGCCGCAGTTAACTGAAAGCCTGCCAAAATCGGTCACGGTGAAAGTGCTGTCGGACAGAACCAACAACATTCGCGCGTCGGTCGACGACACCCAGTTCGAGCTGATGCTTGCGATCGCGCTGGTCGTCATGATTATCTATGTCTTCCTGCGCAATATTCCGGCCACCATTATTCCAGGCGTTGCGGTGCCGCTGTCGCTGGTCGGAACATTCGCGGCGATGGTGTTTCTTGATTTCTCCATCAACAACCTGACACTCATGGCGTTGACCATCGCCACCGGCTTTGTGGTCGACGACGCCATTGTGGTTATCGAGAATATCTCGCGCTACATCGAAAAAGGCGAAAAACCGCTGGCCGCCGCATTGAAAGGGGCCGGTGAAATTGGCTTTACCATTATCTCGCTGACGTTCTCGTTGATTGCGGTACTGATCCCGCTGCTATTTATGGGGGATATCGTCGGCCGCCTGTTCCGCGAATTTGCCGTCACGCTGGCAATAGCGATCCTGATTTCCGCGATTGTGTCGCTGACGCTGACGCCGATGATGTGCGCCCGCATGCTGAGCGCCGAATCCCTGCGCAAACAGAACCGTTTTTCCCGCGCGTCGGAGCGTTTCTTCGAGCGCGTCATCGCAGGCTACGGGCGGTTACTGAGTAAAGTGTTGAACCACCCGTGGCTGACGCTGAGCGTGGCGGTCGGGACACTGTTGTTGTCTATCATGTTATGGGTTGTTATTCCGAAAGGTTTCTTCCCGGTGCAGGACAACGGCATTATCCAGGGTACGTTACAGGCACCGCAATCCGCATCCTTTGCCAGCATGGCAGAGCGCCAGCGCCAGGTGGCCGATATTATCCTGCGCGATCCGGCGGTAGAAAGCCTGACCTCGTTTGTCGGTGTTGATGGCACTAACCCGTCGCTTAACAGCGCACGATTGCAAATTAATCTGAAACCGCTGGATGAGCGCGACGATCGCGTCCAGCCGGTGATTGAGCGCCTGCAACAGGCGGCGGCGAAAGTACCCGGCGTCGCACTCTACCTGCAACCAACTCAGGATTTAACCATTGATACCACCGTTAGCCGCACGCAATATCAGTTCACCTTGCAGGCCAACTCGTTAGATGCGCTCAGTACTTGGGTACCACAACTGGTAAGTAAACTACAGGCGCTGCCGCAACTGGCGGATGTCAGCAGCGACTGGCAAGACAAAGGCCTGGTAGCGTATGTGAATGTCGATCGCGACAGCGCCAGCCGCCTTGGCATTAACATGGCGGATGTGGATAACGCCCTTTATAACGCGTTCGGTCAGCGGTTAATCTCCACCATTTATACCCAGGCAAACCAGTATCGCGTGGTGCTGGAACACGACACGGCGCAAACGCCGGGGCTTTCCGCGCTGGACAACATCCGCCTGACCAGTACCGATGGCGGCATCGTGCCGCTCTCGTCGATTGCTAAAGTGGAGCAACGCTACGCCCCGCTGAGCATCAACCATCTGGATCAATTCCCGTCGACCACGATTTCCTTCAACGTGGCGGAGGGGTATTCGCTCGGCGATGCGGTGCAAGCGGTGCTGGATAGCGAGAAAACGCTTAACTTCCCGACGGACATCACCACGCAATTCCAGGGCAGCACGCTGGCGTTCCAGGCGGCGCTTGGCAGCACCATCTGGCTGATTGTTGCGGCCGTCGCGGCGATGTATATCGTGCTCGGCGTGCTGTACGAGAGCTTTATTCACCCCATCACCATCCTGTCGACATTGCCAACGGCAGGCGTTGGCGCACTGCTGGCGCTGATGGTTTCCGGCAGTGAACTGGATGTGATTGCCATCATTGGCATTATTTTGCTTATCGGTATCGTCAAGAAAAACGCCATCATGATGATTGACTTCGCCCTCGCCGCCGAGCGCGAAGAGGGTATGTCGCCACGCGATGCGATTTTCCAGGCCTGTTTACTGCGTTTTCGCCCGATATTAATGACCACGCTGGCGGCACTACTTGGCGCGTTACCGCTAATGCTGAGCACCGGCGTCGGCGCAGAATTACGCCGTCCACTGGGCATTGGCATGGTCGGTGGTTTGCTGGTGAGTCAGGTGCTGACGCTCTTTACGACGCCGGTGATTTACCTGTTGTTCGATCGCCTGTCGCTGGCGGTGAAAAAGCGTTTCCCGCGCCGTGAAGAGGAGGCGTAAGTGAAGTTTTTCGCCCTCTTCATTTACCGCCCGGTGGCGACGATTTTGATTTCGCTCGCCATTACGCTGTGCGGCATTCTCGGCTTCCGGCTGCTGCCGGTCGCCCCGCTGCCGCAGGTCGATTTCCCGGTGATTATGGTTAGCGCCTCACTGCCGGGTGCGTCGCCGGAAACCATGGCCTCCTCCGTGGCGACACCGCTTGAGCGCTCACTCGGGCGCATTGCCGGGGTCAGCGAAATGACCTCATCCAGCTCGCTGGGCAGCACGCGTATTATTCTTGAGTTTAATTTCGACCGCGATATCAACGGCGCGGCGCGCGATGTACAGGCGGCGATTAACGCCGCGCAAAACCTGTTACCAAGCGGCATGCCATCCCGCCCAACCTATCGCAAAGCGAATCCGTCGGCTGCGCCGATCATGATTTTGACGCTCACCTCGGACACCTATTCGCAAGGGCAGTTGTATGACTTCGCCTCGACGCAACTGGCGCAAACTATTTCGCAGATTGATGGCGTCGGCGATGTCGACATTGGTGGCAGTTCGCTGCCCGCCGTGCGCGTGGATTTAAACCCGCAGGCGCTGTTTAACCAGGGCGTGTCGCTGGATTCGGTACGCACAGCAATCAGCAACGCCAACGTGCGCAAACCGCAGGGCGCAGTGGAAGACGGCGCGCAACGCTGGCAGGTGCAAACCAATGATGAGCTGAAAACCGCCGCCGAGTACCAACCATTAATCATCCACTACAAAAACGGCTCCGCCGTGCGCTTAAGCGATGTCGCGAAGGTCACTGACTCGGTGCAGGACGTGCGCAACGCCGGGATGACCAATGCGAAGCCCGCCATTTTGCTGATGATCCGCAAACTGCCGGAAGCCAATATTATTCAGACGGTGGACAGTATTCGCGCGCGTCTGCCCGGCTTGCAGCAAACGATTCCTGCGGCGATCGATTTGCAAATCGCCCAGGATCGCTCACCGACGATTCGCGCTTCGCTAGCAGAGGTCGAACAGACACTGGTTATCTCGGTCGCGTTGGTGATCCTCGTGGTGTTCCTGTTTTTACGCTCAGGACGCGCAACACTGATCCCGGCAGTCGCTGTGCCCGTGTCGCTTATCGGCACCTTTGCCGCCATGTATTTATGCGGCTTTAGCCTGAATAACCTGTCGCTGATGGCGCTGACCATTGCCACCGGTTTTGTTGTCGATGATGCCATCGTGGTGCTGGAAAATATCTCGCGCCATCTGGAAGCAGGGATGAAACCGTTGCAGGCGGCGCTACAAGGCACGCGCGAAGTGGGCTTTACCGTGCTGTCGATGAGTATCTCGCTGGTAGCCGTATTCCTGCCGCTGCTGTTGATGGCAGGCTTGCCGGGGCGCTTGCTGCGTGAATTTGCCGTTACGCTGTCGGTGGCGATTGGTATTTCGCTGGTTATTTCCCTGACGCTAACGCCGATGATGTGTGGCTGGCTGTTAAAAGCGCATAAACCCCGCGAGCGCAGCCGGGAAAAAGGCTTCGGCCGTCTGCTGGTGGCGCTACAGCAGCAATATGCCCGTTCGTTGAAATGGGTGCTCAACCACGCGCGGTTAGTCGGGTTAGTGTTAATTGGCACCATTGCGCTCAATATCTGGCTCTACATTTCGATTCCGAAAACGTTCTTCCCGGAGCAGGATACCGGCGTGCTGATGGGCGGTATTCAGGCCGATCAGAGCATTTCGTTCCAGGCAATGCGCGGCAAGTTGCAGGACTTTATGAAGATTATCCGCGACGATCCGTCGGTGGATAATGTCACCGGTTTTACCGGCGGTTCGCGCGTAAACAGCGGCATGATGTTTATCACCCTGAAGTCCCGTAATGTCCGCCACGAAACTGCGCAACAGGTGATTGACCGTCTGCGCGGCAAGCTGGCAAAAGAGCCAGGCGCGAGCCTGTTTTTGATGGCCGTACAGGATATTCGCGTCGGCGGACGCCAGGCAAACGCCAGCTACCAGTTCGCCTTGCTGTCAGACTCTCTCAGCGCCTTGCGTGAATGGGAGCCCAAAATCCGTAAAGCCCTTGCCGCGCTGCCGGAACTGGCAGACGTTAACTCGGATCAGCAGGATAACGGCGCGGAAATGAATCTGGTGTACGACCGTGAAACCATGTCGCGGCTGGGTATCAGCGTCCAGGCAGCCAACAGTCTGCTGAATAATGCTTTCGGTCAACGGCAGATCTCCACTATTTACCAGCCGCTAAATCAGTACAAAGTGGTGATGGAAGTCGACCCGCGTTACACCCAGGATGTCAGTGCGCTGGATAAGATGTACGTCATCAACAGTGACGGTAAAACAATCCCGCTATCCTATTTTGCGCACTGGCAACCCGCTAACGCGCCGCTGTCGGTGAATCACCAAGGGTTGTCGGCGGCATCGACCATCGCCTTTAACCTGCCAACGGGCACCTCGTTATCACAAGCCAGTGATGCCATCAACCGTGCGATGACGCAGCTTGGCGTACCTTCCAGCGTGCGCGGCAGTTTTGCCGGCACCGCGCAGGTGTTCCAGGAGACGATGAACTCACAGGTCATTCTGATCCTGGCGGCAATTGCGACGGTCTATATCGTGCTGGGAATTTTGTACGAGAGCTATGTTCACCCGCTGACCATTCTCTCTACCCTGCCCTCGGCGGGCGTGGGCGCGCTACTGGCGCTTGAGCTTTTCGGCGCGCCATTCAGTTTGATAGCGCTGATTGGCATTATGCTATTGATTGGGATTGTAAAGAAAAACGCGATTATGATGGTCGACTTCGCCATCGAAGCACAGCGCCAGGGGAATCTCACCGCCGAAGAGGCGATTTTCCAGGCCTGCTTGTTGCGTTTTCGCCCGATCATGATGACCACCCTGGCGGCGCTGTTTGGCGCACTGCCATTAGTTATCTCCGGTGGCGACGGCTCCGAGTTACGCCAGCCGCTCGGTATTACGATTGTGGGCGGGCTGGTGATGAGCCAGTTGCTCACCCTGTACACCACGCCGGTGGTCTATCTGTTCTTCGACCGCCTGCGCATGCGTTTTAGCCGACACGAAAGAGAGCCTGTTAGTGAATGAATGAGTTACCGAAAAACATCCGCTGGCAGCTATGGATTGTCGCCTTTGGCTTTTTTATGCAGTCGCTGGATACCACCATTGTTAACACGGCGCTCCCCTCGATGGCGAAAAGCCTCGGGGAAAGCCCGCTGCACATGCATATGGTGGTGGTCGCCTATGTGCTGACAGTGGCAGTGATGCTGCCCGCCAGCGGCTGGCTGGCAGACAGAATAGGCGTGCGTAATATCTTTTTTGCCGCCATTGTGCTGTTTACCACCGGCTCACTGTTTTGCGCGCAGGCTTCCACGCTCGATCAGTTAGTCATGTCACGTGTGCTGCAAGGTGTCGGCGGCGCGATGATGGTGCCGGTCGGCAGGCTAACAGTGATGAAAATTGTCCCGCGCGATCAGTACATGGCGGCGATGACCTTTGTCACTCTCCCGGGGCAGATCGGCCCGCTGCTCGGCCCGGCGCTTGGCGGTATTCTGGTTGAATATGCCTCCTGGCACTGGATTTTCCTGATTAACCTGCCGGTGGGCATTCTCGGTGCCATTGCTACCCTCAGCCTGATGCCCAACTACACGCTGCAAACCCGCCGCTTTGATATGGCGGGTTTTGTGCTGCTCGCGGGCGGCATGGCAACGCTGACGCTGGCGCTTGATGGCAATCGCGGACTGGGGCTAACGTCGTGGCAACTCGGCGCGCTGGTGGCGGTGGGCGCGGCGGCAATTCTCTTTTATCTTTTGCATGCCAGGGGCAACGACAGCGCGTTGTTTAATCTGCGGTTATTCCGCACACCCTCTTTTTCGCTGGGCCTGGCCGGGAGTTTCACCGGACGCATCGGCAGCGGTATGTTGCCGTTTATGACGCCGGTGTTTTTGCAAATTGGCCTTGGCTTTTCGCCCTTTCACGCCGGGCTGATGATGATCCCGATGGTGCTGGGCAGCATGGGAATGAAACGCATCGTGGTGCAAGTGGTGAACCGTTTTGGTTACCGCCGTGCGCTGGTCTGCTCCACGCTTGGGTTAGCCGCCATCAGCCTGCTGTTTATGGCAACGGCGCTGCTCGGCTGGTATTACCTGCTGCCGGTCGTGCTGTTCTGCCAGGGGATGATCAACTCAATGCGCTTCTCCTCCATGAACACCTTAACGCTTAAAGATCTGCCCGATGAGCTGGCAAGCGGCGGCAACAGCCTGTTGTCGATGATCATGCAGTTGTCGATGAGTATCGGCGTGACCGTCGCCGGGCTGCTGCTCGGCCTGTTTGGCCAGCAGCATCTGTCGGCGGACAGCGGCGTGGCGCACCATGTTTTCCTTTACGCTTACCTCAGCATGGCGGTGATTATTTCACTCCCGGCGTTACTCTTCGCCCGCGTCCCGAATGACGCCAGCCAGAACGTCGTAATTGCCCATCGCAACAGGAGAGAATCATGAAGTTCTGGCGGCCGGGTATTACGGCCAAACTGTTTCTGGCAATTTTAGCCACCTGCATTGTGCTGCTGATCACCATGCACTGGGCGGTGCGCCTCAGCTTTGAGCACGGTTTTATTGACTACATTAAGCGCGGCAACGAACAGCGCCTGCAAATGTTGAGCGACTCACTGGCCGAGCAATATGCGCAGAACGGTAGCTGGCAGTTTCTGCGTAATAACGACCGGGTGATTTTCCAGCTCTTACGCTCATTCGAACGGGATAACGACCGCGATGAAGACCGCCCTGGCGCACCACCGCGCGAGATGGACAGAAACGCACCGCCTGGCATGGAACCCGGCTCGGAGCGTGACATGCGCCCCGGCCCGAATGACGAAATGGAACGCGAGCCACGACCGCCACCACCGGATATACCGCCGCACGGCTGGCGCACCAAATTCTGGGTTGCCGATCAAGATAATAATGTGCTGGTCGGCCCGCGCTCGCCGGTGCCATCAGACGGTACACGCCGGGCGATTGTGGTTAATAATGCGACCGTCGGTTGGGTTATCGCTTCGCCGATTGAACGCCTGACGCGCAACACCGATATCAACTTTGAGCGCCAGCAGCGACGCACCAGCTGGCTGATTGTCGGCCTTGCCACGCTGCTCGCCGCGCTGGCAACTTTCCCGCTGGCGCGCGGTTTACTCGCTCCGGTAAAACGGCTAGTCGATGGCACCCATCGGCTCGCCTCGGGCGATTTCTCCACCCGTGTCAATCCCGGTAGCCAGGATGAACTAGGTTGGCTGGCGCGCGACTTTAACCAGCTCGCCAGCACGCTGGAGCGAAACCAACAGATGCGCCGCGACTTTATGGCGGATATCTCGCATGAACTGCGCACGCCGCTGGCGGTACTGCGCGGCGAGCTGGAGGCAATTCAGGACGGCGTGCGGCAATTCACGCCGGAGTCGGTAGCATCGTTACAGGCGGAAGTCGGCACGCTGACAAAGTTGGTCAACGACCTGCACCAGTTGTCGATGTCCGATGAAGGGGCGCTGGCCTACCAGAAAGCGCCAGTTGATGTGGTGTCGCTGGTGGAGATCGCCGCAGGCGCTTTCCGCGAGCGTTACGCCAGTCGAAATCTGACACTTTCCCTTGAAGTCCCCGCCAGCGCTACGGTGTTTGGCGATCCCGATCGCCTGATGCAGTTGTTTAACAATTTGCTGGAAAACAGCCTGCGCTACACCGATGCGGGCGGGCAAACGCTGATTCAGGTGATTACCCGCGACAATACGCTGGTAATGCGTTTTGCCGACAGCACGCCGGGCGTCAGCGATGAGCAACTCAAACGGCTGTTTGAGCGCTTTTATCGCACGGAAGGCTCGCGTAACCGCGCCAGCGGCGGTTCCGGCCTGGGGCTGGCTATCTGTTTGAATATTGTGGAAGCGCACGGCGGCGCTATCCATGCGGCGCACTCGCCATTTGGCGGGGTTAGCATTACAGTTGAACTACCGCTTGAACGCGAAAAAACGAGAGATGTATGACTGAGTTACCGATTGATGAAAACACGCCACGCATCCTGGTTGTTGAAGATGAGCCTAAACTGGGACAGTTGCTGCTCGACTATCTGCGCGCGGCAAGCTACGCGCCAGCGCTGATTAACCACGGCGATCAGGTGCTCTCTTACGTGCGCCAAACGCCGCCGGATCTGATCCTGCTGGATTTGATGCTGCCCGGCACCGACGGGTTAACGTTATGTCGGGAAATCCGCCGTTTTTCTAACGTGCCCATTATCATGGTGACGGCGAAAATCGAAGAGATCGACCGCCTGCTGGGGCTGGAGATTGGCGCGGATGATTACATCTGCAAACCTTACAGCCCGCGTGAAGTGGTGGCGCGTGTGAAAACCATTCTGCGCCGCTGCAAACCGCAGCGCGAACTGGAGCGGCTGGACGCTGAAAGCCCGCTGATTGTCGATGAAGGGCGTTTCCAGGCGAGCTGGCACAACAAGCTGCTGGATCTTACCCCCGCGGAGTTTCGCCTGCTGAAAACCCTCTCCAGCGAGCCGGGTAAAGTCTTCTCCCGCGAGCAATTACTTAACCATCTCTATGATGATTACCGCGTAGTTACAGACCGCACCATCGATAGCCATATCAAAAACTTACGCCGCAAACTGGAAGCGCTGGATGAGGAGCAATCCTTTATCCGCGCCGTTTACGGTGTCGGTTATCGTTGGGAAGCCGACGCTTGCAAACTGGCGTAAGCCGTATGTCGGGCGCATGCGCCCGACACGCTTCATCCATATTATTTACGCAGCAATCGCTGCAAACGCTGCTTGTGCCACTGGCTAATCAGATTGGCGAAGACAAAAATCCGCAACCCTTTCACCGCCACCAGCCCGCCCCAAATCGCCGCCACCCACAATGACCACTGGCTATCCGGCGAGGTGCTACGGTTGAGGAAAAACAGCAGCACGCAGACGATAACGGCAGTGATCAGCATGCGCCAGAAACTGCTTTCGGCGTCGAGCTGTTCCCGCGCCGCGGTGATGCGTTTATCCAGCGCCTCTTCACCGGCCTCGCTCTGCGTGGAAAGCTCAGTAACGCTGACGCCAAACACGGCCGCCAGTGCGCTGAGTGTTTCCAGAGAAGGCTGATCGCCATTTTCAATTCTCTGCACGGTTCTGACGCTCAACGCCGCCATCTCCGCCAGTTGTTCCTGTGACCAGGCCCGAGCCAGACGTAATGTTTTTACTTTGTTATCGCTCATACTCTTTCTCCTGATGAATCCGGCCTGTAGTGTCACCCAACCCCTAAGACAGCAACACGATCCGTACCTGACAGCAACCCGACAGCCGCCTGACACGGCCCGTCGTCAAGTATAACCCCGGTGAATACGTCTTCCGTGAACAACGGCGCAATCCTCTGTATGATGACTGGCGCCTGGGGGCAAGGCGTCGTTTCGCCAGCCGCCAGGCCTACACAACAATAAAAGGAAAGGGATAGTGAGGAAATACTACTACGGGGCGCTGACACTCTTATTTGCAGCGTTCAACTGCCAGGCAGAGATCACTGAAGCACAGATGGCTGCAGACTGCGCGAAAATCGCCGATTACGCCAAAAAAGGCGATCAGTATTACAAAGCGAAAGACTACCCCAAAGCGCGCGAGGCTTTCGAAGAACAGGCGGCATGGCTGGAACAGTGCGAATTAGGCAAAGATAAACCGAACGATGTGTTAGTAGCGACCGCCTACAACAACGTCGCGCTCACCTGGATCCGCCAGGGCGAGTACCGTAAAGCGCAGGCGTGGCTGTCCATTATGCCGGACGATGAAAAGTCGAAATATAACCTTTCGCGTATTCAGGACAAGCTGCAGGCGCTGCCAAAACCGGCTTCCGCCGCCGGGGAATACTGGCAGTACGCCGGACGCAGCGAGTGGGAAGTACTCACGCTCAAACCGCAGGGTAAAGAGAGCTGGCAGGCCGACTGGTCCGGTCTTTATTTCGGCATTATGGGGCTGTACTCCGGGCCGAATATGGGCGATTTCAGCGAAAAAGTGACGCTGAAAAACGGCAAAGGCGACATCGTTTTGCGTGATGAAGGCATTTCCCAATGCACCATTTCGTTGAATCTGGCGGAAGATCTCAACAGGCTGGAGATGAAAACCGACGACGCGATGAATTGCGGTTTTGGCCATAACGTCAGCGCTGACGGCACCTACCTGCGCGTGAACTAACGCGCGGGTTTACTCCCCTGCCCCACGGCGCTACAATTCCCGCCCTAAATTTAGGGGAACTCCCCTACTGCCTCACTGCGGTGAGGCTGTCTGACCTGTCATCAGAACGAGAAAATCATGTTTAAACCGGAACTCCTCTCCCCGGCGGGAACGCTGAAAAATATGCGTTACGCTTTCGCCTATGGCGCAGACGCGGTTTACGCGGGCCAACCGCGTTACTCGCTGCGCGTGCGCAATAACGAATTCAACCACGAAAACCTGCAAATCGGCATTAACGAAGCCCACGCGCTGGGTAAGCAGTTTTACGTGGTGGTGAACATTGCCCCGCACAACGCCAAGCTGAAAACGTTTATTCGCGATCTGAAACCGGTGGTGGATATGGGGCCGGATGCGCTGATTATGTCCGATCCTGGTTTAATCATGCTGGTGCGTGAAAACTTCCCGCAGATGCCGATTCACCTCTCCGTACAAGCCAACGCCGTCAACTGGGCGACCGTGAAGTTCTGGCAGCAAATGGGGCTGACGCGCGTGATCCTTTCCCGCGAGCTCTCTTTGGAAGAGATTGCCGAAATCCGCGCCCAGGTACCGGAAATGGAGATCGAAATCTTCGTCCACGGCGCGCTGTGCATGGCTTATTCCGGCCGCTGCTTGCTTTCGGGTTATATCAACAAACGCGATCCGAACCAGGGCACCTGCACCAATGCCTGCCGCTGGGAATATAACGTGCAGGAAGGCAAAGAAGACGCCATCGGCAATATCGTGCATGTGCATGAGCCGATCCCGGTGCAGAACATTGAGCCGACGCTCGGCATCGGCGCGCCAACCGATAAAGTGTTTATGATTGAAGAAGCCCAGCGTCCGGGCGAGTACATGACCGCCTTCGAAGACGAACACGGCACTTACATCATGAACTCCAAAGATCTGCGTGCTATTGCGCATGTTGAGCGTTTAACGCAGATGGGTGTGCATTCGCTGAAAATCGAAGGCCGTACCAAATCATTCTACTATTGCGCGCGCACCGCACAGGTTTATCGCAAGGCGATTGACGATGCCGCAGCGGGCAAGCCGTTCGATACCTCGCTGCTGGAGACGCTGGAAGGCCTGGCGCACCGCGGTTACACCGAAGGGTTCCTGCGCCGTCACACCCATGACGACTACCAGAATTATGAATACGGTTATTCCGTTTCCGAACGCCAGCAATTTGTCGGTGAATTCACCGGTGAACGCAAAGGCGACCTTGCGGCCGTAGCAGTGAAGAATAAGTTCTCCGTTGGCGACAGCCTGGAGCTGATGACACCGCAGGGCAACGTCAACTTTACGCTGGAGCATATGGAAAACGCCAAAGGCGAAGCCATGCCGGTCGCGCCTGGAGATGGTTATACCGTCTGGTTGCCGGTTCCGCAGGATATGGCGCTGGAATATGCGCTGTTGATGCGCAATTTCACCGGGCAATCAACACGCAACCCTCACGCGAAGTGATTGAGCAGGGTTATTTTTTCGGCGCGAAAAATCTTAGAATCGGATCACATACCGCCCCGTTTAATACGGGTATTATCCTTCTCGCTGAAAAACATAACCCATAAATGCTAGCTGTACCAGGAACCACCTCCTTAGCCTGCGTAATCTCCCTTACGCAGGCTGATTTTTTTTCATCCTTTCTCTGCTTTTTCTCCCCACTTTTCTCTCCTGAGATACACTTTTCTCATCGAATTCAATCAGGATGAAAAGAATGAGCGCATTTCCCACAAGTTTGTTAATTCTCAACGGTAAAAGCGCCGGGGACGAAGCCCTGCGCGAAGCGGTGACGCTGCTGCGCGACGAAGGCATGGATATTCAGGTGCGCGTCACCTGGGAAAAAGGCGACGCGGTGCGCTATGTCGAGGAGGCGCTGCAGCTTGGCGTTGCCACCGTGATTGCCGGTGGCGGCGACGGCACCATTAACGAAGTGGCGACCGCGCTGGTGAACTGCAAAGGCGAGACGATTCCGGCGCTGGGCATTTTACCGCTCGGCACCGCCAACGATTTCGCCACCAGTGCCGCTATCCCGGAAGCGCTGGATAAAGCCTTACAGCTGGCGATTGTCGGCAAAGCGGTGCCGATTGATATCGCCCGTGTGAACGATAAAACCTGCTTTATCAATATGGCGACCGGTGGTTTTGGCACCCGCATTACCAGCGAAACGCCGGAAAAACTCAAAGCCGCGCTGGGCGGCGTCTCCTATTTGATTCACGGTCTGATGCGCATGGATATGCTGAAAGCGGATCGCTGCAAAATCACCGGTGAAGATTTTCACTGGCAGGGCGACGCACTGGTGATCGGCATCGGTAATGGCCGCCAGGCGGGCGGCGGGCAGCAACTCTGCCCGCAAGCGCTGATCAATGATGGCTTATTACAACTACGGATTTTCACCGGCGATGAGTTACTGCCCGCGCTGTTCAATACCCTGACACAGCCGGACGATAACCCGCATATTATCGACGGGAAATCGGCATGGTTTGAGATCAATGCCCCGCACGAAATGACGTTTAATCTCGACGGCGAACCGCTACGCGGCGAGCAGTTTCGCATTGAAGTGGTGCCGAATGCGTTGCAATGCCGGTTACCGCCGGATTGCCCGTTATTGCGTTAATGCGCCGCAACGTTACGCGGGTGTTGGAAGCCCATAATCAGGCCCGGTGAGCACAAGCGCCACCGGCAATCGATACGGCATGTCGCATGGGTGGACTGGTTCCGTTCACCAGGCGTTCTGGCGTTTCTGAAAATTCACATACCGTGAACGGGATAAGGGGAGCTGCCGCGCTCCCTTTATCCCATCTATGGATCATTGCGCCATAAGCCGTTATTTATTGTCGCGAATCTCACAGCGATGGGGTTGAGTCCCCGCTGAAATCGGCGAACCGGAGCGTGAATGACAAGGTCTGGACGCCATGGATGGCGGCCAGAGGCGAATCGAGACAGGATGTCGAGTCGAGCCGACCGCAGGCAGGCACGCGGGAGGTGAGCGTAGTGCGCAGCACCGATTTCCTGCGGGGCCGCGGGGATTGATAAGGGGAGCGCGGTAGCTCCCCTTATCCCGTTCACCGCACAAATGAGTAATGAAACTCCCGCACGTCTGGTGAACGGAACCATTGCACCTATGCGGCATGCCGTATCAATTGTCAGATAGCGGCTACTCTTTATCCGACTTATGAATAAGGTACCGCCATCAAGCACAACTCCATATTTAATACGCCGCCACCTCGCGCGCCATCTCGCGGCTATACTGCTTGCTGGCGTTAACCAGCATCTGCGTATAATCCGTTTGCGCCGCGCCGCTCACCAGCGCATCGACGGTTAATGTCTCGAGGATTTTACCGTGCTGCATCACCGCCACCTTCTGGCACAAATGGGCGATCACCCCAAGATCGTGCGTCACCATCAGGTAAGTGAGTTGAGACTCCTGATGCAGCGCCGCCAGCAAGTTGAGGATTTCCGCCTGCACCGAAACATCCAGCGCCGAAGTCGGTTCATCGAGTAGCAATACGCGCGGTTCCAGAATCAGCGCCCGGGCGATAGCCACACGTTGCCGCTGGCCGCCGGAAAGCTGATGCGGATAACGGTCACGAAAGGCGCGGTTTAACCCCACCTTATCCAGCAGCGTGTTGATGCGCCGATCGCGGTCGTTAATACCGTGAATTTGCAGCGGCTCTTCCAGAATGTCGCCAATGGTGTGGCGCGGGTGCAGCGAACCGTAAGGATCCTGAAACACCATCTGCACCAGCCGGCAGCGTGGCGGGCTGAGTCGCTTTTCCAGCGGCTGGCCCTTGATTGCCAATTCGCCTTCCCAGTGGGTAAACAACCCAGCCAGGCACTTCAGTACCGTCGTTTTGCCGGAGCCGGATTCCCCCACCAGCCCGTAAATCTCACCCGGCTGCACGCTGAAACTGACATCCTCCAGCACCTGATTGCGTTTTTCCCCTTCACCAAACGCGAGGTGAAGGTTTTTCACGTTGATCATTCTGCTCTCCTTATTCGCCCAGCCAGCTGGCCTGGCGCTGCAACACCGGCAGCACCGGGCGGCGGTTATGGATTTCCGGCAGGGAGTGAATCAGCCCCTGCGTATAGGGGTGCTGCGCGTTATCGAGATCTTTCGCGGCAATCGACTCCACCACCCGCCCGGCGTACATCACCAGTACGCGGTCACAGAAACTGCGCACCAGATTGATGTCGTGACTGATAAAAATCAGCCCCAGCCCGCGCGATTTCACTAAGTCGTCCAGTAAACCCAGCACCTGCAAACGCACCGAAACATCCAGCGCCGAGGTGGGTTCATCGGCGATCACCAGTTCCGGGTCGGTGATCAGCATCATGGCAATCATGATGCGCTGTCCCTGCCCGCCGGAAATCTCATGCGGGTAGAGATGATAAACGCGTTCCGGCTGACGAATGCGCACCACATCGAGCATCTCCAGCACTTTCGCTTTCGCCTCGGCTTTCTTGCCTGGATGGTGCGTCAGCCAGGCTTCGGCAATCTGATCGCCCACACAAACCACCGGGTTCAGCGAATATTTCGGATCCTGCATAATCATCGAAATACGCTTGCCGCGTACCTGGCGCATCTGCGCTTCGCTGATGTTCAGCAGATCCACGTCGCCAAACTGCATCGCATCTGCCTGAATACGCGCTTTCGCCGGATGCAGGCGCAACAAAGCACGACCGACGGTGGATTTCCCCGAGCCAGACTCACCGACAATCGCCAGTTTCTCCTGACCAAGACTGAAGGAGACGCCGCGCACCGCATGGGTCACCGCGCGCCCGTTGATAAAATCGACATGCAGGTTGCGCACATCGAGCAGCGGCGAATTATTCGCTGCGAGGATCGAGGATGTCACGTAAGCCGTCTCCCAGGAAATTAAAGGCCAGGCTGTTGATCAAGATCGCCAGCCCAGGAATGGTTACTACCCACCAGCACTCCATCATGTAGGTGCGACCGCTTGAAATCATCGCGCCCCACTCCGGCTCCGGCGGCTGCGCGCCCAGGCCTAAAAAGCCCAGCCCCGCCGCGGTCAGAATGATCCCCGCCATATTCATGGTGATGCGGATAATCACCGACGGCAGGCACAGCGGCACGATATGACGCCACAGCACACGCACCGGCGACGCACCTTGCAAGCGCACAGCAGAGATAAAATCGGCCTGGCGCAGTGAGAGGGTTTCCGCGCGCGCCAGCCGCGCAATCGGCGGCCAGGCGGTGAGCGTAATGGCGATCACCACATGTTCAAGCCCCGGCCCAAGCGCCGCGACAAACGCCAGCGCCAGCACCAGGCTTGGAAAAGAGATAAAGATGTCGGTCACGCGCATCAGCACCATATCGACCTTGCCGCCAAAGTACCCGGCGCTGACGCCAAGCAGCAGCCCCAGTGGGCCAACGGTAACGGAAACCAGCAGCACGATATAAAGCGTGATGCGCGAGCCGTAGACCAGGCGGCTGAAGATATCGCGACCGAACTCATCGGTGCCAAACCAGTGCGCAGCATTCGGCGCGCTCAGCGCGTTCTCAAGATCCTGAACCAGCGGGTTATAGGGAGCGATGAGCGGCGCGAAAATCGCCACCACCAACAGCAGCAGAACGATACCACCGCCGATTGCCGTGAGCGGGTTGCGCGCCATTTTGCCAACAAATCCGGCCGCACGCCCGACGCCGCGTTTGATGCGCAGGCTGCGCTCGCGGCGTGCCGAAGAGACCGGCGAATCAAAAGAGACCGTCATGATTTCGTCCTCGGATCAAAGAGTTGGTAGAGCATGTCGGAGAGCAGATTGAGCATCACGAAAATCACCCCGACCAGCAGCACGCAGCCCATGACCGCATTCATATCCCCCAGCAATAAACTGCCGGTAAGGTAGGAACCAAAGCCCGGCCACGAAAAGACGGTTTCGATCAATACCGCCCCTTCCAGCAGCGAACCGTAAGCCAGCGCCACCACCGTTAACAGTTGCACAAGGATATTGCGAAACGCGTGATTCCAGATGACCTGGCGTTCCGTCAGCCCTTTCACCCGCGCGGTGATGATGAACTCCTGCGACAGTTGCGCCAGCATAAAGCTGCGGGTCATGCGGCTGATATACGCCAGCGAGTGGAAACCGAGCAGCGAGGCAGGCAGCACCAGATGATTAAGCGCATTCCAGAACACCGCGCCGTTACCTGCCAGCAGCGCATCTACGGTGATAAGCCCGGTGCGATGCGGCACCACGCCATCCAGCCCCAGATCCAGCCGCCCGGCACCGCCGACCCAGCCAAGCCAGGCGTAGAACAGCAGCAGCCCCATCATGCCGACCCAGAAAATCGGTGTGGAGTAACCGGCAAGGCTGATAATGCGCACCACATAATCGGACACGCTGTTACGGCGCGCCGCCGCCAGCACACCCAGCGGAATGCCCAGCCCCGCGCCAACGATAATCGCCATCGTCGCCAGTTCGAGCGTCGCCGGGAAGACGCGCGCAATATCGTCCAGCACCGGTTTACCGGTCAGCAATGCGTTACCGAGATTGCCGTGCAGCAGGTTATTCAGGTAAATGCCAAACTGGGTCATCAACGACTTATCAAACCCCAGTTGCTGATAAACCTGCTGATACGTGCTGTGATCGGCATCCGGGCCGACAATCGCCAGCACCGGATCGACAGGCATTACGCGGCCAATAAAGAAGGTCAGCAACAGCAGACCAAACAGCGTCACCGCCACCTGAGTTAACCGTTTTGAAAAGCGTCTGGTGCGTGAGCCAGGCGCAAGCAGTAACGAACTCATCCTTTCTCTCCTCCGGTGGCAGGCACTTTGTACACATCGCGCAGGAATGTGGTGGCAGACGGGTGCGACTGGAAGTTTTTCACTTCATTGCGCACCACCACCGAATCCACCATTTGCGAAAGAGGGATCAGCGCCGGGATCAGTTGGTCATAGCGCAACTGAATTTGCTGGTAGTCGCTTTTCTGTTTTTCCGGGTCGCGCTCCAGCAACGCGTTGTCGATCATCTCATTGAGCGGTTTATCGTAGAAACTGGTGCGCCAGCCCTGGAAGTTGGTCAGCCGCGCCTCGTCACTGTTATCCGGGTTATAGACCAGCGCACGCAGGCTCGAATGCGGATGCGGTTCAACACCGCTGCCGCCGCGCCCCACCAGCATTTCGAATTTGCGCTCACGCATCGCGCCATAGATCTGGTTGCCGGTGCCGGTGACGATTTTGGCGTTGATCCCGGCCTGCATCAGTGTTGACTGCACGGCGATGGCGATATTGAGAAACGGCTGGTCGGCGAGTACGCGCAGCGTGGTGTCAAACCCATTCGGATAACCCGCTTCCGCTAACAGTTTTTTCGCGCGCGGAATGTCCAGCCGGTAGCCGGGATCCGGCAGCGTTGACGGCATTCCCGCTTTGATCGGCCGTTGGTGCAGCACGCCATAGCCCGGCATCAGCGCCTTATTGATACCCTGATAATCAATCAGATACCGCACCGCTTCGCGCACTTTCGGGTTAGCGAAATGCGGCTCTTTCATGCTCATCGCCACATAATAAACGGTGCCCTTTTGTACCGCTTCAACCGTCACGTTGGGGTCTTTACGCAACGCGTTGATGTCCGATACCGCCATGTTGTTGGCAATATCCAGATCGCCTTTCGCCAGCATCAGGCGCAGAGTTTGCGACTCCTGGAAATGGCGCAGCACCACGCGGTTCAGTTTTGGTTCCTCGCGCCAGTAATCCGGGTTGCGCTTCATACGCAGCACATCTTTCGCCTGCCAGGTTTCCAGCATAAACGGGCCGGAACCCGCTTCGTTGGTGGTCAGCCAGCGATTGCCCCAGTCACCGTTCACTTCATGGCTTTGCACGGTTTTGCTGTCCAGCACGCCGAGGTTACCCAGCGCGCCCAGCGAGTAGATAACCAGTTGCGGATCGTTAGGCTTAGGAAGCCGGATTTGCACGGTGTTGGCGTCCGGTGCGCTCACCTGCTGGTCGATATTCTTTTTGCTAAAACCATAGGATTTCCACACCGACGCCTGCGCCAGGTTCAGGTGCAGCAGGCGGCGCATCGACCACACCACATCCTGCGCGGTGAGCGGGTTACCAGAATGGAATTTGACGTTATTGCGTAGGTGGAAGGTAAGCGTTTTGCCGTCCGGGCTGATATCCCAGGACTCTGCCAGCGCCGGTTTGACGTTGGTGAGTTCATTTGGATCGAGTTCGACCAGCGAATCGTAGAGATTGACCACAATGCCGACCACTTCGTTGCCGGTCATTGCCGCCGGATCGAGGGTCAGCAGGTTGTTCATGTTCATGCCGATGATGAGCTGATCGGGCGGCGTTTTCGCCAACGTCGCGCCGCTCCCCATCATCAGCGAGAGCGCGAGTAAACACGCTCCCGCGAGGGAAGTTTTTTTCATCTGTGCATACCGTTTGTAGAGTACGTTTCGCCAAAAATCGGCTACGTGGCCCGAAAGTCATAGCTCCCGGGCATTTATTGTTATCTGTCAGTCGTGGCTGACGGTATTGGCTTCGATATACGCAAAATTGATGTCTTCGCCGAGTCCAGGTCGCTGCGGCAGATGAACAAAACCCTCTTCATCCATCGGGTCGACGATGCTGTTTAAGTACGCTGCCGGTTGGTCATAATCGAGGAACGGGTGCAGCAAACCGCGCTCGTACCAGCGGCAGTTGCGGATTGCGCCAATCACCGCCAGGCTCGCCGCACCGTTGCCGTGCACTTCACAATCCATGCCGAACGATTCGGCCAGGTTCGCTACTTTCAGCGTTGGCGAAATGCCGCCCACGCCGTTGGCTCCGGCACGCAGAATGTCGCACGCGCCCGCTTTTACCCAGTCGGCGCGGCTGTGGTGTTTCCCGCCCAGGCTTTCCGGCCCGATAATCGGAATCGACAGGTTTTCGGCCAGCCACACGTAAGAGGACATGCTCTCTTCTTCCATTGGCTCTTCGAACCAGGCGAAGTTGAGTTTTTCCAGCTCCTTGCCGATATAGAGCGCTTCGGTGCGGCTGTACCAGTGGTAGCCATCTATCATCAGGTCGATATCCGGGCCAACCGCCTCACGCACCGCCGCGCAGGCTTTAACATCCATTTTTGGGTTCGGCGCGAATTTCACCGGCGGCATCCAGGTATGTAACTTGATGGCTTTATAGCCGCGCGCCACCAGTTTTTCGGCGAACGAAGCGTACTCTTCCGGTGTCGAAAGCCCGCCTTCCAGTTCGTCGCCGCACATGGTGCTGCCGTAAGCGGGCACTTTGTCGCGGTAGCCGCCAAGCAGCTTATACACCGGCATATTGAGTTTGCGGCCAATCAGATCCCACAGCGCTTGTTCAACAAACGACAATGCGCGCTCGGTTAACTGATGTGCGCTGCCGCGCTGCCAGTGCACCAGATCCTGCCAGATGCGCTCGCGGTTAAACGGATCCTGCCCGACCAGCACTTTGCGGAAAAAAGCGTTCACGACGAACGGGCGCACCACTTCCGGCGGTGCGAAGGAATAGCCTTTGCTGCCATCGTCTGCGGTGATGGTCAGCATCGCCATTTTGGCCTGCGTTTCCGGCCCCGGATGTGAGTGCCCGGCGCTGTCGGAAACGCGACGCGTAGGATGCTGAAAGACGGTGACATTCACTGATTCAATTTTCATTACTGATCCTTGGTATTTTTGAAAAGCTGTTTCATAAGAAAATATATGCACAAAAATACGCCGCATCCTCGGACAATTTCCGCTAAGCGACCGCCATTTTTTGGGCATGCGCACGACGGTACGTGACATTTTTCACAAAAGGTTACGGAAGTGTGATGAAGATCGGGAAGGGAATTGAGCAGAAATGAAATAGCGTTTTTACTTTACCCTCCCCGGCGGGGAGGGTAAATGACGCATCAGGCGATGGTCACTTTCTCGTCAAGATAGACATCCTGCACGGCGTTAATCAGCTTCACGCCATCGGCCATGGTTTTCTTAAACGCTTTACGGCCAAGGATCAACCCCATGCCGCCCGCGCGTTTGTTAATAACCGCCGTACGAACGGCGTCGCCCAGATCGGTGTCGCCGCCCGCCGCGCCGCCGGAGTTAATCAGCCCGGCACGGCCCATGTAGCAGTTCGCCAGCTGGTAACGCACCAGGTCAATCGGGTTGTCGCTGGTCAGCTTGCTGTAAACGCGCTCGTCGGTGTAACCGAAATTCACCGCTTTGTAGCCACCGTTATTTTCCGCCATTTTCTGCTTCACAATATCCGCGCCGATGGTGGCGGCAATGTGGTTCGCCTGGCCGGTTAAATCAGCAGAAACGTGGTAATCCACGCCATCTTTCTTGAACGCGGAGTTACGCAGGTAAGCCCACAATACGGTCACCATGCCGAGTTCATGCGCGCGTTCAAAGGCGGCGGAGATCTCCTCAATCTGGCGACGCGACTCCAGCGAGCCGAAATAGATCGTCGCCCCGACGGCGACCGCGCCCATATTAAACGCCTGCTCAACGCTGGCGTACAGCGTCTGGTCATATTCGGTGGGGTAGCTGAGGGTTTCGTTGTGGTTCAGTTTTACCAGGAAGGGAATGCGGTGCGCATAGCGGCGCGAAACCGAGGCCAGCACGCCATAAGTGGATGCCACACAGTTACAACCCGCTTCAATCGCCAGTTCGACAATATTCTTCGGATCGAAGTAGAGCGGGTTGGCGGCAAACGACGCGCCCGCTGAGTGCTCGATCCCCTGGTCGACCGGCAAAATAGACAGATAGCCCGTACCCGCCAGTCGCCCGTGGTTATACAGCGTCTGCATATTTCGCAGCACCGCTGGCGGGCGGTTGTTGTCGACCATCACGCGATCAACATAATCATGTCCCGGCAGGTAGAGTTGGTCGGCGGGAATGGTCATACAACGGTGTTGCAAAAGGCTGTCGGCGTCTTTGCCAAGTAACTGCACAATATCAGTCATAGCTATGCTCCCGTAAGCTTCGCACAAAGCGAATTGGATTATCCTTACCTGCCTGACGGCAGGCAGAGATAAGCCTGGTTTGCTCACGCCAGATTTTCCACCGCTGGCCATTTTTTCAGCATTATCTGCTGGCACGTTTCGTATACCGGTTTACCACCATTGATGGAAATGATGCACCGGCCCAATGCCGTGCCCCACTTCCAGCGTATCCGCCTGCGCCAGCGCCGCCGTTAACCATTGTTTCGCTTGCGCGACGGTAGATGCCCAATCGTTATGGCGCGGGCGCAGCGCCGCCAGCGCGGCGGAGAGCGTGCAGCCTGTGCCGTGGGTATTTTTCGTTTTTACGCGCGGGGTGGTAAAGCGCAGCGCACCCTGGCGGGTAAACAGCCAGTCAGGGCTTTCGGCGTCATCCAGATGGCCGCCTTTCATCAACACCGCTTCACAACCGAGCGCCAGCAGCGCTTCACCCTGCGCATGCATCTCTTGCTCGCTGCGGGCATGGGGTGCATCGAGCAGCGCGGCGGCTTCCGGCAAATTAGGCGTGATAAGTGAAACCTGCGGCAGTAAATGCTGGCGCAGTGCGGCAACCGCCGACGGCGATAACAGCGGGTCGCCGCTTTTGGCGAGCATCACCGTATCCAGCACCACATTGCGTACCTGGTAGCACCGCAGTCGCTCCGCGACAGCTTCAACAATGTCCGTTTCTGCCAGCATGCCGATTTTGGTGGTGTCGATACGCACGTCGCTGAGCACGGAATCAAGCTGCGCGGCGACAAAGTCAGGTTCAATGCGGTACACCGATTGCACGCCACGGGTGTTTTGCGCCACCAGCGCGGTGATCACCGAACAGCCGTATGCGCCCAGCGCCGAAAAGGTTTTCAGATCCGCCTGAATACCCGCCCCACCGCTGGGGTCGGTACCGGCAATGGTTAACGCGTTGATGCGCTTCATGCTTTGCCTCCCAGCGCATACAGCGCATCCAGAAAAGCGGGAACAAAACTGCCCGGTCCGGTGCTTTTCGCGCAGGCCAGGCTACCGGCTTGCGCCATAAATGCACAGGCCGCGGCGACATTCTCCAGTTTATCGCCCGGCAACGCGCAACTGGCAGCCACCACCGCCGAAAGCGCACAGCCGGTGCCAACCACGCGTGTCATCAGCACATCACCGCCGGTTACCATCAGCATGCGCGACCCGTCGGTGATGTAATCCACCTCGCCGCTTACCGCAACAATCGCCCCGCTTTGTCGCGCCAGCGCCTGTGCGGCTGGCAGTGCCGCACTGGCAGTATCGGTGGTATCAACGCCACGCCCGCCTGCGCTCATGCCGGCAAGCGCGAGGATTTCCGAAGCATTACCCCGAATTGCCGCCGGACGCAGCGCCAGCAGTTGCTGGCAGAATTCAGTGCGTAACGTGAGTGCGCCAACGGCGACCGGATCGAGTGTCCAGGGTTTATGCGCGGCATTCGCGCTCTCCACCGCCGATCGCATTGCTGTGGCGCGTTCGCGCGTTAAGGTACCAACATTAATGAGCAAGGCATCGGCGATGGCGCTGAACTGCGGCGCTTCTTCGCTATCAATCACCATTGCGGGTGATGCGCCAAGCGCCAGCAGCACGTTAGCGGTAAAGGTTTGTACGACGTCATTGGTCATACAGTGCACAAGGGGAGAACGACGGCGGAATTGCTGTAACGCATGTGCGATTTGCACACGATCAAGCAGGTCAGGTTGCATGGTTTCGCTCCTGCCCGGCGTGAAGAAGGGATGCCGGGCAGGCATCTGACTTCCCTACGCTGGCATTATCCAGATCAGGTGGTACGGGTATTTCTCAGCCTTCACAAAGAAGGGCACCCCGAGTCATTTAAAAATCAATACATTGTGGTTAACAGCTTATTAACCGCCACTCAGGATAATGCGCGCGCCGGGTGTTGTAAACCGGCCTTCCTGCAAAAGCGACACATGCGAGCAAGCCCTGTAGCGTAAGGCGTACGGACAACTATTTGAATTCATAACGAACGCCAAACGTCGCTTGCGTACTGCTATAACCGTGACCGCCGAGTTGGTGGCCGACATTGCCCCACAGACTCAGTTGCGTGTTCAACCTGCCGGTCATGCCGATTTTCACTTCGCCGACATTCTCCGCGCCCGCCTGGCTGATGGTTTCACCATCCATACGCGTGGCGAAACGCTGCGTGTTGTGGATCCAGTTGGCTTCGATAAACGGCTGTAACCTGCGCCCGTTGTCATTATGCTGACTGCCGTAGCTGTTCAACCAACTGCGGATCCCGAGCCGCGTTTGTAGCGCGTTACTCCCATCGCCGCTGACGCGCGTACCGTTTGCTTCGCGGTGATCCTCAGCTTTTACTCCCATCCAGATAGCCTGCGCCTGCGGCTGGATGTGCCAGCTTGTCCGCGAACCGTTGCTGGCGGAAAACTCCGCAGCTTTCCAGTTCCAGGCGGTTTCAACGGACGCACTGACACCTTTCGCGTGATACGCCTCGGAAGAGAGTTCCTCACCGCTGACTGAATTCGTAAACCAGCTATATTGCGCCCAACTGCCCACATACAGCCCGGTTTTATTCACCTCGTCGGCATACCATGCACCGTATGCGCCTGCCGTGTAGCCGTTTACCCGACCGTCGGCATCGTAACCGCTGATGTCCGAGTGCGTTTTGCTGTGGTTGTTTCCGTATCCGGCCATCACTCCCACGCGCCCGCGTCCCTGGCGGCCGTCGCTCCATTGCACCAGGTCACCGCCCAGCATCACCACGTACTGAGTCGACTCGGTTTTCAATTGCCCGCTGTCGTCATGCGAGCGGTTACGCGATCCCGCCTGATGCATCCACATGCTGCTCTCTGCGGTATCGCCCTGCTGCCCGTTATCGGTCTGGGTTTCGCTAACGCTATCCTGCAAACGGATGGCAAACATGCGGTTGGCTGCCGCCAGGTTTTCCGTGTAGCTTCCCCCTTCCGGTCGGTTAACCGGCTTAGTGGATTGCGGTGGCGTCGGTTGTGATGGCGTCGGGTCAGGATCGGGCTGCTCGGGCTTGGTCGGCGGCTGCTCCGGTTCGCTCGGTGGATCTTCGGGGTCGATCGGCGGGTCAGGCGGCAGGTCTTCTTGCAACTGGTTGCTTAAAAACCAGTGTGCATAATCCTGCCCGTTACCGCGCACCAGCATATATTCATACGCGCCCGCAACAATTCGCCCCTGCTGAGTGAATCGCCCGGCTGAGTGTCCGTTAACCTGGATGAGCTGGATCCCGTTCAGCGTTTGCTTGCCCATGCCGCCGACATTGTTAACGCTGACCTTTGTCGTACCGCTGGTATCGCCTTCCACCCGCAGCGTTTCCGTTGCGGAGCTGTCATCCGCCAGAACGGTGTTGAAATTAATCACACCGTTGCTGCCCTGGTAATCCCCCTTCACCACCAGTTGATTACCCGGCGCTTTGCCGCTCGTTGCCGCACCTATCTGAACAGTGCCGGTGTTATTCAGGTTACCGTTAATGGTTAACGCATCGCTCACTGCTGCGGCACCGCCCGCGCCTGCAGTCCGGTTCGCCGCTCCGGTTCCGATCGACAGGGTGCCGGCGTTAGTGACATCGCCTGCTACCGCGCCGTTGCCAATAAGCACCGCGTCTTTATAGATATTGACGTGCGATGACTCCAGCGTGAACGGCTCCTCGGGGGAACCAAACTTCACGCCGCCGGTTCGGATATTCGTCTCACCTTTATAAAGCGCAGCGGCCTGCGAGAGCGTGATGATGCCGAGGCCACCTTTTTCCAGCCCGCCCGAACCGGCCACACTGTTTTGCACGGTCCAGTCATCGTTGGTCACCACCCGAAGCGTTCCGTCATTGATTATCGACGCGCAACTTAGCTGATTTGCCGTATTAACAGTAAGCTGGCTGCCATCGCCAATCTCAACCGTACCGCCGAAATGGGTGTTGTCAGCGGTAAATTGGATGTTGCTGTCGTTGAGAACAACGATTCCGTTATTGGTGAGCGTGTTTTCAAGCAGACCGGATGCGCTGTTAAATTTGAGAAAACCGCTGTTATCGATGCCTGCGGTTCCCAGTCCCCGTGGGTTATCGAGGGTTACTGATGCCCCCGACTTTATGGTGATATCGGCGCTGAGCGCGGTATTGTCACCGTGGATAGCCATCGGCCCACCAATGAAATTCAACGCGCCGCTGCCGGTGAGCGCACCCGCGATATCGCCGCCTTTGGTCACCGTCAGGTTGCCGCCCGCGAGATCTATCAGCGACCCCTGTTGGCTCTCTATCGCGCCGAGGGTTTGCTGGTAGCCATGAATGTCCAGCACCGTTGCAGAGGCCATGTCGACCAACGAGGTGTTACCCAATGTTTGATCGTTTGCTAATTGCAACTGACCGGCCACAATTCGCGTCACGCCGGTATAGTCGTTATCCCGATTGGATAATGAAACCGCCGTGTCGGTATTAATTTGCAAATCGCCACTTCCGCTGACTTTCGCGCTCAGATCGGCGGCGTTACCGCTGTTGCCTTCTGCGCTCAATGTCAGGGCATCATTGCCCTGCGCCAGCAGTTCAAGCTCAGTCAGCCCGTAATTGATATACATTCCATCCGCGCCGCTACCGCTAGTAAGACGATAGTCATAGTGCCCTTTCGCCACGGTCTGGCCATTTTGCGTAACGTCGTGCTCCGTTTCTGCGGAAACCGCCTGCCCATTTTCATCGACGAGCAGCAAATTGCCGCCAGCGCCGGTTACGACTTGCTGGCTTTCCACCAACTGACGTACAACTTCTGCCTCGTCCTGTTGCATGAGCGGGTTACTGGTATCAGGCGGCGTATGTTGCAAACTGCTGCTGTTGCTTATCTGAATTGTGCCCCGCCCGGACAGATCCACATTGCCTGCCGCCTTAACCAAAGGCACAGAGTTGATATCGCCAAACACCATTTTGCCGCCGTTAAAAGCCAGGCCACCAATGGATTGAGTGCCTGTTCCAACGGTAGTGGTGTTGCCGTTTTCAACATGCAGTGTGGCCTGAGTGAGCGCGGCGGTATTGTCCCCATCCAGCAGGAAATCATTATTTCTGAGATAAACATCACCGGAAAAATCACGGCCGACATCAGCGGTAAAATTAAACGAATTGTGGTTATTATCGGCGATAAAATCGCCCGTACCGGTCAGGTGATTATTAAATTCGAAAGCAGCATCTGTTTGCGCGGTAAATTCTCCACTCGCCGCAATATTAATCGTGCCTGTTCCAAAACTGTTGTCACTCACTAATAAATCTTTGCTGGTTGCCGCTTTTCCCGTGATATTCCATTTCCCGGCATACGTGTTTTTATTAATAAAGATAATGACATCGCCTGACACCGTCGTATTACCAGTACCGGTCATATTATTGGTGAAAGCATAGTGGCCCACCCCTGCTATATCCAGCCCTTGTAACGGATCGTTGGCGTTAGTATTAATTGTGATATTATTTGAACCCAGCGCTCTCGTATGGGTAATTGTGACTAGCCCACCGCTAATTAGCGTATCACCGCTATAATCCGATTCTAATCCCAGCGTGGTATGACCCGACTGATACTCAACACTGCCATCTCCTATTATTTGCATGTTGAAAACATAGCCATCATTCGATTGTGTGGAAAAGTTATTATTGAAGATAATTTTATTATCACCCGTACCGCTCATAATGATGCGACTCGCCCGAATATGATTTTGCTCATCCGTTAATGCATCACCAATATAAAGGGTGTTATTTGCTCCAGACACGCTGTTAAGCGTAATATTGTTCTCCACTTCTAGCCAGGCGTTATTGCCGAGTACCGTTTTCATGTTATTACCGGCAACAGAGGCATTGAGATTAATATTATCGCCGATAACCACGTGTTGCCCGGAAGAACCGCCATGAATTTGCAACGCTGTGTCGCCAGCATGTGTGCCATTAAGGTTCATATCGCCGTTAACATGCACGTCCGCATTGCGAATTATTGCATTATCCGCAACCGCATTGATGTCATTGAGCGTTCGATCATTGGAGAGCGTTAAATCACCGCCAACATTGACGGTTGCGCCATCGGCAATATGCAACCCCATCCCGCCGCCAGCGAGATCGGCGGTGAGATTATCGCCTACATTGAGAATCGCGGAACCGCTGACCGATAACCCGCCACTCGCCGCGCCACCACCGGGAGAAATCGACATATCATGCGCCACTGTGGTCGTGCCACCGGTCTGGACGAACTGGCTTGTTTCAGACTGCAGGTTGATGCTGTTGGCCACGATTACCGACTGCGCATCATTAATATTAATAGACGTTAACGTACCAGCACCGGTGCTGGTCACAAGGTTACCGAACGAGAGTGTGCCGCCATAACCGTTTGTCGATGCGGGGACGCCACCCATTTGCGCCCCGCCGAACTGAATGTGCGACTGCCCGTTCAACAGGAGATCGCCTGCGCTATTAAGTGAACCGCCATGCAACCATAAATAAGCGCTGTCCATTTCTACTGCATACGGGCCTGCGCCGTTAGCGATATTGACTGTACCGGCTCCAGCGGTAATTTCCAGGCCGCTGTTCGGATTGAACTGAAGACCATCATTAATATCGTTAACCGGCTTATCGTAAAGTGTGTTTTGCGTAATATTTACGGCCATAGCACCAGGAATGCCTGTAAAAAACAGCAACATCGGAAAGGTGACTTTTACCGCGCAGGAGAGCCTTGAAAGCGTGGTTTTCATATTCGGAATGCTATTTAAACCGGATGAGGGGTCGTGCGCCATGCCCAGTTGCGACGTTGCAGAGAATTGCCGTTCTAAATTAACTTTAACAATCCTGTCCATATATAACTTCCTTATATTTAAAAATAAGCGTTCCTGTAATCTATTTCGATAAAATACGGACAGCGCCCACTGTTAATGCAGACGCACCGCTATACCAACTGAACAACTCGTAACAGTCGTGGAAGATAAATTAATGGAACACATAAAATAAAATGCTATTACATAGAAAAATAACGCCCGGAATTTAAAATATTAAATATATCCATCTTACTGTTACCGCTAAGACCACAAGACATTTATCGGTTAAGTAAACGCTTAATTACATTTACACTAAAACGTCGGTACAAACCCTCATGCAAGCGTTATCTTAGCAGCAAACTGCTGGGCAGTTACCAGGCCATAGCATTTTTTACTTGCCGTTTATTTCACTCAATGAAGTGATAAATATTAACAAGTTGCCTGTTATTTTTGTGTTAATTAATAAAATTAAAAATCCGAAAAATAAATACGGCCTCAGCGCAAGACCGAAATTATATACATGACTGAAACACGGAATAATGGATTTGAAGGTGAACTGGCGCACTGATGTCACCCGGCGCAGGTGCCGGATGACTGGTTGCATTAAAGCGCGATCATTTCCACAACTTGTGCGCAATAGCTTGCAGTTGCTGGGAGATCTCTTGCAGGTTGGTGCCCTGCGCCTGCTGCACGCCCGTGGAATGGCGCACAATGAGCCGCGCGGGCAACACGGAAGAACTGCGCGTGGCGTCGCCGTGACCGCTATCGAGCAGCCGCCGGACAGCTTCCTTACCCTGTAAATCGAGATCCAGCGAGACGGTGGTCAGCGCCGGGTAAAAGAACGAGCTTTCGTAGGTGTCGTCATAACCGACAACCGACTTCTCACCGGGAATCGCCACCTGGTGCTGATGAAACGCGCTTAGTACCCCGAGCGCCATCTGGTCGTTACCTACCAACACGGCGGTAAAGTTTGGCGTTTCGCGCAGCATCTGTAGCGCACCGGCATAACCACTTTGCGCATCCCAGTTACCGTGAAAAACCATCACCGGTTTCAGCCCATAACCGTTCAGGGTTTCGATCCAGCTTTTCAGGCGCAGCTTCGCCGAGACCGAACTCTCCGGCCCGGCCAGTAAGGCAATCTGTCGATGCCCCAAATCGTAAAGGTGTTTGACGCTGGCGCGGGTGCCGTCTGCCGGGTTAAACGAAACGTTAAACACCGAACTGTAAGGGTCAACATCGAGAAACAGGCAGACGATATCATCGTTGTCAGAGGCGATGCGCTGCGCCTGCTCGGTCTCCAACGGTACGTTGATAATCACTTTATCGACGAGTTGTGATTTCAATTCGTTGATAGCGGCCTGGATATCATGATTGACGTTCTCATCGATCATCGAGATCAGCACCTGGTAACCATCAAGGTTGGCATAGCGTTTTACTGCCGCCGCCACCTGCGATGGCGCATGCAGTGCCAGCGAAGTGGTCACCAGCCCAATGGTATGGCTCTGTTTGCCGACCAGTTGTTGGGCCAGCCTGTTAGGTACGTAGCGCAATAACTCTATGGATTTCTCCACCTTGAGACGCGTGGCTTCGGATACATTGGCAGATTTGTTGAGTACCCTGGACACGGTCTGATAGGAGACACCCGCATGGCGGGCAACGTCTTCCAACGTCGCACTTTTAGACTTCATGGTCCGGTTCCTTATGTTGTTATGCGCCAATTGTAACAGGGGCTGTCTAAAAAAACGCTCACCACACTTCCCTCGCCTCTTTTTTGCCAAATAAGTATCACGCTCACAATAGCGAACATTGTGAAGGAATTCGCTACCTGTAACAAAAAACGCTGATTTATTTGCACTTAATCACACATTCACAATCGTTAGTTTGCCTGTTTTTACATTTAGGCATTTTATGACAGCGTTTATGTGAACGTAATACAAAACAATAAGAGGAATGATATGAACACTACGCTACGCACTCTCACACTTGCGTTAGCCGCTGCGCTGACTTCACCATCCATCCTGGCCGCCTCATCTGTGCCTATCGACTTTCACGGTTACCTGCGCGGTGGCGTAGGCGTGTCGGGCGATGGTGGACAAGTGGAGTGGCAGAAAAACAAACTCGGCCGCCTCGGTAACGAATCCGATACCTACGGGGAAGTGGAACTGGGCTCGGAAGTGTATAAAAAAGACGAGGTGAGTTTTTACCTCGACACCATGGTCAGCATGGTTTCCGATGGCTCCAACGACAACGAAACCACCATTGGCGACGACGCACAATTTGGTTTGCGTCAATTAAACCTGCAAATCAAGGGGCTTATCCCTAACGATCCCAACGCGGTGATCTGGGGCGGTAAACGCTACTACCAGCGCCACGATCTGCACATTATTGATACCAAATACTGGAACATTTCCGGTTCCGGCGCGGGTATTGAAAACTACACCTTAGGCCCAGGCGCGGTTTCCGTGGCGTGGATCCGTGGCGACGCCAACGATGTCGATTACCGCGTTGATAACGATAACGACGTCAACATCAACTATATCGACCTGCGTTATGCGGGCTGGAAACCGTGGTCAGGCGCGTGGACCGAGTTCGGCATCGACTACGCCATGCCAAACCCAACCAAGAAACAGAAAGACTACGGTGGCCTGTATGAAGCCGATGACGGCGTAATGGTGACCGGTGAAATCAGCCAGGATATGTTTGGCGGCTACAATAAACTGGTGCTGCAATATGCCAACAAAGGGCTGGCGCAGAACATGGTGTCGCAGGGCGGCGGCTGGTACGACATGTGGCACGACGTGAATGACGCCAGCGGCTATCGTGTGATTAACACCGGCCTTATTCCGATTACCGATAAGTTCTCGCTGAACCATGTGCTGACATACGGTTCAGCCAATGACATCACCGAATATACCGACAAAACACGGCTGGTTTCGCTGGTTGGACGTGCCCAGTATCAGCTCACCAATTATGTGCGCTTGATTGGCGAAGTCGGTGGTTTCTACCAGAAAGATGATTATAAAAACGGCACCCATTACAAACAGAGCGGCGAGAAATATACTTTCGCCGTCGGTCTGGCGGATGGCCCGGAATTTATGTCTCGTCCTGAGTTACGTCTTTTCGCTTCCTATTTAAATGATTCGGAAGACGGAAAATCATTTGAAGACGGAACGAAAAATAACACCTGGAACTTCGGTGTTCAGGTTGAAGCCTGGTGGTAATACACCGCATCCTTCATGTTATCTCTTTGTTGGCTGATTCTGTTTACTCTGGCTTTTTATTTCAATAAGCCAATACCGGGAAACTATGTTGTCGCAAAAAGATAAGGCACCACGTTGTATGTATTAACGAGTAACATCATTATTTATTTTATCTCCGCAAACTGAGCAAAGTTGCCACTGTTTCATTTCGGGATACCCATGCAGGTATCCCTTTTTTTATTTATTAGCGAGACGAGAAATGCTCATCAAGTAATTTACGCAGCGCGTCGGATTGCTTACCGAAAATAGCGTGAACTTCTTGCCCAAGAATAATCACACCCAACGCCCCTTCATTTTGCAGTGCCTGAGAATCGACAATCGCCAGATCTTTAACCGTGACGCGCAAACGGGTTAAGCAGGCATCGACATGCGCAATATTCGGCGCGCCGCCAAAGGCTTGCACCAGCCGCTGAATTTTCTGCAACTCCCCTTCACTCATGGGTGTTGTGGCCGCGTTTTTCGGTTCAGAGAAGTAATGCAGGAAGGATTTAAGGCTCACCATAATAGTCTCCTGATAATCAGCAGATAAAAAAACGCCTGCCCGAATGGGCAGGCGCGGAAGGTTCACTTACGCTTTACAGCTAACAACCCGGCAATCCCAGGGAGCGAGCGACAGCGCACCGCTGGCGGACGAACCGGACAAACAATCCTGATAGCCACCAGGCAGCGTTATCGCCTGCTGCTGGGCGCTAAAGTTCTGAATAAAGACAAAGGTGCTTTCACCGTCCGTACGCGCGGTGGCAACAACGCCCGGCGGCAAATCGTTTTGCAACGCGCGCGGCAGCGCCAGCTCATCAATAATGTTGGCGAAGAAATCACGCTGGAAAGCGAGATCGTTGCGCGACGCCACATGCCAGGCCTTGCCTTTGCCGACATGATTGACCGTCACAGCGGGCCGTCCGGCGTAGAAATCATCCCGATAAGTTGCCAGCGCCTGCGCGCTCTCGGTGTGGATCAACTCACACAGATGACGCACCTGATACGGCCCCTGTAAGCCGGCCTCATTTCCCGCCAGACCCTGTACCTGATTGCGCTCGTTGTCGTCCAGGCAATCAATCTCCTCTGCCCAGATGCCAAGCAACTTGCGCAGCGGACCCGGGAAACCGCCGAGATAACAAAGATCACTTTCATTGACCACGCCGGTCCAGTAAGAGGTCACCAGATGACCGCCCGCCGCGACAAACGCCTCTACGTGCTCGGCAAAACCGTCGCGCACCATATACAGCATCGGTGCAATCACCAGTTGATAACGGCTGAGATCGGCATCAGCATTGATTACGTCAACGGCAATACCTTTTTCCCAGAACGGTCGATAGTGCTCGTTAACCGTTTTTTCATACTCCAGCCCTTTATTGCGCGGGCCTTCGGCATCATCCAGCGCCCAGCGGTTTTGCTGATCGAAGATGATCGCCACGCGTGCATCGGTGCGACAACCCATTACCGGAGTGAGTTTGCTGAGCATGTCGCCCAGCGCGCAGACTTCACGACCCACGCGCGTATCCAGATGCCCGACGTGATCGATAATCGCGCCGTGGAACTTCTCGACCGATCCGCGGCTTTTACGCCACTGAAAGTACTGCACCGAATCGGCGCCGTGCGCCACCGCCTGCAGCGACGAGAGAATGTGCATTCCCGGCTTTTTCAGCTTGCTGGTCGGCTGCCAGTTGGTGACGCTCGGTGTGGACTCCATCAGCACAAACGGTTTGCCGCCTTTCAGCGTGCGCATCATGTCGTGATACATGGCGGTGTAGCAGGCAAGCGCCGTTTCGTCTTTATCCCGGTGCCACATCGGGTAGCTGTCCCAGGAGATAAAATCGATCGCTTCGGCAAGCTGCCAGTAGTCGTAATCGTAGAAATACTCCATAAAGTTGGTGGTTACCGGCAGCGTCGCGTTAGCCGCTTTCAGCGGGGCAACTTCATGGCGGCAAAAGTCGGTCACCTGCGCGGTGTTAAAGCGTCGCCAGTCTAGGTTCAGCCCGTGAATGGAGACTTCGCCCTGCGGCGACGGTGACTGGATCTGCGACCAGTCACTGTAAGTGTGGCTCCAGAAATCGCTCCACCAGGCGTGATTGAGGTTTTCCAGCGTCTGATAACGTGCTTTCAGCCAGCCGCGGAATTTTTCCTGACACAACGCGCAGTGGCATTCGCCGCCATATTCATTGGAAATATGCCAGCCCAGCACCGCCGGATGGTGCGCATAGCGCTCCGCCAGCAGCGTGTTGATTTTCAGCGTTTTTTCCCGGTACACCGGCGACGTCATACAGTGGTTATGCCGCCCGCCATGCAGCGCCGGAACGCGGTCGCGCCCGACCCGCAACACCTCCGGGTATTTTTGCGACATCCACGCCGGACGCGCGCCGCTTGGCGTGGCCAGAAAAATATGGATACCGGCGGCATATAATTTCTCTATAACGACATCCAGCCAGGCGAAATTAAATACCCCTTCCTGCGGTTCGAGTTTCGACCAACTGAATATTCCAACAGACATCACATTGCATTTTGCCTGCTGCATCATGGCAATGTCTTTATCAATAATATCGGGATAATTTTCCCACTGCTCCGGGTTATAGTCCGCGCCATGCAATAGCGAGACAACCTTCGGGCTTAAAGGCGCAAATTTATTCATAAACAGATCCTGAAATTTACCACACCAAAATTAATTAAAGACTTTTACCGATGGCAGCACTTTACCCTGACAATCAAATAACGCCTGGTTTTCGCGGGCATTTCCCTCTTTCCACTTGTCGTTGATATATTTCATGCCAGCTTGCGTGGCCCAGGTATTTCCGGGAACGGCAATCCAGGTAGGCTCCCAGTAAAAAATACCTTTGCCGCGATGGCCCTGAACATTGATTACCGACTGCATTAAATCGTGGATATAGTCATATTGCCCCTGCACGGTGCCTGGATAGCCGCCCTCTTTTTCCTCTTTCGCCTGGAAGCTGTTTTCCGCGTTATCACAGTTCGCCAGCGTATAGCCGTAGGCCGCTTCCACCACAATCACATCTTTGTTGTAGCGTTTGCTGATGTCGTCCATATTGGCCTGCAACGCGCTAATCGGCCCGTTCCAGTAGGTGTACATCGAGAGGCCGATGACATCGAACGGCACGTTGCGTTTGGTGATTTCATCAAACCACCAGCGGAAGGTATCGTTCTTGGTGCCTTCTGCCAGATGCAGCATGATTTTTACCTGCTCGCCGTTCTTCAGGTTCTCTTTCAGCCCATCGATAGCCGCATTCAGCAAGCCCGCCAGCCGGTCAAACTCACCGCCACCCTGCCCCCAGCTTTTGCCTTCCGGCCACAACATGCCGCCGTTAATCTCATTGCCGATTTGCACCATATCCGGCAGCACGCCCTCCTGCTTAAAGCGGGCGATGGTGTCGCGGGTATAATCATGGATTGCCGTTTTCAACTGTGGGTAATCCATTTTCTCCCAGGCCTTTGGTTTGTATTGCTTGCCTGGATCGGTCCAGAAATCGCTGTAGTGGAAATCGAGCAGCAGTTTCATACCCTGCGCTTTCGCCCGCTTCGCCAGCGCCAGCGTGCTGGCCAGATCGTTATTGCCGCCGCCGTAGGCCTGGCCTTGCGCATCTTTTGGATCAACCCACAAACGCAAGCGCACATAGTTGACGCCGTTGGCCTTCAGAATGGCAATCGCATCCTGCGGCTGGTTATTTTCGTTATAAAACTTCGCTCCGTGCTTCTCGGCGTCGAGCAACGTCGAAATATCCGCGCCTTTAATGAAATCAACGGGCATGCCGTTAAAGGCGCGCGTTTGAAGCGCGTCGGCAGCGAAGGCGCTGGTGGACAAACTACCCAGACAGACAGCAAGCAGAGCGGGTGCAAATCTTTTCATGTGGTTATCCTTTGGTGCTGCCGGAGGTCAGGCCGGAGACGAAGTATTTTTGCAGTGCCAGATAAAGAATGGCCACCGGAACGGCGATCAAGACCGCGCCCGCCGCGTAGGTGGTGTAACTGGCGCCCATTTTTTGCGCCACCAGGTTGTAAAGCCCAATCGGCAGCGTGTATTTGTCCGGGGTGCGCAAAATGGTGCTAGAGAGAATGAAATCCCCCAGCGGCCCGGTGAAAGAGAACAGTGCCACCACGGCCACAATCGGTTTCGACAGCGGCATGATGATCTCAATAAAGATGCGGAAGTTACTCGCGCCATCCATGCGTGCAGACTCATCCAAATCACGCGGGATAGCATCGAGATAGCCTTTCATCAGATAAGTGTTCATCGGGATCATCCCGGCGACATAAATCAGCACCAGCGCCATATGGCTGTTGATTAAGCCCAACAGTTGCGACAGCACGAAAATGGCGATCAGCGCCGAAAACTGCGGGATCATCTGCAACAGCAAAAACAGCATCAGCCCGTTCTGCCGCCCTTTAAAACGGAAGCGAGAAAAGGCATAAGCGGTGAAACTGACGCTGATCAGCGTCAGCACCATGGTCAGCAGGCTGATCTTCATTGAGTTCCAGTACCAGGTCATGTAATTGACCTGGCCGTTAAACAAATCGGCATAATGCTGAAACGAGAGGTTTTCCGGGATTATCGAGGTGCTGAGCAAGCTGTTACCGGCGTTCAGCGACGCGCCAATCGTCCACACCAGCGGGTAGATAATCATCAGCGATACCAGCGCGATAACCAGCCAGGAGAGCGTCAGGCGGATCCACTTCTCGCGGCGGATACTTTGTGATTGAGCCATTTTTCTTCCCTTATGCCATGTCGTCGTTTTTAAAAGATTTGGTCGCGCGGAACTGCCACAGCGCCAGACCGACGACAAAAATCGACAGCAAAATGGTGATGGTTGCCGCAATCGCGTACTGCGAAGAGGACATTGTCAGCTTGTAAATCCACGACACCAGAATATCCGTCCCACCCGCGTTCGCCCCCGCAACCGCCGGGCCGCCGTTGTTAAACAGATAGATGATGTTGAAGTTGTTAAAGTTGAAGGTGTATTGGGTAATGATGATCGGCGCAATCGAGTACAGCACCAGCGGCAACGTAATGGTGCGAAGCCGCGTCCAGGTGCCCGCGCCATCCATTTTCGCCGCTTCGTACAAATCGTCCGGGATGGCCTGCAACACGCCGGTGGTCATGGCGAAAACAAACGGGAAACCGAGCCAGGTTTGCATCATGATCAGCGCCGTTTTGGTCCAGAATGGATCCGTCAGCCAGGCTTTTGGCGCAATGCCGAAGAACGCGAGAATGGCATTGTTAATCACGCCGAACGAATCGTTAAACATCCCGGCGAACACCAGAATGGTGACAAATCCTGGCACCGCCCACGGCAGGATAAAAATGGTGCGAACCAGCGGCTTAAAGCGCAGATCTTTCTGGTTCACCAGAATCGCCAGCAGCACGCCAACGGAGCACTGCAACGTGGTAGCCAGCAACGTCCAGACCACCGTCCATTGCAGCACATCAAAGAAGGTTGAGCGCCAGATCGACAGGGTGAAGATGTTGACGAAGTTCTTTAATCCCACCCAGTCCACTAGCTTGGCCGGCGGCGTGTGGTAAAGATTGTAATTAGTAAAAGCAATAGCGAAACCGAAGAGGATCGGGAAAATTACCACAAACACCAGCAGGATAAAGCCTGGCGTGATCATCAGATAAGGGAAGCCGTCGCTGAGTAACATTTGGTACTGTTTGCGCACGCTGTTGAGCGGTTTCCCTGCGTCGCGTTTTTTACCGTTTACCCACGCATCGCGCAGTGAGAGGTAATAGACCATCACACCAAAGGCGATGATGAGCACGCTGATAATGCCTTCCGCCAGCAAGAAAATGGAGTTATCACGCGGGACCTCTTCGCCAAGAGTGTATAAACCCCATACCCCTTCACGCAGAAAATCGTAAAAAATACCCATAAAACTGCTAAGCAGTACCAGGAAGATAAAACCCTTTAACCACTGGCGGTGATAAAACTGACCCAAACCCGGCACAACGGCCAGCAGCAGCCCGCACCACGCATGCCGCCCTGCGCCACGCGTTTTGGCAAAATTTTCGCTGGGACTGATAATCACGTACGACTCCTTTTCAACAACGGGAGGTGCCCCTCCCGTTTCGCAACAACACGCGGTTACTGGTTACTGGCCTGCATCGCTTCAACTTGCATATGGATCTGTTTGGTGGCCGCATCGAGCGCCGCCTGCGGTTCCTGTTTGCCGGTCAGGCTCAGCTCCAGCGCGGCGTTCGCCGGCCCCCACACTTCGCCCATTTCCGGAATGCCTGGCATTGCCGTAGCGCGTGCCGCCTGAACCGCGACAGCACTGGCTTTTTCGTCGTTTTTAATCACCGGATCGTCAATCATCGCTTTCTGCGCCGGGATTTCGCGGGTGGCGATATAACGCGTTTTCACGTACTGCGGCTGGTTGATAAATTCAATGAATTGCTGGGCAAGCTTTTTGTCTTTGCTCCAGGTTGAAACGACATACCCTTTCACGCCGAGGAACGAGCTCATCGGCTTGCCGTCTGGCAGGTTCGGTAGCGGCGCGACGCCATAATTGATACCCGCCGCTTCATACGGCTGGAACGCCCACGGGCCGTTGATCACCGCTGCGGCTTTTTTCTCGGTAAACAGCGAATCGATGGCGTTCAGGCCGTTATCGCCGAGGATGCCGGAGGGAAATACGCCTTCGGCATAGAATTTTTTCAGGAAGGTGACGGCTTCCACCGCGCCCGGTTTATTGAGGCCAATATCCTGCGGGTTGAAACCGCCTTTATCGTTTTTACCAAACAGGTAGCCGCCTTCCGGCCCGATGGCACCCCAGCTGTAATAGATCTGGTCAAACTTGGCCAGCAACCCGTATTTATCCTGTGCGCGCTGTTTTTTCGAATAGTCGAGCCATTCCGGCAGGCTTTGCAGCGGCTTATCAATCAGTTCCTTGTTATAGATAAGCACGAGGGTTTCCACCGCTTTCGGCACACCATACAAAGTGTTATCCAGACGAAAGGCGTTGATTGATGCAGGCGTAAAAGCGTCAACCTTCTCTTTATCCAGATTCAGCGGGGTCAGCAGCCCTTGCACCACCGCGCCGCCCAGTTGATCATTAGGAATAACCAGCACATCCGGGCCAATCCCTGCTGGACCATCAAGGCGTAATTTTTCCAGTTGCTGCGCGTAGGGCATCTCCTGCACGTTAACCTTGACGTCGTACTTTTGTTCGAAATCTTTTACGGCGTCCTGAATGCCGACCGACTTTTTAATGTCTTCCCAGACATTAAGCTGCTGGGTGGCGGCGTGCGCCGACAGGCTAACCGTCTGGCCAACGGCGAGTGCAGAGAGGATCAGTGCAGTAAGTGTGTTCTTTTTCATTATCAACCTCATGTCAAGGTATAACAATTTTGTGGTTTTTATGGCGCAGCATCAGGATAGCTTTTAAACAGAACACCTGATATTGCAGGGTTTAAGACGTATTCACTCGCCTTATTGAATTTGTTATACGCTACGCTTTACCAATTAATAAAACGAGCATAAACGGTGAGTTATGTGACCGGTGTTACAGAAATGAAAATTCGATATATGGCGCAAAAACGCTGGAAGTTATAGTCATAGCAAGATTTTTCGCCGTTACGCAGCGACGCCAGATGATTGTTATACGTAATACAAAAACACTCAGCATACGGCATAAACGGTAAATAACGGCTACTACATTCGGGGAACGTTGATGTCCAATATACGACTGAGGAATGTCACCAAACGGTTTGGCGACACGGTGACGCTGAACAATGTCAATTTATCGATTGATGATGGCGAATTCGCGGTATTTGTCGGCCCTTCCGGCTGCGGCAAATCCACCATGCTGCGCATGATTGCCGGTCTGGAAGAGGTTAGCGAAGGCGAAGTATTGATTGGCGACGAGGTGATGAATGATGTCGCGCCGGCGCATCGCGGCGTGTCGATGGTGTTCCAGTCTTACGCGCTCTACCCGCATATGACCGTGGCGGAAAACATGGGCTACGGGCTGAAAGTGAACAAAGTGCCGAAAGAGGAGATCCGCCGCCAGGTGGAGATGGTGGCGAAAACCCTGCAACTGAGCCATCTGCTTGACCGAAAACCGAAACAGCTCTCCGGCGGCCAGCGCCAGCGCGTCGCCATTGGCCGTGCGATTGTGCGTAACCCGCGCGTATTTATGTTTGACGAACCCCTCTCCAACCTTGATGCCGAACTGCGTGTCGAGATGCGCCTGCACATTGCGCGCCTGCACCAGGAGCTGAAAACCACCATGGTGTATGTCACCCATGATCAGGTGGAGGCAATGACGCTGGCGGACAAAATCGTGGTGATGAACTACGGCAATGTCGAGCAGATGGGCTCGCCGATGTCGCTCTACTACAACCCGAAAAACAAGTTTGTCGCCGGGTTTATCGGCTCGCCGAAGATGAACTTCCTGCCCGCCACGGTTAAAGCCTGGCAACCCGGCGAAGTGACCATCACGCTGGCGCAGGGGCATCAATTAACGCTCGCAATCGAAACATCGCGGCTGGAGCCAAGCGCGGCCATCACACTGGGTATTCGCCCGGAACATCTCTCCACGGATGTCACGCGCGGCACGCCGCTGGAATTTCAGTGCGAAGTGGTGGAACGACTCGGTAATAACACTTATCTGTTTGGTCAGTGCTACGGCCATGACAACATTAAAATTCTGCTGCCGGGAGATGTCCATTTCCGTCCGTGGCAGAAAATTACCCTCGCCTTTGATAATCGCCACTGCATGATTTTCGATGACCAGGATTTGCGCGTCAGCGCCGATATCCCGGTGCCAAACTCGGATTCCCCGGACGGCCAGATCAATTGATTTTCACTCATCAAGGATAAGTGCTGCTCCGTTTTGCGTGTTTTTCATCAGATAAGCTTTGACTACCCTTATCTGTATCGACACCCAAAACGCATTAACGGAGCCTTTATGAAAGCTATCGCTATTACCCGCGCCGCGCAGAACGGCAGCAATCTGGATTTTCTTACCGACATTGAACTGCCGCAACCGACAGCCAGCGGTCACGACTTACTGGTTGAAGTGAAGGCCGTTTCCGTCAACCCGGTGGATACCAAAGTGCGCGCCGGTTTTAACGCCGATGCACCGCGCGTGCTGGGCTGGGATGCAGTGGGCGTGGTGACCGCCGTCGGTGAAGCGGTCACGTTGTTCCAGCCAGGTGATGAAGTGTGGTACGCCGGTGCGTTGACGCGCCCCGGTAGCAACAGCGAATTCCAGTTGGTGGATGAGCGTATTGCGGCACGCAAACCGAAAACGCTGGATAACGCCGCCGCCGCCGCTCTGCCCTTAACCGCCATTACCGCCTGGGAGTTGTTATTCGACCGTCTTGGCATCAAAGAGGGCGGCAACGAAAGTGATGTACTTTTGATTGTTGGCGCAGCGGGTGGCGTGGGTTCGATCATGACGCAACTGGCGCGCAAGTTAACGCGCTTAACGGTAATTGGCACGGCATCTCGCCCCGCCAGCCAGCAGTGGGTGAAAGAACTCGGCGCGCACTATGTGATTGACCACAGCAAACCGTTGACTGAAGAGTTGGCACGAATTGGCGTCAAACAGGTTTCTCATGTCGCCAGCCTCAATAACACCGAAGAGCATTATCAGCAGCTGATTAACGCCCTGAAACCGCAGGGTAAACTGGCGCTGATTGATGATCCGCAAAGCCTGGACGCGCTGCCGCTGAAGGTGAAAAGCATTTCGCTGCACTGGGAATTTATGTTTACCCGCTCAATGTTCACCACCGAGGATATGATTGCTCAGCACCAGTTGCTCTCACGCGTGGCGCAGTTGATCGATGAAGGTGTGTTAAGAACCACGCTTGGCGAGCACTTTGGCACCATCAATGCCGTGAACTTGCGCAAAGCCCACGCGCTGCTTGAAAGCCAGCGGGCGGTAGGGAAAATCGTGCTGGAAGGGTTTGCTGGCTGACAATTAGCCAGGATTATTCTTAAAGGTTACAAGCGGATAGCGAAAATAGGCGTCCGCTTTTCCTCCTCTGCCCTGGGTTTGCTTACACTTTTTACCAAAGCGTTATTTTTTCGTAGTTGCTCCGCTGTCAGTTAACGGCAATGATGGCGTGCTATTTATGCAACCGCGTGAAATGTATAAGAACAACCTGGAGAGAGTATGAGTAAAACAAAAATGATGCTTCTGGGCGCGCTGTTGGCAACCGCCACGACGGCCTTTGCCGCACCGCAAACCGCTACACCAGGCGCAACCGGGCCGCAATCCTATGAAATTAATGAGTTTGTCGCTGACTTCACGAAATTCAACATTGGCGATACCGTACCGGCAATGTACCGCAGCGAAGAGTACAACATTAAACAGTGGCAACTGCGTAACCTGCCAGCCCCCGAAGCCGGTAGCCACTGGACCTACATGGGCGGCAACTATGTGCTGATCACGGATGCCGAAGGCAAAATCCTCAAAGCTTATAACGGCGACATCTTTTACCACCGTTAATCAGGAGCTGAATGATTATTCGCCGCTGGCAGGAAAGTGACAGACCGTTTTTACGCACCCTTTATTTACACGCCCGCAAAGAGAGCTGGCACTGGCTTGATGGCAGCGACTGGCGGCTGGAAGATTTTGATGCCGCCACGCTCGATGAAACCATTTGGGTCGCCGAAGAAAAGGGTCACCGACTGGGGTTCGCCTCGGTGTACGAAAACGACAATTTCCTGCACAACCTGTTTGTCGACCCGGCCGCTCAGGGCAAAGGCGTCGGCAGCGCACTGCTCAAACATGCGCAATCCACCTTTACCGGCACCGGCGCGCTGAAGTGCTTGCTACAAAACAAAGCCGCACTGGCGTTTTATCAGCACCACGGCTGGCATATCGAAGCACAGGGCGTTTCACCGGAAGGGGATTACGTGCTGATGCACTATCTGAAGAAGTGAAAAACCTCTCCCGAACGGGAGAGGTTGACTGATTTACACCGCGCGGAAAGCGATATCACCAGGAATGACTTCACCTTGCCAGTAAAGCTGTGCGGCTACACGCCCGGCAAGTTGACGGTAAATAGCGGTAAATTCGCTGTCCGGGCGGCTCACCACTGTTGGCGTACCTTTATCCAGATCTTCACGCAGCGAAATGTGCAGCGGCATCTGCCCCAGCAATTCGGTGTGATACTGCTCGGCCAGTTTCTCCGCACCACCGGTACCGAAAATCGGTTCGTGATGACCGCAGTTGCTGCAAATATGCATGCTCATGTTTTCAACGATACCGAGCACCGGCACTTCCACTTTCTCGAACATGACGATGCCTTTTTTGGCGTCGATCAGCGCAATATCCTGCGGCGTTGTCACCACCAGCGCGCCAGTCACCGGAATGTTTTGCGCCAGCGTCAACTGGATATCACCGGTGCCTGGCGGCATATCCAGCACCAGGTAATCCAGATCCGGCCACATGGATTCCTGCAACAGTTGCAGCAGCGCTTTGCTGGCCATCGGGCCGCGCCACACCATCGCGTTATCGTCAGTCACCAGGTAGCCAATCGAGTTGGTCGCCAGGCCATGAGCGATAATCGGCGCCATATGCGTGCCGTCCGGCGAGGTCGGACGCTCATGTTCTGCACCGAGCATCACCGGGATCGACGGGCCGTAAATATCGGCGTCGAGAATACCGACTTTCGCCCCTTCCGCCGCCAGCGCCAGCGCCAGGTTTACCGCCGTAGAGGATTTCCCTACCCCGCCCTTGCCGGAACTGACGGCAATGATGTTTTTCACACCGTTGACGCCCGGCTGGTTTTTCACACGTTTTAAGGTGGCAATGTTATGCGATAGCTTCCAGTCAATGGCGCGCGCGCCGGTTAGACGCAGCAATTCGGCGCTGCACTGCGCTTTTAACTCTTCAAACGCGCTGCGCCAGACGAACGGCATCAGCAGCTCGACGTGCAGGGTGTCATCAAGCCATGCGACATGATGCACCGCTTTGAGCGCAGTGAGATTGTGCTTCAGGGTTGGGTGCTGAAAATCGGCCAGCGTCCCGGTAACAATCGCGCGTAACGCTTCCGGGGATTTGGCCTGGGATTGCGAACTCATCCCGACTCCTTTGTAGTTGTTCTGAAAACGACATTGTAGCCAGCAAGTTTACCCCACGGGCAACAATTATTCATTTACGGATAAATGCCGTTAACGCATGGCGTAATTATTACCCATGTATTCATATAGGGATTGAAACGTTCTTAAAGCCCTTAGTACTTACAGGGGGAGCAATCTTTACCAAAAAGGTTAATTATAGGGATTAAAACGCGCCAAAAGCCCTTCTCGCGTGGCGCAATATTTACCTTTTTGGTAATATTTCTCCCCCTTTTTCTCAAGAAGATGTAATGCCTACTATGACTCAAGTCGCGAAGAAAATTCTGGTAACGTGCGCACTGCCGTACGCCAACGGCTCCATCCACCTCGGCCATATGCTGGAGCACATCCAGGCTGATGTCTGGGTCCGTTACCAGCGAATGCGCGGCCACGAAGTCAACTTCATCTGCGCGGACGATGCCCACGGCACGCCGATCATGCTGAAAGCACAGCAACTGGGGATCACCCCGGAGCAGATGATTGCGGACATGAGTCAGGAACATCAGACCGATTTTGCTGGCTTTAACATCAGCTACGACAACTACCACTCCACGCACAGCGACGAGAACCGCGAGCTGTCGGAGCTTATCTACACGCGCCTGAAAGAGAACGGTTTTATTAAAAACCGCACCATCTCTCAGCTCTACGATCCGGAAAAAGGCATGTTCCTGCCGGATCGTTTTGTGAAAGGCACCTGCCCGAAGTGCAAATCACCGGATCAATACGGCGATAACTGCGAAGTGTGCGGCGCAACCTACAGCCCGACCGAGCTGATTGAGCCGAAGTCGGTGGTGTCTGGCGCGACGCCGGTGATGCGTGATTCCGAGCACTTCTTCTTCGATCTACCGTCATTTAGCGAAATGTTGCAGGCGTGGACGCGCAGCGGCGCGCTGCAAGAGCAGGTCGCGAACAAAATGCAGGAGTGGTTTGAATCCGGCTTACAGCAGTGGGATATCTCCCGCGATGCGCCTTATTTCGGTTTCGAAATCCCGAACGCGCCGGGCAAATACTTTTACGTCTGGCTGGATGCGCCGATTGGCTACATGGGTTCGTTCAAAAACCTGTGCGACAAACGCGGCGATACCACCAGCTTTGACGCGTACTGGCAGAAAGAGTCCGACGCCGACCTGTATCACTTCATCGGTAAAGATATCGTCTATTTCCACAGCCTGTTCTGGCCGGCAATGCTGGAAGGCAGCGGTTTCCGCAAGCCGACCAACCTGTTCGTCCACGGCTATGTGACGGTGAACGGTGCGAAGATGTCCAAATCGCGCGGGACGTTTATCAAAGCCAGTACCTGGTTGAACCATTTCGACGCCGACAGCCTGCGTTATTACTACGCGGCGAAACTCTCTTCGCGCATTGATGATATCGATCTCAACCTGGAAGATTTCATCCAGCGTGTGAACGCCGACATCGTGAACAAAGTGGTCAACCTCGCTTCCCGTAACGCGGGTTTTATCAATAAACGTTTTGACGGCGTGCTGGCCGCAGAGCTTGCAGACCCGGCGCTGTACAAAACCTTTACCAACGCAGCGGCCACCATTAGCGAAGCGTGGGAGAGCCGCGAGTTCGGCAAAGCGGTGCGCGAAATTATGGCGCTGGCCGATGTGGCGAACCGCTACGTTGACGAACAAGCACCGTGGGTGGTGGCAAAACAGGAAGGCCGTGACGCCGATCTGCAAGCCATCTGCACCATGGGGCTGAACATGTTCCGCGTGCTGATGACATGGCTGAAGCCGGTTCTGCCGTCGCTGGCGGAGCGCACTGAAGCGTTCCTCAATACCACGCTTGAGTGGGATGCCATCAACCAGCCGCTGCTCGGCCACAAAGTTAACGCATTCAAAGCGTTGTACAACCGTATCGAGATGAAACAAGTGGAAGCGCTGGTCGAAGCGTCAAAAGAGGAAGTGAAAGCGGCTCCCGCACCGGTCACCGGCGAGCTGGCGGATAACCCGATTCAGGAAACCATCAGCTTTGACGATTTCGCGAAAGTCGATCTGCGCGTGGCGCTGATCGAAAACGCCGAGTTGGTTGAAGGTTCCGACAAGCTGCTGCGTCTGACACTGGATCTGGATGGCGAAAAACGCAATGTCTTCTCCGGCATCCGTTCCGCTTACCCGGACCCAAGTGCGCTGATTGGCCGCCTGACCGTGATGGTCGCCAACCTGGCACCGCGCAAGATGCGTTTTGGGATCTCCGAAGGAATGGTGATGGCCGCCGGCCCCGGCGGAAAAGATATCTTCCTGCTCAGCCCGGACAGCGGCGCAAAAGCAGGCCAGCAAGTGAAGTAAAAAATAAGGCGCTGAATTCAGCGCCTTTTTCTATACTCAATTTTGCATTAACCAAACACTACTTCACATGGAAAACAGGGGATTATCGTGAAATTCAGTAAACTCATCGCCGCACTTTTTTCTGTCGCTTTACTCATTGGCCTGAGCGGCTGTGGGGAAAAAGAGCAGAGCAAAACCTTTAGCTTTTCACAAGCAGGCACAGAAGTGACACTCACCTATTACTACAAAGGCGATCAGGTCGAGCGCCAGACCGCCAAAAATAAAATCGAATACGCTTCAATTGGCGCGAAGACAAAAGACGAGGCGATGAAAGTGCTGGATCCGATCAGCAAAAAATACCAGAGCATTAAAGGGATCAAAGAGAGCGTCGATTATCAGGAAACCTACGCGCAAGAGACGCTGGATGTGGATTACAACGAGGTGGATTTTTCTGCGCTGAACAACCTGCAGGGCTCTGAGTTTACCGGCACGGTCAATGGCAAAATCAGTATGAAAAAATCAGAAGAGCTGCTGAAATCACGCGGCTTTAAAGAAGTCCAGTAAGCAATATTCTCCTTCAAGCTGCGCGTTGTTGTCGGCATCCACCGACAGGTAACAACCTGGCGATGCGGCTTGAAGGAGTGTCGATTATTCCGCTTCGGTTTTACCCTTCGGTTTCTGTTCGCGTACCGCCAGCCCACGCAAAAAATAACGCATGACCTGATCGCCGCATTCGCGGAAGTTCTTATGATCCGGTGCACGCATCATGGCAGTGATTTCCGGCATTGAAATGCGAAACTGCTGGGCGGTCAGAATGGCCAGAATATCGTCCGTCTTTAACGAGAAAGCGATACGCAGTTTTTTCAGCACGATATTATTATTCAGCTTGCGCTCAACAGCCAACGGCGGCGCGGTTTCATCTTTGCCACGCTTTTCATAAATAAGACCGTTCAGAAACGCGGACAACACAATATCCGGACACGGCTTATAACCTTCCTCATCGTCTTTGCGCAGCCAGGGTGCCAGCTGTTCAACGGTCACGACCGTGTCCGCCAGCGCCAGAATGCGCACCAGCGCGGTGTTATCAGCTTGCAGGGTGTAACGCACGCTGCGCAGGATATCGTTATTAAGCATATTTTTTTCCGGAAATGATGAACCTGCGCGCAGTGTAGGCATCGCGCAGGAATTTACAACCCCAACGCCTCTTTTAAATTTTTCAGATAACGTCGACTCACCGGCACCGTCAGCCCATCACGCAGCAGTAACTCTGCCTGGCCATTATCTTCGAGGCGGATCTCTTTGAGGTGCGCCATATTGACCAGGTACTGGCGGTGGCAACGCACCAGCGGCGTACGGCTCTCCAGCGTGCGCAGCGTCAGCTCGGTAAATCCCTCTTTGCCTTCCTGGCTGGTCACATACACGCCGCTCATGCGGCTACTGACAAACGCCACTTCGTCCATCTGCAATAACCAGATCCGGCTATGCCCGGTGCAAGGGATAAATTTCAGCGCTTCCTGGTTTTCCGGCAGCACCGAAACATCCTGCACGTTTCGCTCAAGACGCAGGCGGCTGAGGGTTTTCTCCAGCCGGCGAGCTTCTATCGGTTTGAGCAGATAATCGAACGCGTGTTCTTCAAACGCCTGCACCGCATATTCATCAAACGCGGTCAGGAATACCACATACGGCCGGTTTCCCGGATCGAGCATACCAACCATCTCCAGCCCGCTGATACGCGGCATCTGGATATCCAGAAACAGCACATCCGGGCGCAGTTTATGCACCGCGCCAATGGCTTCTACGGCATTACCGCACTCGCCAACAATCTCAATATCACTCTCTTCCTGGAGCAGAATTCGCAGGTTTTCCCGGGCCAGCGGTTCGTCATCAACAATCAGCACTTTTAACATGCGTGTTCCTCCAGCGGGAGTCGTAAGGTAATGCGGGTAAACAGATCCGGCTCGCAGGCAATGGTAATGCCGCACTCATCGCCGAAACGCGCGCGCAGGCGCTTATCCACCAGGCTCATCCCTAATCCACTGGCGTCGCTTTTCGGCTGGTACAACCCGGCATTGTCTTCAATGTCCAGCACCAGATGCCGTCCGTCCTGGCTGGCGTTAATCACAATCTCGCCCACGCCAAGCAGGTGCGACGTGCCATGTTTGATGGCATTCTCAACGATCGGTTGCAGGGTAAAAGCCGGAAGTTGCAGATGCGACAGCGTCTCCGGCACATGCAACTGCACCTGCAAGCGCGACTGAAAACGCGCTTTTTCAATTTGCAGGTAGGCATTCACATGCTCAATTTCGTCCGCCAGCGTCACAATTTCTGACGGGCGTTTTAAGTTTTTACGAAAGAAAGTCGACAGATATTGCACCAGCAATCCGGCCTGATCGCTGTCGCGGCGGATCACCGCTTTTAACGTGTTAAGGGCATTAAACAGGAAATGCGGATTTACCTGCGCGTGCAGCAGCTTAATTTCCGACTGAGTGAGCAGCGCCTTTTGCCGCTCGTACTGCCCGGCAAGGATCTGCGCCGAGAGCAGTTGCGCTATCCCCTCGCCCAGCGTGCGGTTGATGGAGCTGAACAGGCGGTTTTTCGCTTCATACAACTTAATTGTGCCAACCACGCGCTGGTTTTCGCCACGCAGCGGGATCACCAGCGTCGAACCGAGTTTGCATTGCGGGTGGAGCGAACATTTGTAAGGCACTTCGTTACCGTCGGCATAGACCACTTCGCCGGTTTCAATGGCGCGCTGCGTCCAGACCGAGGAGATAGGCCGCCCCGGCAGATGGTGATCGTCGCCGGTGCCGGTGAAGGCCAGCAGTTTTTCCCGGTCGGTTATCGCCACTGCGCCAATATCCAGCTCTTTATAGAGCACCAGCGCCACCTTCATGCTGTTCTCTTCGTTAAAGCCCTGGCGCAGAAACCCTTCCGTCGACGCCGCCACTTTCAGCGCGGTGGCGGAAAACGCCGAAGTGTATTTTTCGAACATGGCGCGCTTATCGAGCAAAATGCGCATAAACAGCGCCGCGCCGACGGTGTTGGTGACCATCATCGGCGCGGCAATGCTTTGCACCAGGTGCAGCGCGCTATCAAACGGACGGGCGATGAGCAGAATAATCAGCATCTGGATCAGTTCCGCCACGCAGGTCACCACCCCGGCGGTAAACGGGCTAAACACCAGATCGGTGCGGCCGCGTTTAATCAACGCCCGGTGTACCAGCCCACCGAGCAGCCCTTCGACAAACGTAGAAAGCATGCAGCTCAGCGCAGTCATACCGCCCATCGAATAACGGTGAATACCACCGGTTAAGCCGACAAGACCACCGACCAACGGGCCGCCGAGCAGACCGCCCATCACCGCGCCAATCGCGCGCGTGTTGGCGATAGAATCTTCGATATGCAGGCCGAAATAGGTGCCGAGAATGCAGAAAATAGAGAAGGTGACGTAGCACAGCAGCTTATGCGGTAAGCGCACGGTCACCTGCATCAGCGGAATAAACAACCGCGTTTTGCTCATCAACCAGGCGATAACCAGAAACACACACATCTGCTGAAGCAGCAGCAACACCAGATTGAACTCGTACATACCCGCAACACCACATCAACTAAAGCGCGTAACATACAGGGTGTTTTCAGATGTTTCTTTGAAGCGCTGCAAAAAAATACAAAATCGTGCTCCATATCACAAAGTTAGCCAGAGTGATTAACCGTCAGGACACATTTTGCGCAAATTTGCGGCGGCGCATCCTGTGCCGACCGGCAGCGGCTACAGTTATACAGGGAGTCGGCTGGCGAGGATGAAACCATGGCGCTTTACACAATCGGTGAAGTGGCGTTGTTATGCGAAATCAACCCCGTGACGCTGCGGGCATGGCAACGACGTTATGGATTATTACAGCCCCAACGCACGGATGGCGGCCATCGGTTATTCACCGAAGAGGACATAGACCGCATTCGGGAAATCAAACGCTGGATAGATACCGGCGTGCAGGTCAGCAAAGTGCAAAAACTGCTCTCCTCGGCGCAGGAAGAGACGCGTGATGGCTGGCGGGCCCAGCAAGAAACCGCCCTGCAATACCTGCAACAGGGCGACCCACATCGCCTGCATCAGTGGATTAAAGACAACGGGCGCGACTACCCGGCGCAAGCGCTGGCAACGCATCTGCTTATCCCCTTACGATTACGCCTACAATCCCAGCAGCCCGCCCTGCAGGCGATGCTGAGCCTGCTCGATGGGATACTTATCAACTATATTTCCGGGTGCCTGGCATCTGCGCGTAAAAAACCGGGTAAAGACGCGCTGGTGATTGGCTGGAATGTGCAGGACACCACGCGGCTGTGGCTGGAAGGCTGGATGGCAAGCCAGCAGGGATGGCGGGTGGATATTCTGGCGCACGCCCTACCTCAGCTACGCCCGGAGATGTTCCCCGGCCAGACGCTGCTGGTGTGGTGCGGCGAAACGCCGGGCGAATCACAGCAACAGCAGATGCTGGCGTGGCGCGAAGAAGGGCACAGCGTCTGGTTACTCGGCATTTAATGTTTTATTAACAACTCAACTTGCCTTTATAATGCCAGCCTGATTCAGAAGGAGCATAAAATGAAGTCTGGTAAAATTCTTGTTATCGCTGTCTTTTTGCTGATGGCTATCGGCGGAATTGGTGGCGTCATGCTCGCCGGTTATTCGTTTATCGTGCGTGGCGGTGTCGGTTGAGCCGCTGTGCCAGCCGCTCAAATCCCCGATCAACAATAATCGCCGCCAGTGCCACCAGCACCGCCCCCTGTAACACATAAGCCGTATTAAAACCGCTCAGGCCAATAATGATTGGCGTACCCAGCGTATTTGCCCCCACCGTTGAGGCGATGGTGGCGGTACCGATATTAATAATCACTGACGTGCGCACCCCGGCGATAATCATCGGTGCAGCGAGCGGCAACTCTGCTTTTAACAACCGCTGCCACGCGCTCATGCCCATGCCTTTCGCGACGCTTTGCACGCTTTCCGGCACCGAAGCAATCCCCGCCAGCGTCCCCTGTAAGATCGGCAATACGCCATACAGTACCAGCGCAATAATTGCCGGTTGTTTACCAAAGCCCATCACCGGCACAGCAATCGCCAGCACCGCGACCGGGGGAAAAGTTTGCCCTACGGCGGCAATGGTTTCCGCCAGCGGGCGAAACTCCCGCCCGGCAGAACGCGTAACGGCAACGCCTGCACCAACGCCCAGCACAATCGAAATCACGCTGGAAACCGCGACCAGCGAGAAATGTGCAGCGGTGAGCGAAATAAAACTCTCCTGCAGATAGACCGGGCGCGGAAGTTGCGGAAAAAGTGAACTGAACAGCGCCGTGCTGTGCGGCAACCAGATCAGCAGCGCAATAAACAGCACTATCAGCCACAGCAGCGGATCACGCAGGATCTTCACAGGCAGCCTCCACGCGCAGTAAATCGCGAAAATGCAGGCTCCCGCAGGGCTGCCCCTGCGCATTATTTACCGGTAGCACCTCGCACTGCTGGGCGACAAACGCAGAGAGCGCTTCACGCAGCGTCATCGCGTCCTGTAGCGGTTCACCAGCATAAACGTGTTCACTGCGCAGATAACCGCTCACCTGGCGCAAAGAGAGCAACCGCACGCCAAGCTCGCTGCGGCCAAAAAACTCGCGCACGAAATCGTTACGCGGCGCAGTTAACATTGATAACGGCGTCCCCTGCTGTACCACCTTCCCGCCATCCATCAGCACCAGGTGATCGGCCAGTTGCAATGCTTCGTCAATATCATGCGTCACCAGCACAATGGTGCGCCCAAGCAGGCGGTGAATGCGCACCATCTCCTGCTGTAACGCCGCGCGTGTCACGGGATCAAGCGCACCGAAGGGTTCATCCATTAACAACACTTCCGGATCGGCAGCAAGGGCACGGGCAACCCCTACACGCTGCTGCTGCCCACCGGAAAGCTGGTGTGGAAAGCGGTCACGCAACAAAGGCTCCAGCCCAAGCAGGGCCATAAGCTCATCCACCCGCGCGTCGCGCTTCGCGCGAGTCCATTTTTGCAGTTGCAACACAGTGGCAATGTTCTGCGCCACCGTCCAGTGAGGAAATAAACCAATCGACTGGATGGCATAACCCATGCGACGGCGCAGCTCCAGCACCGGAAGCGTGCGGATATCCACCCCGGCAAACGTAATCTTGCCTTCGTCATGCTCAACCAGCCGGTTAATCATCTTCAGGGTGGTGGATTTTCCGGATCCCGAGGTGCCAATCAGCACCGAAAACGCGCCGGTTTTTACGTGTAAATTGAGGTTGCTTACCGCTGGCTGCCCGGCAAAGGTTTTACTGACGTTGTTAAATTCAATCATGATGTTTCACCTTCAGCAGCGCTATGCCTAAACCAAATAACGCATCAACAACCACCGCCATGACAATAACCGGAATGACGCCCAGCAGCACCAGATCCAGCGCGCTGCTCAGCAGCCCCTGGAAGACCAGCGCACCAAATCCGCCCGCACCAATCAATGCCGCGATCACCGCCATCCCGACCGTTTGCACCGCTACCACCCGCAGGCTGCGCAGCAGCAGCGGAAGCGCCAGCGGCAGTCGCACCTGCCAGAAACGCTGACGTGCGCTCATGCCCATCGCTTCGGCGCTTTCCAGCACCTCTTGCGACACCTGGTTTAATCCGGCAACCACGCCACGCACCAGCGGCAGTAAAGCATAGAGAATTAACGCAATCAGCGCCGGTGTCATACCGGTTCCGGCAATCCCCAGATGATTAAGCTCAGGGAATTGCCGCACCAGCCCGGCCAGCGGCGCAATCAGTAAGCCGAACAGCGCCACCGAGGGAATGGTTTGAATGACGTTGAGCACCGCGAACACCGGCCCCTGTCGAGAGGGATGCCGATAGCACCACAGCCCAATGGCAAAACCAAATACCAACGCAGGTAACAATGTGCCAAACAACAGCGTTAAATGCTGCGCCAGCGCATCGTTGAACACATCCTGGCGATTGGTGTATTCGCGTAGCAGTGAGAGATTATCCAGCTTGCCGCTGAGCAATAAAAAGAGGGGGAAGCACCACACCTGCGCATGCAGCAACCAGCGCCACACGGGGTTGGACACAACCCGGCGAATCGCATCGCTACAGGCCAAAAGCGTCAGCGCAAGCCACAGCCACAACCCGCTTCCGGGCGAGGTACGCGCCAGCGGGCTGCCCACCTGCGCGAGGTCGGTCGCCGCCCTGCCCGCGCTCCATATCAGCAGGCAGAACAGCACTTCAGTGAGCAGCAGTGTAGCCACCTGCACACCGCGGCCGGGAATAAAGCTCATCGCCAGTAAAAAGCAGGGGGCGAGTAACCACAGCGCGGAAAAAAGCTGCCATAAAGCGCGGCTTTCGCCGGAAACCAGCCGGTTTGGCGCATAGCTCACAAACGGCAGCCACGCCGCCAACCCGCCCAGCACAGCCAACAGCAACAACACACGGTTATGGCAGCGTATCGAAACATCCATAGGGGTAGTTATTTCACCAGGCCTTTTTCTTTCAGGTAATCTGCGGCGACTTTCTTCGCATCCAGCCCTTCAACTGCAATGCTGGCGTTCAGTTTTTGCAGCGTCTTCTCATCCAGGCTGGCAAAGACCGGTTTCAGCCACGCATCCAGTTGCGGGTAGGCTTTGAGTACAGATTCGCGCACCACCGGCGTTGGCGCATAGATAGGCTGCACACCTTTCGGATCGCTCAAGGTTTGCAGACCGAGTGCTGCCACCGGGCCATCCGTACCGTAGGCCATCGCCGCATTGACGCCAGAGGTTTGCTGCGCCGCCGCTTTGATGGTCACCGCCGTATCGCCACCGGCCAGCGACAACAGTTGATCCTGTTTCAGCTTAAAGTCATAGGCTTTTTCAAAGGCGGGCAGCGCATCGGTGCGCTCAATGAATTCAGCCGACGCGGCGAGCTTAAATTCACCGCCCGCTTTCAGGTAGCGGCTCAGATCTTCAAGCGAGTTAAGTTTGTTTTTTTGCGCCAAATCCTGGCGCACCGCGATAGTCCAGGTATTGTTCGCCGGCGCGGGGGTTAGCCATACCAGCTTGTTTTTTTCGGCATCCAGCTTTTTGACTTTTTCGTAGCCCTGCTGCGCGTTTTTCCACGCGGCATCGTTTTCATCTTTAAAGAAGAACGCCCCGTTGCCGGTGTACTCCGGGTAAATATCCAGCTCGCCAGAAGTGATCGCGCCGCGCACCACTGGCGTGGTGCCGAGCTGCACTTTATTGACTGTTTTTACACCATGACTTTCCAGAACCTGCAAAATGATGTTGCCCAGCAGCGCCCCTTCGGTATCAATTTTGGAACCGACCTTTATCGGCTCCGCCGCCTGCAGCGGGAGGCTCACAGCGGCGATTAACCCTATTGAGCACGCAATCTTTTTAATGATTGTCATTGTACTTCCCTCATTTTTTACGGCCTTTTTCAGCAGCTTGAGAAAAGAGCGTAGCCGAAAAATAGCGGCTTTGTCGCGTTAGAAGGTTAAACGATAAAGGAATAAGGTATAGCGAGGAAAATCAGGCCGGTTTCCCGGCCTGTGAGAGGTTAACGCAGTTCAAACTCACCCTGATTAACGCGCGCGGAATCAACGCCGATAAAGACATTGAATTTGCCCGGCTCCGCGTCATATTTCATGAGCTGGTTCCAGAATTTCAGCGCATTAATATCGATCGGGAAGCTAACGGTTTGGGTTTCGCCCGGTTTCAGATTCACCTTATCAAAACCGCGCAGTTGTTTTACCGGGCGGCTCACTGAAGCGGTGACATCCTGCAAATACATCTGAATAACCGTCTCGCCTTCACGTTTGCCGGTGTTGGTCACCTCGACGCTGGCGGTCACTTTGCCCGTGCGCGTCATCGACGGTGCGGACATCTTCACGTCAGAAACCTTGAAGGTGGTGTAGCTCAGGCCATAACCAAACGGATAGAGCGGGCCGTTCGCTTCATCAAAGTAGCGAGAGGTGTATTTGTTGGGTTTATCTGCATTATACGGACGCCCGGTGTTGAGGTGGCTGTAATAGACCGGGATCTGCCCGACAGAGCGCGGGAAGGACATCGGCACCTTACCGGACGGGTTGTAATCACCAAACAGAATATCGGCAATGGCATTGCCGCCTTCGGTGCCAGCAAACCAGGTTTCCAGAATGGCATCGGCTTGCTGATCCTCTTTCACCAGTGCCAGCGGACGACCGTTCATCAGCACCAGCACCAGCGGCTTGCCGGTGGCTTTCAGCGCGGCGATCAAATCGCGCTGGCTCTGCGGAATAGTGATATCGGTGCGGCTGGAAGCTTCATGCGCCATGCCCTGCGCTTCACCCACTACCGCAACAACCACGTCGGATTTTTTCGCGGCGGCGACCGCTTCATCAATCATCGCTTGCGGTGAACGCGGGTCAACAACCACCGCCGGTTCATAAAGATTGAGGAAATTAACGATATCTTTGTCATTGGTGATGTTTGCCCCTTTGGCATACACCACTTCACCCTTACCGGCCAGTGCGTTGCGAATACCGGTCAGCACGGTAACGGACTGATCGGCAACGCCAGCCGCAGACCAACTGCCCATCGAATCACGTTTGCTGTCCGCCAGCGGGCCAACCACCGCCACGGTGCCCGATTTTTTCAGCGGCAGCGTCTCAAGACGGTTTTTCAACAGCACCATACTTTCGCGCGCCACTTGACGCGCTTCTTTGCGGTGCAGACGGCTTTCGGCATTGGTGTCTTGCGGGTCGCTCTCTTTCGGCCCCAGGTGGCTGTACGGATCGTTAAACAGCCCCATATCGTATTTCACATTCAGCACGTGACGGGTGGCATCATCCAGCTCCGCCATCGTCACTTTGCCGGATTTCACCAGGCCCGGCAGGTATTTGCTGTAGTACTCATCGCTCATACTCATGTTGATGCCGGAGTTCAGCGCCACGCGCACCGCATCTTCCGGATCAGCGGCGGTGCCGTGTTTAATCAGCTCTTTAATCGCCCCGTGATCGGAAATGGTGATGCCTTTAAAGCCCCACTCATCGCGCAGCAAGTCTTTCAGCAACCATGAGTCAGAGGAAGCCGGTGTGCCATTAAGCGAGTTCAGCGCCACCATCACACCGCCGCTACCGGCGTCCAGCGCGGCTTTGTACGGTGGCATGTAGTCGTTGAACAGGCGCTGTGGGCTCATATCAACGGTGTTGTACTCTTTACCGCCTTCTACCGCGCCATAGGCGGCGAAGTGTTTCACGCTGGTCATCACCGAGTAGCGATCCGCCGGGCTTTTGCCCTGCATCGCTTCTACCATGGTGCGCCCCATTTCTGAAGTCAGGTAAGTATCTTCGCCAAACCCTTCAGAAACACGGCCCCAACGCGGATCGCGCGAGACATCAACCATTGGCGCCCAAGTCATATTCAGGCCATCATCAGCGGCTTCATAGGCAGAAACGCGACCAACCGTTCTCACCGCATCAAGGTTAAAACTGGAGGCAAGACCGAGGCTAATCGGGAAGACGGTACGCTGGCCGTGTACCACGTCATAGGCGAAAAACAGAGGGATTTTCAGGCGGCTCAACTGCATCGCCTGATCCTGCATGGCGCGAATATCCTGCCGGGTGACGGTGTTAAAAATCGCGCCGACCTGGCTTGCTTTGATCATGTCGCGAATGGCTTCTTTTGGGTTATCCGGCCCGACGCTGATTAAACGCAACTGGCCGATTTTTTCATCGACCGTCATTTTCTTGAGCAGCTCAGTGACAAACGCATCCCTTGCTTCTGGCGTCAGCGGATGGTTGCCGAACATCTCTTCCGCCAGCGCAGGTTGCAGCGCGAGGCTCACAGCGACACCTACAGAACATAGCCATTTCATGTCGTTTACTCTCTTGTTTTTTCACCCATAACCGCGGTCACTGGCCGCGAAAGAAACGCAGTGTGCCATAATCCTGGCACGTGTTGCAGAGTGGGACTCTGATTTTTATGCGAATTCGCTCCCCCCGTTTGGTTTTACGGGACTAACATTAATGCGCACTTTACACGTCATCATGCATAACGCGCCAAAGCGGCAGGTCTTCACATTCTTATGACGCTTACTGAGATAAGCTTCCGGGTGCCAACGCTACTCAAAGGCGGCCCGAAGAATGAAGTGTATTGAACAATGATTAGCCACAAGGAGTGGATAATGTCACATCCAAATAACGCCTTTATCAGCGAACTCAAACGGCTGGTTGGCGCGTCTCACCTGCTTACCGACCCGGCCAAAACGGCCCGCTATCGTAAGGGCTTTCGTTCAGGCCAGGGCAACGCGCTGGCGGTGGTCTTTCCTGGCTCGCTGGTTGAGTTATGGCGCGTTCTGCAAGCCTGTGTTAACGCCGATAAAATTATTCTGATGCAGGCGGCGAACACCGGGCTGACGGAAGGTTCGACGCCAAACGGCAATGACTATGACCGGGAAATCGTGATTATCAGCACTCTGCGCCTTGATAAGCTGCACCTGCTGGATAACGGAGAACAGGTACTCGCCTACCCTGGCACGACGCTCTATTCGCTGGAAAAAGCGCTCAAACCGCTGGGCCGCGAGCCACATTCAGTGATCGGCTCTTCCTGCATTGGCGCATCGGTGATTGGCGGCATCTGCAATAACTCCGGCGGTTCACTGGTGCAACGCGGCCCGGCCTACACCGAAATGTCGCTGTTCGCACGCATTGATGATCAGGGCAAACTGGTGCTGGTGAACCATTTAGGGATTGCGCTGGGGGAAACACCGGAGCAGATCCTCAGCAAACTCGATGACGATCGTGTTAGCGATAGCGACGTGTTGCACGACCAGCGCCACGGCCACGATCATGATTACATCACCCGCGTGCGCGATGTCGATGCCGACACCCCGGCGCGTTACAACGCCGACCCGCAGCGCTTGTTCGAATCCTCCGGCTGCGCGGGGAAACTGGCCGTTTTTGCCGTCCGTCTCGACACCTTCCGGGCAGAAACGCGGCAGCAAGTGTTCTATATCGGCACAAATCAAACGGCGGTACTGGCGGAGATCCGTCGTCATATTCTGGCCAACTTCGAAAACCTGCCCGTCGCCGGTGAGTATATGCATCGCGATATTTACGATATCGCCGAGCGCTACGGCAAAGACACCTTCCTGATGATCGATAAACTCGGCACCGATAAAATGCCGTTCTTCTTCACCATGAAAGGCCGCACCGAAGCGCTGCTGGAAAGAGCGACGGTATTTAAGCCGCATTTTATTGATCGTTCCTTGCAAAAAATCAGCGGCTTTTTCCCGTCTCACCTGCCGCCGCGCATGAAAGAGTGGCGTGATAAATATGAACATCACCTGCTGCTGAAAATGTCCGGCGATGGCATTGCGGAAGCACAAAACTGGCTGAAAACGTACTTTACTAATGCAGAGGGCGACTTTTTTGTTTGCACGCCTGAAGAAGGGAGCAAAGCATTCTTACACCGCTTTGCCGCCGCCGGTGCGGCGATTCGTTATCAGGCGGTACACGCCGATGAAGTGGAAGATATTCTGGCGCTGGATATCGCGTTGCGCCGCAATGACAGCGACTGGTTTGAGCATCTGCCGCCGAAAATCGACAGCCAACTGGTGCATAAGCTCTATTACGGCCACTTTATGTGCCATGTTTTCCACCAGGATTACATTGTGAAAAAAGGCGTGGATGCCCATGCGCTGAAAGAGCAAATGCTGGAACTGTTACGCCAGCGTGGCGCGCAATACCCGGCCGAGCATAACGTCGGGCATCTGTATGAAGCCGCGGAACCGTTAAAACGTTTTTATAAAGAAAACGACCCGACAAACAGCATGAATCCCGGCATCGGTAAAACCAGCAAGCGCAAGTTCTGGCAAGAAGAACACGCTTCAAATAACGCACCGTCAACGACGATGAAATAACCCGTTGACAGGCTGTATTTGTGCTCCTTTCGTAATAGAGTAGCGAACAGCGCCATAGAAACGTTTCTATGGCCGCCCGCTTTGAAGGAGCACACCCGTCATGTCAGCTGTCGATATCTTATCCGGTCCTGCGGTGGTAGTGCGCGACGCCTGCCCTGAAGATGTTCACGCCATTGCCTCGCTTTATGCCTGGCATGTCCTGCACGGTCGCGCCTCCTTCGAAGAAGTTCCGCCAACCATTGATGAAATGCGCACCCGCATGAACCATATTGCTAAAGAGGGTTTACCGTGGATGGTTGCGCTCTATCACGGCATTGTGGTCGGGTATTGCTATGCCGGTTATTACCGTCCGCGCGAGGCGTATCGCTATACGCTCGAAGAGTCCATTTATGTGGATGCCAGCATGACCGGGCGCGGCATTGGCAGTACGTTGATGAGCGCGTTGATCGAACGCTGCGAAGAAGGGCCGTGGCGGCAACTGATTGCGGTGATTGGCGATGGCAATAACAATTCCGGTTCACTGCGGCTGCATAAAAAGCACGGGTTTGAGATTGCCGGGCAGTTGAGAAGCGTCGGCTACAAGAAAGGCGACTGGCGGGATACGCTGATTATGCAGCGTCCACTCAACGACGGTGACTGGACGCTGCCGGAATAATTAATCGTTTTGCGCGGTCTGCTCACCCGCAGACGGGTTTTGCGCCATCTGCGCCGCTTTCTGGCGCTTATAACTTAATGCAGACGCCGGAACTGGCTGCACTTTGCCGGTTTCAATCCAGGTACGTAAACGGCTGGCATCGGCAAAATGGGTAAATTTACCAAACGCATCCATTACCACCAGCGCCACCGGTTTGTTGTTGATCACGGTGCGCATCACCAGGCAGTGTCCTGCCGCATTGGTAAAGCCGGTTTTGGTCAACTGAATGTTCCAGTTATCGCGGTACACCAGGTGGTTAGTATTGCGAAACGGCAGCGTATACGCCGGATTAGCGAAAGTCGCCATCTCTTCACGCGTGGTACTGAGCTGACCAATCAGCGGATACTGTTTGGTGGCAATCAGCAGTTTGCTCAGATCGCGGGCGGTCGAGACGTTATGAATCGACAAACCGGTCGGTTCAACATAACGCGTATTGCTCATGCCTAAGGCTTTCGCTTTGGCGTTCATCGCCGCGATAAAGGCGTTATAACCGCCCGGATAGTGGTGCGCCAGGCTTGCTGCCGCGCGGTTTTCCGAGGACATCAGCGCCAGCAGCAGCATATCTTTACGGCTGATTTCGCTATTGAGGCGCACGCGAGAGTAAATCCCTTTCATCTCCGGCGTCTGGCTGATATCCACTTTGAGTTTCTCATCCAGCGGCAGGTGCGCATCCAGCACCACCATCGCCGTCATCAGCTTGGTAATGGAAGCAATAGGACGCACCAGATCAGGGTGGCTGGAGTAGATAACCTGATTGGTTTGCAGATCGACAATCATCGCGCTACCTGAAGCGATTTCAGGCTGTGCGGCGGTGGTCGCCGCTGTGGTTTTCGCGACGGCAAACGGCGCCACGGGCGCAGCCAGTAATAAAGCCAGGCTTAATAAGGAAACTCGAAATTTCTGCATGGTGAGACTTCTGAAAATTATTCACGCACGTTATTACGCACACCGCTTCTGTCAGCCGGAGCAATAACAGAGCTGGCTTGGGCATAATAGCCGCCATGCAGGGTTGTCGCCAGAGGATAATCGTTGCGAGAGTTTGCGTTGCCGGCATTTACGCCAGCAACGCAACAGGTTTAGAACAAGCGGTAACCGTAACCCCACAGGATAACCGTTAGCGCCAGCAGCACTTCGAGCACCAGCACACCAATCGCCAGCGTCGAGCTTGAGAAACTCAACCCATCTTCTTTATTGATATTCAGGAAGGTCGGGATACCGACATACAGCAAATAACCGGTGTAAAACAGCGCCACCGTCCCCACCAGTGCGCAGAGCCACACCAGCGGATAGAGCGCCACAATCCCGCTGAGAAACAGCGGCGTCGCCACATAACCTGCGAACACCATACAGCGCCCTAATGAAGGCCGCTGCGGCAAGCTACGCGCCATCCACCAGATAACGCGGCCCATCACCGCCACGCCTGCCAGCATCAACGCATAGAACAGCACCGCCAGATAGAAACCGGTAAACAATGACAGCGTCACCACACTGTTTTCGCCAAAATTCCAGCCAATTTGCGTGGTACCAATAAACGCGCAAACAACCGGAATCGCCGCCATGATTAATACATGGTGGGTGTAGTGATGCGAAATTGTCTCGTTTTCGCCTTTGATAACCTGCATTTCACGGTCGGGATGGGAAAAGAGTCCCCAGACATGGTTCATAACGCCCCCTCGCTGAAAGCCCGAACATCGACACTGTCAGTATAATTCACTATTTAGATTATTTTTTGTACAGCAACAGAAATGCTGCGACAACGAAACGGCGTCATTCCGGCGAAGGCGCGATATCGGGTGTATGCTTATAAGCGTTTTACCGGGAGGACGTAAAAACAATGGATATCAATCATCTGATTAGCCAGTATGGCTACGCCGCGCTGGTGATTGGCAGTGTGGCTGAAGGGGAGACAATTACCCTGCTGGGCGGTGTTGCCGCGCATCAGGGGCTGTTACGGTTCTGGCTAGTGGTGGTATCCGTGGCGCTCGGCGGCATGATCGGCGATCAGCTGCTTTATCTCGTCGGCAGACGCTACGGCACGAAAATCCTGCGCCGCTTCTCCCGCCACCGGGACAAAATCCACCAGGCGCAATCGCTTATTCGCCGCCATCCCTACCTGTTTGTTATCGGCTCACGCTTTATGTATGGCTTTCGCATTATTGGCCCGCTGTTGATTGGTACCAGCCGTTTGCGACCAAGAATCTTTCTGCCGCTCAACATCGTTGGGGCCATCGTCTGGGCGCTGCTGTTTACCACGCTTGGCTACGTGGGCGGGGAAGTAATTGGCCCGTGGCTGCACCAGTTCGACCAGCATGTAAAACGCTGGATCTGGCTGATTCTCGCCATCGTGCTGGTGGTTGCACTGCGCTGGTGGTTCCATCATCGGCGGAAAAAACGCCAGCGCAACGCGTCAAACGACTAAGCCGTTTTCGGTTTGAACTGCGGGTTCGCCAGCATAAACCCCCCATCAATGATCACTGATTGACCGGTGGTGTAGCTGGCATGTTCTGAACAGAGCCAGGCGACCATGCTGGCTATCTCTTTGGTGGTGCCCGGTCTTGTCAGCGGAACAATGGGCAACGAACCCGGTTTTGCATCTTCATCGCGCATGTTATTCATCGGCGTGGCTATCGCCCCCGGCGCGACGGCGTTCACCAGGATGTTGTGATCCACCAGCTCCAGCGCCATTGATTTGGTTAAGCCTCCGAGCGCGTGTTTCGCGGCGGTATAAGCGCTGGCGTCCGGCAATGGCGTGTGCTCATGCACCGAGGTGATGTTGACGATGCGCCCGCCCTGCCCCTGCTGCACCATGTGCCTGGCGGCGATTTGCGAACAGAGAAACGCACCGTCGACATCCACGGTAAAAATGCTGCGCCAGTCTTCAAACCGCATATCGAGAAACGGAGCTTTGCTCATCGCCCCGGCGTTATTCACCAACACATCAATTCGCCCGAAGCGGGAAATCAACGTCTCAATTGCCTGCGCGCCTTCCGGCAACTGGCTGAGATCGAGATGGATGGTTTCTGCGCGCCGCCCAAGATCCTCAACATGTAAAGCGGTCTCTTTCGCGCCGTTTTCGTCTGAATGCCAGGTGATGCCGATATCAAATCCCTGTTCCGCCAGCATCAGCGCACACTGTTTACCAATCCCGGAATCGGCGGCGGTCACAATCGCAACTTTCGTTACAGGCATAGGTCGTCCTCTGGTTAACAAATAGACAGGTAAGTATAGGAAAAAGGCACAAAGCCGTGAGATTGCCTACGCTTTTAACTACCTGCATATAAAAAGGACGAAGAAAATGATGAAGATACTGCTTTGGGCAATCCTGATTATCTTTCTGATTGGTCTGCTGGTGGTCACCGGCGTGTTTAAGATGATCTTCTAAAATGTGCCGCCGGGTAGCACCCGCTACCCGGCATTCAGGGTTAATTCCCCTGCGCGCTGTAATTCACCGGCACCCAGCGATAGCCGTTATCCGCCTTCATCACTTTACCGATGCCGGGAAAAGCAATATGCGCCGCCGCTACCCAGTCGCCTTCACGCGCGACCTGCGCCAGCACGTTTTCACGGGTTTTTACCGCTTGCTGCTGGTTAACATCAAAATGGATCGCCACTTCCGGCTGCGGCAGTTGCACCGGATGCGCATGAATAATATCGCCCCACAGCATCAGCGTCTTACCGCCGTGTGTAACGCGGTAAATCACGCTGCCTGGCGTATGACCCGGCGCCGGGATCGCTTCAATGCCGGGGATAATTTGCGTCGGCGCGCGGAAAGTGCTGAGTTTGCCGGCATCCATCACCGGGCGCAGCGAGCGTTCCGATTCCGCAAAGGTGTGGCGTTGCCCCTCCTCGACCTCTTTTGCATGCGCCGGGTTGAGCCAGAAATCAACATCACGCTGATCGACCCGCACGGTGGCATTGGTGAACACCGGTTTGCCGTCGCGCTGCACGCCACCTGAGTGATCGGCATGAATATGCGTTAACAGCACCGTATCAATGGTGGCCGGGTCAATGCCCGCCGCACGCAGGTTTTCCGGCAGATGCCCGCCCGCGTTGCCAAACAACGACCCGGCACCCGCATCCACCAGAATTAACTGCTTGCCGGTATTAATCACAAAGGCGTTGATCGAGGTTTCGGCATTGACCGGCAGGCTGGCCTGCGCCATCCGTTCCTGCAACTGCTCCGGGGTGATATGGGTCAGCAGTTTGTCGAACGGGACCGCAACGGTGCCATCGGAAACGGCGGTGATTTGCCAGTCGCCCATTGCCATACGGTAAAAACCCGGCGCTTGCGGCTGGTGCGTTGAGAGCGGTGTGGCGGCAATCGCGCCAAAACTCAAACCCGCCGTCGCCAGCGCGAACAGAAGTGGATAATGTTTCATACTCTTCTCCAGTCGTTTTCGTTGCGCCAGTATCCGGCAACGGCTACTATCACTCCAATTGATTGGAGCAATAATGACTATCAAAGAGAATGATTTCCGCAAAATCGATCTTAACCTGTTGATCGCCTTTGCTGTGCTGTTTCGCGAACAGAGCGTTTCTGCGGCGGCCGATAAGCTGCATCTGGGTCAACCGGCGGTGAGCGGGGTGCTGTCGCGCCTGCGCACCTTGTTTGACGATCCGCTGTTTATTCGTAGCGGCCATAAAATGCAACCCACCGCCCGCGCCGTGGAGCTGCACACCGAGCTGCTACCGCTGCTGGAGCAGCTGCAAAGCGCACTGTTTCAGCAAACGGCGTTTGATGCACAAACAGCGACCGTTACGCTAACGCTCGGGATGGCGGACTGGGTGGAAATGTGGTTGATGCCGAAGCTGATCCCGGCGCTGCAACAGGCTGCGCCCGGCATGCGCCTGAATGTGGTGGCCAGCGATCCGTTCAGCGATGCAGGTCGGCTGGAAGGCGGCGAGATGGATATGGCGATAAGCGTCGCCGAGGCCGGACCGCGCTGGCTGGAGCGCGAAGTGCTGGCCACCATGCCGTTTATCACGCTCTGGCACCCGCAACAGCTGGCGCTGAACGCGCCGCTGGATATCGACACCTTTGCCGCACAGCCGCATTTAATGGTCAGCTACCGGGAAGCCACCAGCAGCCACTTCGACACGTTGCTGGCAAAAACCGGCCATCAGCGCCGCATCCACTACACCACGCCGCATTTCGCCGCCCTGCCGGGGTTGCTGGAGACGTTGCCCGCGCTGGCAACCGTACCGGCAGGCCTGGCGCAGGAGTGGCAACGCACACGAGGATTTGCGAGCAGCCCGCTGCCGCTGGATGTACAACCGATTGAGCTGGCGATGCTGTGGCATCAGCGCCACAGCAGCGATCCGGCGGTAATGTGGCTGAAAGAGTTTATCGCTAAACGCTTTAACTGACGTTTCTGCCCGGTTTGGCCGGGCAGAGCGCGTGTTATTTCAGGCTCTCACCGTTACTGGCGATGACATCGCGATACCAGTAAAAACTTTTCTTACGGCTGCGTGCCAGGGTGCCGTTGCCGTTATCATCGCGATCAACATAAATAAAACCGTAGCGCTTGGAGATCTCCGCTTTGGAGGCACTGACTAGATCAATCGGCCCCCAACTGGTGTAGCCCATCACCTCGACACCATCATCAATCGCTTCGCGCACCTGCACCAGGTGATCGTTGAGATAAGCAATGCGGTAATCGTCGTTAATACTGCCGTCGGCTTCCACTTTATCTTTCGCGCCCAGACCGTTTTCAACGATGAAAAGCGGTTTCTGCCAGCGATCCCACAGCATATTCAGCAGTGTACGCAGACCAATCGGGTCAATCTGCCAGCCCCACTCTGAGCTCGCCAGGTGTGGGTTCTGCACCATGCTGAGAATGTTGCCGCGCGCCTTCTGGTTCAGCTCTTCATCGGTGGTGACACAGCCAGTCATGTAGTAACTAAAGGAGATAAAATCGATGGTCGATTTCAGCGCGTCGCGATCGGCATCGGTGATATCAATGTGAATGCTGTTGTCGCGGAAATAGCGCAGCATATAGCCCGGATACGCGCCACGGCACTGCACATCGCCAAAGAATTCCCAGCTACGATTCTGCTGGAGCGCTTCCAGCACATCTTCCGGTTTACAGCTCAGCGGATACATCAAACCACCCAGCAACATGTTGCCGATTTTGCCGTCGGGGACAATCTCGTGGCAGGCTTTTACCGCCAGCGCACTCGCCACCAGTTGGTGATGAATGGCCTGGTACACTTCCGCTTTGCTGCTGGTTTCCGGCAGGCCGACGCCGGTCATCGGCGCATGCAGCGACATGTTGATCTCATTAAAGGTTAACCACAGCTTCACTTTGCTGGCATAACGCGTGAACACCGCACGCGCATAACGCTCAAAAAAGCCGATGGTTTTGCGGTTGCCCCAGCCGCCATACTGCTTCACCAGCCCCCACGGCATCTCATAGTGGGAGAGCGTCACCAGCGGTGTGATGCCATGTTTTGCCAGCTCATCGAACAGCTTGTCGTAAAACGCCAGCCCCGCTTCGTTCGGCGCGGTTTCATCGCCGTTGGGGAAGATGCGCGTCCAGGCTATCGACACGCGCAGGCAGCGAAAACCCATCTCGGCAAACAGGGCGATATCTTCCGGGTAGCGGTGATAGAAATCGATCGCCACATCCTTCAGCGCACTGTCACCCGGCACACGTTCGACGACATCGCCGAACACGCCTTTTGGCTGTACGTCGGAGGTCGAAAGACCTTTCCCGCCTTCAAGATACGCGCCTTCCACCTGGTTGGCCGCGAGTGCGCCGCCCCACAAGAACGCTTTCGGAAATGCTTTCATCACTTTCTCCTTTGATTAGCCCGCAACCGCAAGCAGCGGCATACCGGCCTGAACTGAACTTGACGCCACGGTGCTGATGCCACCGAAGCTGTCGCTATTACTGATGATAATGGGCGTGGCGAGATCGAACCCGGCAGCGATAATCGCCTCGCGATCGAACTCCAGCAGCAGATCGCCCGCTTTCACTTTGTCGCCCACCTGCACATGGGCGATAAACGGTTTACCGTCGAGTTTCACCGTGTCGATACCGACATGGATCAGCACTTCAATGCCGTTATCGCTGAGCAAGCCAATGGCGTGTTTGGTTTCAAACAGCGAAGCCACTTCACCGGCAAACGGCGCCACTACCCGGCCATCGGCTGGAATAATCGCCACGCCCTCACCCAGCAAACCGCTGGCGAACGTGGTGTCCGGCACCTGGTCGAGTGCCAGCACGCTGCCGTTCATTGGCGCAAGGATCTCATTGGCTTTGGCGGGTACAACGTCAACCGGCTCGGCGGCGACGGGCGTTTTTGGCAGACCGGCGACAAACGTCAGTACGCAAGAGAGCGTCAGCGCGACCACACTACCCACAATGCCGCCCCACAGCGTGGCGTCAACGCCGCCCGGCGGGATCATCTGCGCCAGCATAAAGACGTTGGGGAAACCGAAGGAGTAAACATGGCTGTTACTAAAACCGACAATCGCGCCGCCAATCGCCCCGGCAACACAACCGAAAATAAACGGACGACGCAGCGGCAGCGTTACGCCGTAGACCGCCGGTTCGGTAATACCAAAGATACCGGCGGCGATGGCGGAACCCGCCAACATTTTCTGTCGGCCATCACGGGTGCGCAGGAAGATCCCCAATGTGGCCCCCACCTGGCCTAATACCGCTGGCAGCAGGATAGGCAGCATAGTGTCCTGACCGAAGACCGCCAGGTTGTTGATCATCAACGGCACCACCCCCCAGTGCAGACCGAAAATCACACAGACCTGCCACAGCGCGCCGAGTGCCGCGCCCGCCAGCCACGGCGCCAGCGTGTAAATCGCCTGGTAGCCGTGCGCCAGCATCTGGCTAAGCCAGGTGGCGACCGGGCCAATCACCAGAAAAGTCAGCGGCACGGTAATGGCAATGCAAAACAGTGGCGCGAAGAAGTTCTTAATCGACGCATGCAGAAAGCGGTTGCCCTGCTTTTCCAGCCAGCAGCTAACCCATGCGGCCAGAATAATGGGGATCACCGAACCGCTGTAATTAATAAAGGTGACCGGAATGCCCAGGAAGGTTTCACTCACCGCCCCGCTCGCCTGGCCCGCCTCAAAGGCGCTTATCATCAGCGGGTGGGTTAATGCCCCGCCAATTGCCATAGTGATAAACGGGTTGCCGCCAAATTTTTTCCCGGCGGTGTAACCGAGGATCAGCGGGAAGAAGAAAAAGAGCGCGTCGCTGGCGGCAAACCAAATTTTGTACGTGCCGCTGGTGGTCGTGAGCCAGCCGCAAACCACCGCCAGTGCCAGTAGACCTTTGAGGATCCCGGAAGCCGCGAGAATGCCGATAAACGGCGTGAAAATGCCGGAGATGATATCGATCATGCGGCCAAACAGGCTGCCTTTATCATCGCCTGCCGCCACGGGGGTATCGTCTGTTAAGCCCGCCTCGTTACGCACCGCTTGCCAGACATCGTGAACGTGATTACCAATGACCACCTGAAACTGACCGCCGCTTTCCACCACCATAATCACGCCGGGGTTGGCTTTTAAGCCTTCGGCATCGGCTTTTTTCATCTCTTTAAGTTTAAAGCGCAACCGCGTAGCGCAGTGCACCAGGCTTGTGATGTTCTCCTTGCCGCCAACGTGGCTGAGGATCTCTTTTGCCAGCGCTTGATATTCCATGCTGCGTTCCTTACTTCATGCCCGAAGGCGTTGACTGAGTAAAAAAAAACCTGAGACCGGCACCTCTCGGTGTCGGACTCAGGTTTTGCCTGCATTATGCTTGCAGTAACAATCCGTAAAGCGCGTTTAGCGCCGTTCTTTGCGCACTCGCTCAATATGAATAGCGAGGAACATAATCTCTTCTGTGGTCAGCGGGCGCTGATAATTGCTTACCAGGTGGCGCGCCACTTTTTCCGCGCACTGCCAGGCCAGCCGGTAGTTCTCTTTGACCGCCTGGTGAAGCGACAAATCATCGTCTTCCACCACCGTGCGGCTCAGCATGCGCTGGGAGAAAAACTTCAGGTGCGTGACAAAGCGGTGATAGCTCAGCGACTCTTCATCGTATTCCAGCTTCAACTGATACTTCACGATATGCAGAATTTCCTGCATCACCTTGGTGATATGCATCACTTCAGGCATTTCGCTGTTCAACTGCGCCGTCACCAGATGCAGGGCAATAAACCCCGCCTCATCTTCCGGCAGCTCCACACCAAGACGTTGGGCGAGGATCGCCCGCGCCTGCTGACCCAGTTCAAACTCTTTCGGGTAGAGGCGTTTTATCTCCCACAACAGCACATTGCGCACCACCGCGCCCTTTTTCTGCCGTTCAATGGCAAAAAAACAGTGGTCAGTCAGCGTGATGTAGAGACTCTCCTGCAACGTCCCGAGCCGCGCTTTGGCAAGCTCAATAATGCGATCGCAGGTGGTCATTACCTCCAGCGGGATCTGGCTGAGAAGCTCGCCAAGACGCCGCACCAGCTCATCGCTCTGCAAGGCGAACACTTTTTCGATACTGCGTTCATCGAGTTGATCGCCGGGACGTTTCTGGTAAGCAATTCCCCTGCCCATCACCACTTGTTCGCGCTGCTGCTCGTCCAGCACCACCACGACATTGTTGTTTAATATTTTGGTGATATTCATTCCGACCCCGGAAATAAAAAAACCTGACCTCCGACAGTTGCCAGATGATCAGGTTTCGCCTGCTTGCGCAGTAACAATCCACGCTCGCACTTTAAACTAGCTGTATTGAAGCGAACAACGAGACAGCCAGTGAAATGTGATCGCCATCATACGATATATTCAGTTAATGAATATTGTAATCGGTTCGCGTCAGCCGCAAACGCGGGTGAGCTGGCGAGAGATCGCCTGCGCGATATCGTCGGAATGTTTATAGGTGCGGATCTCAGTAAACAGCTCGCAGGCCTCAAGATATTCTTTGCGTAAATAGCCCAGCCACTGTTTGATGCGCGCAACGTGATACAAGCCGGTATCGCCCTGCTTTTCCAGCCGCGAATATTTCGCCAACAACGCGACAACCTCCGGCCACGGCATACGCGGTTCGTTATATTTCACCACCCGACTCAGATTCGGCACATTCAGCGCGCCGCGGCCAATCATCACCGCATCACAGCCGGTGACGGCTATACAATCCTGTGCACTTTGCCAGTCCCAAATCTCGCCGTTGGCAATCACCGGAATGGTTAACCGCTTACGGATCTCGCCGATGGCGTGCCAATTGATGCACTCGGCTTTGTAACCCTCTTCTTTGGTGCGCCCGTGTACCGCCAGTTCGCTGGCGCCGGCCTGCTGTACCGCATCGGCAATTTCAAACGCGCGCGCAGGGCTATCCCAGCCAAGACGCACTTTTACCGTCACCGGCAGGTGCGACGGCACCGCTTCGCGCATCGCTTTTGCACCACGATAGATAAGCTCAGGATCTTTGAGTAACGTCGCACCGCCACCGCTGCCGTTGACCAGCTTCGACGGGCAACCGCAGTTGAGATCAACCCCCCAGGAGCCCAGCTCAACCGCGCGCGCGGCATTTTCAGCCAGCCACTGCGGGTATTGCCCTAAGAGTTGAATACGCACCAGCGTACCGGAAGGCGTTCGGCTTTGACGGTGCAACTCAGGGCAGATTTTATAGAAGGATTTTACCGGCAGGCGTTGATCCACCACGCGTAAGAATTCGGTGATGCACAAATCATAATCGTTAACCTCGGTCAGCAGCTCGCGCACCAGCGAATCGAGCACACCTTCCATCGGCGCCAGTAATACACGCATATATCGCCCCGCAAAAAAGAGGCGCCATAGTAGCGTCTCTGTTCAGGCGTGGAAAGTGCCTTTCTTCACTACACTTTGGGCTACGTGTGGCGCTAAATCTTGTGGGAATGCATAACGTTCCTGAATGGAATGTTTGGTATGCTCATAATTCATGATGTGATCAGTAGCACGTTTTTTGCTTTAATTGTATGATGAATGCGTTTCGACAAGGGCTTTCACCATGAGTAACTCACTGAATATTATCTGGCAGTATCTTCGTGCGTTTGTGCTTATTTACGCTTGTCTCTACGCAGGCATTTTTGTTTCATCGCTGCTGCCCATTACCATTCCTGGCAGCATTATCGGCATGCTGATTATGTTCGTGCTGCTGGCGCTGCAAATTCTGCCTGCCAAATGGGTAAATCCGGGCTGCTTTATTTTGATCCGTTACATGGCTCTGCTGTTCGTGCCCATTGGCGTTGGCGTCATGCAATATTACGACCTGCTGCGTGCGCAGTTCGGCCCCATTATTGTTTCCTGCGCGGTGAGCACAATTATTGTCTTTTTGGTGGTGAGCTGGAGCACCCATCTGGTGCATGGCGAGCGCAAAGTGGCAGGACAAAAAGGTCGCAAAGAATGATGACGTATATCTGGTGGTCGTTACCGCTGACGCTGGCAGTTTTTTTCGCCGCGCGTAAACTCGCCGCGCGTTTCAAGCTGCCGCTGCTCAACCCGCTGTTGGTGGCGATGGTGGTGATTATCCCGATCCTGCTGGTGACGGGTATTCCGTATGACCACTATTTCCAGGGCAGTAAGGTCCTTAACGATCTGTTGCAACCTGCCGTTGTTGCGCTGGCGTTTCCGCTCTATGAGCAGTTACATCAGATTCGCGCCCGCTGGAAATCAATTATTACTATCTGCTTTATCGGCAGCATGGTGGCGATGTTTTCCGGTACCGCCGTTGCGCTGCTGATGGGCGCGACACCGGAAATTGCGGCATCGATATTACCGAAATCCGTTACCACGCCGATTGCGATGGCGGTTGGTGGCAGCATTGGCGGCATCCCGGCAATCAGCGCAGTGTGCGTGATCTTTGTCGGCGTATTGGGTGCAGTATTCGGTCATACCCTGCTGAACCTGATGCGTATAACCACGAAATCGGCACGCGGGCTGGCGATGGGAACCGCCTCGCATGCGCTGGGCACCGCGCGCTGCGCCGAGCTGGATTATCAGGAAGGGGCGTTCAGTTCGCTGGCATTAGTGATTTGCGGGATTATCACCTCGCTGGCCGCGCCGTTTTTGTTCCCGGTTATCCTCGCGTTGCTGGGTTAAAATTTGCGATACGTCGCGCATTTTTAATTTGAGTTTCATAAGTTGCACATACAGTGTGAAGTGAATCACACATAGAGCCTATGCGGCCCCGTAAACTACGATTCCAATACACTGCTATGAGGCACAGCTATGCATTCACGTTTTCACCCTGCTTTTTCCGGGCTTGCGGAGAATTTACAGACCGCACTGGCTCCTCTGCTGGCGGATAAGCATTTCTCCGCCATGCTGAGCGCAGAGCAGGTGGCAACATTGCAAAGCGCGACGGGGCTGGACGAGGACGCGCTGGCGTTTGCGTTACTGCCGCTCGCCGCCGCCTGCGCCCGCACCGACCTTTCCCACTTCAACGTGGGCGCGATTGCGCGTGGCATCAGCGGAACATGGTATTTCGGCGCCAATATGGAGTTTCTTGGCGCAACGATGCAACAAACCGTACATGCCGAGCAGAGCGCCATCAGCCACGCCTGGCTGCGCGGGGAAAAAGCGCTCTCTTCCGTGACCGTCAACTACACGCCGTGTGGCCACTGCCGCCAGTTTATGAATGAACTGAACAGCGGCCTGACTCTGCGCATTAACCTGCCGGGTCGCGCGCCGCATACGCTAGGCGATTACCTGCCGGATGCGTTTGGACCAAAAGATCTCGACATCAAAACGCTGTTAATGGACCAACAGAACCACGGTTTTTCACTGCACGGTGATGACGTGGCACAGGCGGCAATCCACGCGGCCAATAAAAGCCACTCGCCCTACACCCATTCGCCGTCGGGCGTGGCAATTCTTTGTCGCGACGGGCGTATCTTCAGCGGTAGCTACGCGGAAAACGCCGCATTCAACCCCACGCTGCCACCATTGCAAGGCGCACTGAATCTGCTGAGCCTTGGCGGCTTCGACTACTCGGATATTCAACGTGCTGTACTGGCGGAACGCGCCGATGCGCCGCTCACCCAATGGGATGCCACCACCGCCACACTGCGCGCACTGGGATGTGAGAAGGTTGAACGTGTTTTGCTGAGTAAATAACTCACGCTGCGGGTTCGCGCCCGCAGTGATGAAAAACCCCGCAATTGAACCGTGGTTTCTTGCGCTTGCCGCACGGGTAAAGTAGCCTGAGGGACATTCTAATCCTGTTCGAGTCTGCTGCATGTTAAAGCGTTTTTTTTACAGCTTGTTAGTCCTCATCGGCTTGCTGCTGTTAACTGCGCTTGGCTTAGACCGCTGGATGAGCTGGAAAACCGCCCCCTATATTTACGACGACTTGCAGGATCTTCCCTGGCGGCAGGTCGGCGTCGTCCTCGGCACCGCAAAGTACTACCGTACTGGCGTTATCAATCAATATTACCGCTACCGAATTCAGGGCGCGCTTAATGCGTATAACAGCGGCAAGGTAAACTACCTGTTGCTGAGCGGTGATAATGCCCTGCAAAGCTACAACGAACCGATGACCATGCGTAAGGATTTAATCGCCGCTGGTGTCGATCCTGCCGACATCGTGCTGGATTATGCCGGTTTCCGCACACTGGATTCGATTGTGCGCACGCGTAAAGTCTTCGATACCAACGACTTCATTATCATTACCCAGCGTTTCCACTGCGAACGTGCGTTGTTTATCGCCCAGCATATGGGCATCCAGGCACAGTGTTACGCCGTGCCTTCGCCGAAAGATATGTGGAGCGTCCGCGTGCGCGAATTTGGCGCGCGGCTGGGCACGATTGCCGATCTGTATATGTTCAAGCGTGAGCCGCGCTTCCTCGGCCCGCTGGTGCCTATTCCGTCAATGCAGGAAGTGCCGGACGATGCGCAAGGCTACCCGGCCGTCACCGCCGAGCAGCTTATCGATATGCAAAAGAAAGGAAAAAACTGAAGCGTCAGTTAATTGACGCGTTGCGACTGTTGGTTTTCATTGGACGGACAAGCGTAAAGCCGCGCTCAACAAAATGGCGGTGATCGATAGCCGCACGGCTGGCTCTGTCGAGCGTCCACTGGCCATTTAGCGCGTTGAAGGACAATGCTTTCTCCCCTTCCGGCGTATTAACCAGGTATTCCCCGCTTTTTAAATACCCTGCGCTACACACAATCCGTGCTGGCGGGCTGTTCTTCATCCTGAACTCTATTTTGCGAAAGCCAGTAGGTACCGGGCAGAAATAGAAAAAGGGTAAGGACGTGATTTTGAGATCGCCGAGGGAGGCAATCACGTCGCCATCGCGCAACAGTTCGACATTTTTCAGAGAGAAGTTAACAGGAGTATTTTTTTCATGCGGTAGATTATCAACAGTAAAATAAACAAAATTCATAAGCGCCCCTGAGCTGCGGATACAACCTCATTCACAGATTCATTCTTTCAAGCGTAAGTAGCTATGGGCATACAGGCATTCAGAATTGGCTTAAATATCGGGCACATGGGATGCACCCGAAGTGCAAAGCGAAGCGTCAGGCCACTTTGCTTTCATGTTGCTGCAGGCTACGCTCAAGGTCGTAGATCAGGCTTCTCACCATATCAGGGGTTAAATTAAAAAAAGGCGAATCAAACGTCGTTGCTCCCGCGCCGCAAGGCCCCGTGCTGCAACCAAACTTCACTACCACGCCATCCAAATCCTCTACCACTCCCACCTGCCAGCCAATCACGGGAAGTGCAGGAAACGTGCACTCACTGTTCATCCCTAATCTCCTTATTAACATTGCGACTTTATTGAGCGTAGCACTGAAGCAAAAAATTTAACAACTCGCCGTGAGTGAAGTTTTTGGGTAGGAAGCAGTGGGTTTAATCCCTCGCAAGAAGGGGGCAAACAGGCAAAAAAAAGCCCGCTATTTCAGCGGGCCTGGTACAGATGATGGGATTATTTTTTACGTGCGTATTTCAGCGAGTCCAGCGCCACGGCGAAGATAATGATGCCGCCCTTGATGATGTACTGCCAGTACGGGTTAATACCGATATAGGTCAGACCGTAGTTGATAACGGTGAAGATAATCACACCGGTCACTACGCCAAGCACGGTACCCACACCGCCGCTGAAGGAGACCCCGCCAACCACGCAGGCGGCGATGGCGTCCAGTTCATACATAAAGCCCAGGTTGTTGGTAGCGGAACCGATACGACCCGCTTCCAGCATCCCGCCGAAGGCATAGAACACACCGGACAGCGCGTAAATCATCAGCAGGTTCAGTGCCACGTTAACGCCGGAGACTTTTGCCGCTTCCGGGTTACCACCGATGGCGAAAATATTTTTGCCAAAGCGGGTTTTATTCCACAGCACCCAGACGAACGCCACGGCGATCAACGCATAGAAAGTGATATACGATAGACGGAAACTGCCCAGCGCAATAAAGCCCTGCGTAAAGGTCGAGAAGCCGCTGTCGAAGCCGGAAATCGGCGACGCGCCCACAAAGTCGTAGTACAGGGAGTTGATACCATAAACAATGATCATCGTACCCAGCGTGGTGATAAACGGCGTCACGTTCAGGTAAGCAATCACGATACCGTTCACCAGGCCAATCACTGCACCGATGACGCAAACAATCAGGATCACCACCGGAATCGGCATTGTCGACATATCCGGGAAGACCTTGTTGACGTTTTCCATCGACTGCAGCAGCGTTGCGGCAACCACTGCCGCGAGGCCAACCTGACGTCCGGCGGAAAGGTCTGTACCCTGGGTCACAATCAGACCCGCTACACCCAGCGCGATAATAATACGCACCGAGGATTGCGTCAGAATGTTACTTAAGTTCAGCAGACTTAAGAATGTGGGATCCTGAAAAATGATAATGGCCAGTAACACTAAAAGAACAACGTAAATACCGCCGTCTTTCAGATAAGTGAGAAAAGTTTTCTTATTTAACGCACTCATGAGGAGCCCCTGATCTTAAAGGTGCAAAGACGCAAGACGGAGAATTTCGTTTTGCGTTGTCGTTTTAGTATCAACAATTCCGGAAACGAGGCCATTGCTCATAACCAGAATACGGTCAGTGATGCCTAACAACTCAGGCATTTCAGAGGAAATAATAATGATCCCCTTATTCTTTTTCGCCAGTTCGGCAATCAGTTGGTAAATTTCAAATTTAGCCCCAACGTCAATACCACGGGTCGGCTCATCAAGCATTAAAATTTCTGGCTGCGTTAATAACCAGCGACCAATAACCACTTTTTGCTGGTTACCACCGGAAAGCGAACCAATTTGTGTACGGTGGCCGGGTGTTTTAACACGCATAGAATCAATAACCCATTGGGTATCGCTCTTCATGCGGCTATTATCCAGCAGACCGACTTTATTTTTGTAATTCTGAATATTTGAGATTAATGAGTTAAAACCGATATCAAGATAAGCATAAATACCGGTAGAACGGCGTTCTTCAGTCACCAGCGCAAAGCCATTATTAATCGCTTCATTGGCGGTATGATTATTAATCAACTTGCCATGAAGTTTAATCGTGCCTGCGGACTTTTCGCGAATACCAAATAACGTCTCAACAATATCAGTACGTTTCGCCCCGACCAGCCCCGCGATACCGAGAATTTCGCCTTTACGTAAATCAAAGGAGATATCGCGAATAGAGGGCTGGCGCAACGAGGTAAGATTACGCACTTCAAGAATGGTTTCGCCCGGCACGTTGTGCTTGTCCGGGAAGCGCTGGTTCAGGGATCGGCCAACCATCATGGCGATGATCTTATCCATATCCAGCCCTTCCAGCGGCTGGGTGGCAATCCACTGGCCGTCGCGCAGAATAGTAATTTCATCGCACAGCTGGAATATCTCTTCCATTTTATGAGAGATATAAACAATGCCACAGCCACGATCTTTCAGTTTACGGATAATTTTAAACAGATGATTAACTTCTTTTTCCGTCAGCGAAGAAGTCGGCTCATCCATAATGACAATTTTGGCGTCATAAGAGAACGCTTTGGCAATTTCAATCATCTGCATTTGCGATACAGATAATGTTCCCACGCGTGCTTTAGGGTCGATATCAATATCCAGCTCATCAAAAATGGCTTTGGTATCGTGGAACATTTTATCCTGATCGACAAACATGCCTTTGGTCGGATAACGCCCCAACCACATATTATCCATCACGGAACGTTGCAACACCAGGTTGAGTTCCTGGTGAACCATCGAAATACCATTTTCCAGCGCTTCTTTAGCGGAATGGAAATCGATCTCTTTCCCCTGAAAAAGAATACTGCCGGAATCTTTTTGATAGATCCCAAAAAGACATTTTAATAATGTTGATTTCCCCGCACCGTTCTCGCCCATTAATGCATGGATCGAATGCGGACGGACTTTCAAATTGACATTATCGAGTGCCTTTACGCCTGGAAAAGACTTGTTGATATTGCTCATTTCCAACAAGAATTCACCTGACGACTGAGTATTATTGCTGACCATAATTATACCTTGTTGGCCTGGCATATCGTGTTATAAGGGCGCAACAGTCGTTGCGCCCAATGAGAACATGCTTTCTTAATATTATTTACCGGCGATTTCAGCCAGGTTGTCTTTATCTACACCAACGTAAGGAATACGAACAATTTTATTTTCGATTTTCCAGGTGGTGCCATCTGCCGCGCCTTTACCTTCGGCCAGGTTTTTCGCCAGATCGAAGCTCGCTTTCGCCTGGTTGTTCGCATCGTTCAGCACGGTACCGGCCATCGCACCGGATTTCACCAGTGCCAGAGCTTCTGGCAGCGCATCGACGCCAAATACCGGAATAGCGGATTTGTTGTGTGCTTTCAGTGCTTCAACCGCGCCCATTGCCATCGCGTCGTTGTTAGCGATAACCACTTCAATTTTGTTGGCGTTCGGGCCAGAGAGCCAGGCGTCCATTTTGTCTTTCGCCTGAGCGGTATCCCACATCGCGGTATCCAGAGCCAACTGCTGGGTTTTAATGCCCTTATCATTCAGCTCTTTGATAACGTAAGTGGTACGCGCTTCAGCATCCGGGTGGCCCGGCTCGCCTTTCAGCAGTACAAACTGGATTTGGCCATCTTTGTTCAGATCCCAACCCGGGTTCGCCGCCCAGTGTTTAGCAATCAGGTCGCCCTGAATCACGCCGGATTCTTTGGAATCGGTACCCACGTAGTAGGCTTTATCGTAGCTATCCAGCGCTTTACGAGAAGGTTCTTTGTTAAAGAAAACAACCGGAACGTTTTGACCACGCGCTTTCTCAATCACCGTGCCTGCCGCAGCCGGGTCAACCAGGTTGATCGCCAGTGCTTTTACGCCTTTTGCCAGCAGCACGTCGATTTGATCGTTCTGTTTGGATTGGTCATTCTGCGAGTCGTTCATCAGCAGCTGAACATCGGGCGCTGCTTTGGCGTCTTTTTCGATAGCCTTACGGACAACGGACATAAAGTTGTCGTCATATTTATAGATGGTCACACCAATGCGGGTATCCGCTGCGTGTGCGGCTGCGCCAAAAAGCATGCTTGCCATAACAGCAGACAGAGTCAACACCTTCTTATTCATGGTATCTCCGGTTTTTTTATATGCAGGGTAGTTCTTGTGAATAATGCTCGGCGGGTCAGTTGTTACGAAGACGTTACTGCCGACCGAAGTTCACTCTAAAAATCCATTCGTCCGTGTCCGGGTAACGCTCCAGAAGTTCGCTTTCTTCGATGTTTCAAAGCGCTCACTTATAGTGAAAGTGATTAATCACCGTTACATCGTGTTTCAGCTTCTAAAACGCTGACATCATAGTCAGCGCCTTGTTAAGATACTGTGAATTTACTCACAGATTGAAAACGGTTACATCATCGAAGTTTATAAGTTAGTGATCGGCGCCACAGTTTGCCGCGCGGTCACGGAATGGCGGCGTACCAGGGTCGGCATAAAGCAGTGCGCAGCCTCTGGATCCAGCTTTCCTGCGGCCCCCTGCAACGCCAGCTCGGTCGCCAGCCGCGCCATTGAGGCGACCGGGTAACGTACCGTCGTCAGTTGCGGGTCGGTGTAACGCGCTATTGGAATATCATCGAAACCAATGAGTGATAAATGCTGTGGCACCGCAATGCCGTTGTCTTTCAGCGCCGTCAGCGCACCCGCCGCCATGCTGTCGTTATAGGCGAAGACTGCGGTGAGTTGCAGGTTGCGTCCCAGCAGCTCCACCATCGCCGCTTCACCGCCTTGCATGTCCGGCGAACCGGTGCCAACCCAGCTTTCCGGGGCATTAATCCCCTGCTCTTCCAGCGCACGGAACCACCCTTCGCGGCGCATATCGTTATCTTCAATCTGATGGCTGGACGCCAGATAACCGATGCGATGATGGCCGTTATTGAGCAGCATGCGCGTTGCCATCACCGCCCCGCTGACGTTATCAAGGCAGACGCAGCGGTGCGCATAGCCAAGCACCAGCCGGTTGATAAGCACCATGCCGGGGATCTGCTCCATGAAGCCCGTAAGCTCTTCATCGCTTAGTGCTTTTGAGTGAACAATCAGGGCGTTACAGCGTTGGCGGATCAAAACTTCAATGGCGTGACGCTCTTTTTCCGCTTCATGATAACTGTTGCCAATCAGCACATATTTTTGGTGCTGCTGAGCAACCGTATCCACCGCTTTCACCAGCGCACCGAAAAAGGCATCGGAGACATCCATTACCACCACGCCAATGGTGTCGCTAACCTGCGTCGCCAGCGCCTGGGCGTTGGCATTCGGGCGATAACCCAGTTGGGCAACGGCTTTCATCACCGTTTCGCGCGTTTCCGGGCTGACCAGCGCGCTGTTATTAAGCACGCGGGACACCGTCGCGACAGAGACGCCCGCATGCCGGGCAACGTCACGAATGGTGATCATTTTTACCTACCTTTTCTGGATTGCGGCAGTTCACAGCCACCCCCTGTGTTAAGTAAGGAGGCTATTCTGGCAGTCAGCAGACGATTGCTACGTGAGTGGCATCACATGAATGGAAACGGTTACATCCGTTTTGTTAATGATTGTGATCCAGATCGTTATCTGGATGTGCGCGCTAATGACGTCCCTGCAGCACGTGCGGTCAATTGCCGCCATAGCCATTCCATTGGCCCCTGGCGAAAACGCCTGAGCCAAAACAGAGAGAAGAGGATATTCACAGCCCATACCGCAGGCACGAATGCCAGCAGTTGCAGACGGTCGAACTGCATAAACAGCCCGAAACGATTGAATAAGGTGATGCAAATTAACGTTTGCAACAAATAGTTGGTAAGCGCCATGCGTCCAACACAGGCAATAGCGTTGACCAGCTTGAAACCACAGATCTGCGGCCAGAATCCCCACACCAGCGCGGCGTAACCCACCGCCTGTAACGGCGCGCCAAGTTCACGCGGAGCTTGCAGAAAGAAAGCGCACCAGCGATACGACCAGCCTAGCTGCCACTGAGCAATAATCGCAGGGATGTTGATCAGTAGCCCTAGACCAATCAGCAGCACCCCCGTTCGGCGGTAATGGCGCAGGCTGAATTGCCCTTTCAACCAACCGCTGCGCATCAGCGCCGCGCCTATCAGCATCATGCCCGCCAGTTGCCAGCCATATTGCGCCCCCAGCGACAACAGTGCGTTAGAGAGCATATCCGCACGATTGCTGATGGCCTCCCCTATGCCGCCGCTGACTCGCCACCAGGTTTCGTACTGCACATTCGCCGCATCCGGCAACCAGGAGCGGTTCGGCTGCGCACCTGAAATGCCCCCCAGCAATAACAAAACAGCAATGCCAATCAGGTACAGCACCACACCGGTATTGAACATCGTCTTCACATTCTGCGCATCGCGTACCATGCGCCAGGCAATTAGCCCAACCAACCCATAAGCCAGCAGGATATCGCCATCCCAGAAGAAGAGAGCATGAATGAAACCGAGCAGCACCAGTAGCGTCAGGCGCGACTGGATCCAGCGCTTCCCGCGCGGCAGCAACATTTGCAGACCCGCACCGAACAAAAGGGCAAACAGTGAGAGGAATTTCACCTGCGCGAAGAGATCGAGCAGCGCCCAGGTCCAGGCATCCGACACTGTGATGTCGCCGTACCAGGCTGGGTTAAGATAAGCCGCCTTTGGCAAACCAAAGGCGGTGATATTCAGCAAAAGAATCCCGAGAATGGCGATGCCACGAATAAAATCCAGCGTGACATTCCTCTCCATGTCGGCGGCTCCCGCTTATCAGTTAGTGTGGCGGACTGCGCGCAGGAACTCCTGGCGAGTATTCTGACTCGACTTGAACAAACCACCGAGCGAGGTCGTGGTGGTTGCGCTGGTCGCATCGCGGATGCCGCGCGCTTTCACGCAATAATGCACCGCATCAATAGAAACCGCGACATTGTTGGTGCCAAGCAGCGTTTGCAGCGCGGTAAGGATCTGCTGCGTCAGTCGCTCCTGCACCTGCGGTCGCTGCGCAAAAAACTGCACGATACGGTTGATTTTCGACAGGCCGATCACTGAATCCTTCGGGATATAGGCAACGGTGGCTTTGCCGTCGATCGTGACAAAATGGTGTTCGCAGGTGCTGGTCAGCGTGATGTCGCGCACCGTCACCATCTCATCGACTTTCATCTTGTTTTCAATGACGGTTATCTTCGGGAAATTGGCGTAATCGAGGCCGGAGAAGATCTCATCGACATACATTTTGGCAATGCGATGCGGCGTTTCCATCAGGCTGTCATCATTCAGATCGAGATTCAGCAATTGCATAATCTCAGTCATATGCCCGGCGATAAGACGTTTACGGGATTCGTTATCCATTTGCACTGGTGGGCGCAACGGCGTTTCCAGACCACGGGCAACCAGAGCCTCGTGAACGAGCGCCGCTTCTTTACTGAGTGATGACATGTTTTTTATTCTCCTGCAGGTGTGGCGAACTTCGCGGTGTTAACGCAAAGTGAGCGAACATTGTGCGTGAGGTCGCGCACATAATCCAGCCCCGACGACGATAATTATTGAAATCGCTGCCGCCTTTCAGGACGTACGTTTCCAGACCAAAACTCCCCCGATGACCAGAGCGATTGCCGCCACGCCAAGCGCCGGTTCAAGCTGCTGCGTAAGCCAGGTGGAAAGAGCAGAGGTCATTGGGCCGACCAGTTGCCCCATCGCATAGCCCGTGGTCAACAACCCGGCCATATAACGCGTGTGATTGGGTGCAAGTTCGCGTCCATACAGCAGTGAAAGCTGCACGGCGCAGAGAAATCCGCCGCCTACCAGCAACGCGCCGCACACCAGCCCGCTCATACCTGGCAGTAACCATGCCGCCAGTACGCCCGCGCCTTGCAGCCACAATACAATCGCCAGCCGCTGATGGCTGTGTCCAACGTGGCGTAGCAGAATACTTAATGCTATCCCCACCACCGCGGCGGCACCAAACACCGGCCAGACAAATTGAGCAAACAGGCTGCCCGGAAAACGCAGCGCCGCCATTTGCGACAGGAACGTCGCCGGTAAAATATAACCAAACCCGGCCAGGCTGTAGCTCCAGACCAGGCGTTTAAGATCGGTGGTTAACTGTAGCGGCTGTGGCTTTTCTCCTGGCCGATGCCACTCACCAGGACGCGGCAAATAGCGGGCAATCAATGCCACCAACAGCAGCGCCAATACGCCATACACCTGCCATGCGGACGCAGCAGTTAACCCTTTTGCCTGGATTGCCACCGCCAGCAGGCCGCTTAATGCAATACCTGCGCCCGGCCCGGCAAACACCGCGGCACTCAGCCCTGGTTTTCCAGCGTGCGCCAGCCGCTCGTTGGTCCAGGCGGCAATCAGCACCATCGCCCAGCCACTCATTGCGCCAATGACCAGACGCAACGCCCCATGCACCCATGCGTTATCCGCAAGCGAAGAGAGAAAAGTCAGCGCCACCGCGCCGCCAATACCAAGATAAAGACGCACTTCGATATGCCGCTGCGCGCGCATTGCGTCCCAGGCACCAAGCAGATAGCCGAGGTAGTTAATCGCCGCCACCAACCCGGCGCTGGTCAGGGTGAGTTGTTCGTCGCGGATCATTAACGGCACCTGCGGCGTAAAAGCAAAACGCCCGATGCCCATCGCTACCACCAGCACAATAAACCCACAAAGCGCCACACGTTGCGCCATTAGCGCCTCCAAATGTTAACGTAAAGTTATGTTTATGATGCAGTATGTTGCGTTTATGCGGAAGTGAAAGTTACTCACAGCAAAGGGAATAGTCTGTATGATGACAAGAAGTCACCTTACTTTGTTTGTAAAAATTCTAAGGAGCCCCGCATGGAAATGCTCGAAGAGCACCGCTGTTTTGAAGGCTGGCAACAGCGCTGGCACCACGACTCCGCCATATTGAACTGCACGATGACCTTTAGCATCTTCTTACCGCCGCAATACAGCGCAACACCGCCGCCGGTGCTGTACTGGCTCTCCGGCCTCACCTGCAATGACGAAAATTTCACCACCAAAGCCGGGGCACAACGCGTCGCTGCAGAATTAGGTATTGTGCTGGTGATGCCGGATACCAGCCCGCGTGGCGACGATGTGGCAGATGCAGACAGCTATGACCTCGGCAAAGGCGCAGGTTTTTACCTCAACGCCACCCAGCAGCCGTGGGCAGCGCATTACCGAATGTATGATTACCTGCGCGATGAATTACCGACGCTTATCCAGTCGCAATTTAAGGTTAGCGACCGCTGCGCTATCAGTGGCCATTCGATGGGCGGCCACGGCGCGCTAATCATGGCGCTGAAAAACCCAGGCCGTTACACCAGCGTTTCCGCCTTTGCACCAATCGTTAACCCGTTACAGGTGCCGTGGGGGCAAAAAGCGTTTCGCGCCTATCTGGGTGACGACGCGCAACAATGGCGTGAATGGGATAGCTGCGCGCTGATGCTGGAAAGCAACGAAACTGACGCGATTCCAACACTTATCGATCAGGGTGACAACGATCAGTTCCTGGCCGATCAGCTCCAGCCTGCGAGGCTTGCGGAAGTGGCACGACAAAAATCGTGGCCGCTGACGCTGCGTATTCAGTCCGGCTACGATCACAGTTACTTCTTTATCGCTTCGTTTATTGAAGATCATGTGCGCTTCCATGCGCAACATCTGCTGAAATAATCGTAAACCCGGCGATTAACTCGCCGGCTCCCCTTTTATTTATGGAGATTACTTGTCGAAGTTGACATCTTTTTAATTCTGGAGAGACCAAGTTTTAATGCAATAAGACTTAACGTATCTGCATTATGCAATGCTATATCTATTGCTGTCTTCTTCGTCTTAGCATTCCTATTTATCCCACTTAGATCTATCCCTTTTAGAATTATTCCCGTATCGCCGGTTAACTCCTTGACATATTCTTCAGGTTTATAAATATTGTGAGGACTGGATGGAGTGTAAAAATAGTCCTGCGTTCCTTTTTCACCGAATATTTCGTAGAATCTACCGCTTCTTTTAATACCGGAAAAATGTGATGCTTCATGCAGTATATTATGGATATTCTGAACAGATCCCAAATGCTCTAAGTGCGCCTCAGAAAAATATATTTTCCTTTCAGGATCATTATGTAATACATATGCAAGGTTTCCTTTTTCCTTTCCTTCCTCATCGTACATGGTTTTGCTTTTTAATAAAGCATCCTGCATAAATTTAAATCTTAACAATATTTCCCCTTTTAATTCTGTCGTTTTTATCTTTTTAGCATTAGCTCCTCCTTTAAGAATTTCACGAATATCTTCTTTTGTTTTTTTCTCTAATTTCGGCACTTCAAGTTTTTTTATCGCCTCATCAAGAATGGATTTTGCAGTTATTATTTCCTCATCAAGCCCTGGATTTTTAATTGAATATTTTCTCAATCTTTGTGTTTCATTCGAAACTCTACCATCGTTGTCATATAATGTTACCGGATTATCCCTCACCATCCTGAACAAATTAAGCCCATCCACTGTGCTCGCCGGGTCTGCTGAGAGCCACCGTCCCGCCCACGGCTGGTAATAGCGATATCCATAATAATAAAGCCCCGTCGCGTCCTGCTCTTTGCCGGAATAACGGAGGATTTTGTAATCCGCTTCCAGCTGGCAGCACGCGGCAAACAGCGCTGTGCCACCGTACGGGTAATACTCCTCCTGGCTGATAAGTTCGCCGCTGCCGTCCACTTCCAGCGCGCTGCTGCCGGTGAGGTTGTCGTAGCTGTAACGAATCGGGTCATTAGCAATTCCGGCAGGCTGACCGCTTTCCCAGTGCAGCACCCGTACCTGCGCGCGACCGGCAACACCGACGGTTATTACCTGTAATTCTTCGGCTGCGCTGCTGCGCAGTTCCAGACCCGGCAGATAAATCACCTTTTTCGTCTGTGTGCTGTTGCCGGTCAGTTGTGATGTGATTTTCAGTATGCGCTGGCTGGTGGCATCGTAGCGGTAGCGTTCGCTGTCGTCGGGTTCGCCATCGCGCATCACTGGAGTGACTTTCTGCAGTTCCTGGCGCGCCGTCCATACCAGTGACTGACCGGGCAGCAACTGTTTCTGCTGGCCGCCGGCGGTGAACAGCGCCTCCACATCTGCCGGGTTTTCGGTGAAGGTACTGGGCACCGCGCGGTTGCTGCTGTCGGAGACGGTGATGCTGGTGGTGTAGTTATTGCCGGACGCGGGTGCGCTGTGCTGAATTTTCGTCAGATTACCGGCGTTGTCGTAGGTGTAAGTGCGGGAATAGTTCGTGTAGGTAGCGTTATCGAAGGAGGTGAAATCAGGCCGGTTGCTGCCCTGCTGCACCGCATTGGCCATTTCGCGCCCGGTGGCGCTGACCAGCTGGTACAGGCTGTCATAGGCGTAGGTGCTTTCGGGCACCACTTGCTGATTGCGCCAGAAACGCGTCTCCTCGGCATCGTTAGTAATCACCAGCACGTTGCCCACCGGGTCGTACTCGTAGCGCAAATCCTGCAACAATTTTGTGGCAGATACGCGCTCAGTTTTAATGCCCACCAGCCGCTGGGTTTCCGCTTCGTAACTGTAGGTTGTCACCACGCCGTTGCCGTGCTCCTCGCGCAATTTCTGCCCGGCGGCGGAGTATGTCAGGGATTTGACTATGACCTGCTCTGAACCGCTGCTGACCGTCAGCCAGCTCCCCTTCAGCAGACCCGCCACGTCATACGCGACGCGCTGGGTATTGCCTTTCGCATCAAGCGTGATCAGGACATTTCCGGCAGCGTCCACTGTGCTAAGCGTGGTGTAAGTTTCACCCGCCAGCAGATCGTTCCACGCCGAGGCGTCCGCCCCCTGCCAGTCGGCCAGTACATCATCCGGCAGCAGCTGGCGGGTGACAGCAAGCAGTGCGCCGCTCATGGAAATGCTACCCGTCGAAAGCAGGCCTGCCGGGTCGTAATGGCTGACCAGTTGACCGGCGAGATTGTGGCTCTGTTCATCCGCCGACGCGCTGCCCCAGATAAACCGCTCAGTGACGTGCGCGCTGTCTCCGGCAATCTGTTCGGTAATACCGAGCAGCCGCCCCGGCAGCTCTGCCCCTTCATACTGAAAAGTTCGGGTGACGGTGGCGCTGCGGTCATTACCGGTGCCGATATTGCTGACCTGTAAAAAAGCCCGTCCTGCTGCGTCATTCAGGGCAACGGATGTGCCGGCATCCGCGCTTTTCGTACGCAGCACCGTACCGTTCAGGTCGTGGAGGTAACTGAAGTTCGCCAGCCCGGCGGCATACAGACGCGGGTCGGCACTTTGTGACGGCTGGCCACGCGCATCAAACTGATGATGCGTGATACGTTCCTCGGAGGTGTCCGGCGCATCGGGATGACGGTGATATATGATGTCGCGTACCGCCAGGCCCCGGTTATCAAGCACCGCGACTGACGGGGTTTTACTGTAAAGGGATGTACTCATACGATTCTCCATTACTGTCGATAACACTTGTGGATATCAGGAGAAGTATAGGTTCGTTGGCGCAGAGATCTGATAGCGAAGCCAGGACAGGGAGCACAAAATATCCGCCTTCACAGAAAGCGACACTCATTTCGCCCCCGAAGGGCGCACTAAAAAACCTTAAAAGAAGCCGCTGTCAGTCGTGTGAGATGTAAATCTAAAGGCAACAGGCAGAGCAAAAAAAGCCCTCCATACAGAGGGCTAAAGAGTGAATTTATTTCGTGAAACGTTCCGGAAACTCCATTTCACTATAACGCACGAAACGGGTTCCTTTGGAAAATTTATAACCTAACCAGATAATAAGGAACAGGGGGATACCAATATACGTCGCCGCTACCGCGCCCCAGTCAATACGGTCTGCCAGGAAGGCCTGATAGTTTTGCCCAAGCGTGATGATCAGGCACAGAGCGAAGGCGAAAATCGGCCCCAGCGGGAAGAAACCTGAACGGTACGGCAGGTTATCCAGCGAATGCCCCTGCGCCACATAGCCGCGACGAAAACGGTAGTGGCTGATGGCAATGCCCAGCCAGGCGATAAAACCAGTCATGCCGGAAGTGTTCAGCAGCCACAAGTACACGGTCTGGTTGCCAAACATTGAGGTCAGGAAGCACAGCGCGGCAATCACCGTGGTGGCATACAGCGCGTTACGCGGCACGCCACCTTTCGACAGTTTGGAGAAAATGCGCGGCGCTTTGCCATCACACGCCAGCGTGTAGAGCATACGCGTGGAAGCGTACATTCCCGAGTTCCCCGCCGACAGCACCGCCGTCAGGATCACCGCATTCATCACCGCCGCCGCAGAGAGCAAACCCGCATGCTGGAACACCAGCGTGAACGGGCTAACGCTGATATCTTTTACGTCGTTACGCAGCAGGCTCGGATCGGTGTAGGGAATAATCAGGCTGATAATCAAAATCGCGAACACATAGAACAGCAGAATACGCCAGAACACCTGACGCACCGCGCGCGGAATATTCTTCTCTGGATCTTCCGATTCACCCGCCGCGATACCAATCAGCTCAGTGCCCTGGAAAGAGAAGCCGACAATCATCGCCACACCGATCATGGCGGAAAAACCACCGGCAAATGGCGCATCGCCAATCGTCCAGTTACTCCAGCCTGCCGGTTTTTCCCCCTGGAAAATACCGACGATCATCATCACACCAACAACGATAAAGATAATGACGGTAGTGACTTTAATCAGCGAGAACCAATATTCCGCTTCGCCAAAGCCTTTCACCGAGATGTAGTTAAGCAGGAAAATCACCGCGAGGAACAGCGCGCTCCAGATCCAACCCGGCGTGTCCGGGAACCACCAGGTCATCACTAATTGCGATGCCACAAGGTCAACGGCGATGGTCACCGCCCAGTTGTACCAGTAGTTCCAGCCCAGCGCGAAGCCGAAGCCCTCTTCAACGTATTTCTGACCATAGGTGGAGAACGAACCGGAAACCGGCATGTACGCCGCCAGTTCGCCCAGGCTGGTCATCAGGAAGTAGACCATCAAGCCAATCAGGATATAGGAGAACAACGCGCCGCCCGGGCCCGCCGAAGAAATGGTCGCCCCTGACGCGACAAACAAACCGGTACCGATGGAACCGCCAATCGCGATCATCGTCAGATGACGCGCTTTGAGTTCTCGACGAAGCGTGGGCGCTTCTGTGGTTTTAGTTTCGGAAACCATAAGAAAATGCTATCCATCTAAAAAATGAGGCGCGATTGTAGCAAACGAAACGCAGGCCTTCCGGCATAAAACGCCTCTTATTAGAGACCTTCATGATCGGCAGAGGATTATAAGTAAAGCAGTGAATGGCAGATGTTGCGAGGCGATAAACAGGCTCCCGCGCGGATGCGGGAGCAGAAAGATTAATTCAGACCGCGTACTGACGCGATAAACTGCTGCAGTTCCGGCGTTTTCGGCTGCGTGAAGAAGTGTTTGCTTTCGCCTTGCTCCCAGACTTTTCCCTGATGCATAAACACCACGCGGTCGCCCACTTCGCGCGCAAAGTTCATTTCATGGGTCACCAGAATCAGCGTCATCCCCTCACGGGCAAGCTGCTCCAGTACGCGCAGCACCTCGCCGACCAATTCCGGGTCCAGTGCAGAGGTAATTTCATCACACAGCAGCACTTTCGGTTTCATCGCCAGCGCACGGGCAATCGCCACGCGCTGCTGCTGGCCGCCGGAAAGATTAGCCGGATAGTAGTCAATACGCTCGCCAAGCCCCACTTTTTCCAGCATCTCACTGGCCAGCCGACGACACTCATCCGCAGGCAATTTCAGCACCCGGCGCGGTGCCAGCATCACGTTTTCCAGCGCCGTCATATGCGGAAACAGATTAAAGCTCTGGAACACCATTCCCACTGAGCGGCTGATCTCACGCGCCTGGGATTCCCGGTCCGTTACCGTCATCCCCCCCAGTTTGATACTGCCATCCTGGTAGCCTTCTAACCCGTTCATGCAGCGCAGCAAGGTGCTTTTGCCTGAACCGCTGCGGCCAATAATCGACACCACTTCACCCATCTCTATATCGAGGCTTACGCCCTTCAGCACATGGTTGTCGCCATAATATTTTTGCACTTCATTAATGGTGATGAGCGGCATGGAATTTATTCTCCAGATAACGGCTGTAGCGCGACAGCGGATAACACAGCAGGAAATAGCCTAACGCCACCAGGCCAAACACTTTGAACGGTGCGAAGGTAACGTTGTTGAGCATGGTGCCGGCTTTGGTGAGTTCGACAAAACCGATAATCGACGCCAGCGCCGTGCCTTTAATCACCTGCACGGAAAACCCCACCGTTGGCGCAATGGCGATACGAATAGCCTGCGGCGCGATCACACGAAACAGCGTCTGACCAAAACTCAGTCCCAGACAGCGGGAGGCTTCCCATTGCCCTTTGGGCAATGCTTTGATGCTGCCGTACCAGATATCAAGCAAGAAGGCGCTGGTAAACAGCGTTAACGCCAGCGTCGCCGCCGTCCACGCGCTGACATCAATACCAAACAGCGCAAGGCCAAAAAAAGCCAGGAACAGCTGCATCAACAACGGTGTGCCCTGAAAGAGTGCGGCATAGGCGCTGATAAACCGTTTTGGTAAACGCCAGCGGCTAATGCGTAACACCAGCAGCGGCAGCGTCACCAGCGTGCCACAGACGAAGGCAATCAGTGACAACAGCACCGTCCAGCGCGCCGCCAGCAGCAGGTTGCGCAGAATATCCCAGTCAGTAAACGTACTCATTAGGCCTCGCTCCCTAACCATTTGCGCCCAATTGCCAGCAGTAACTGGCGCATCAGTAGCGACAGCATCAGGTACAGCAGCGTGGTGACAAAATAGACTTCAAAACTTAAAAACGTGCGCGACTGAATCAGGTTGGCCATAAAGGTCAACTCTTCATAAGAAACTTGCGACACTACCGAGGAGCCCAGCATGACGATAATGCACTGGCTCACCAGCGCCGGATAAATGCGTTTCAGCGCGGGGGGCAAAATCACCCGTAAGAAGGTTTGCGATTTACTGAGCCCCAATACGCGGGCAGCTTCCCACTGCCCTTTCGGCGCAACCTGGATCCCGGCGCGGATAATCTCCGTGCTGTAGGCGCCAAGGTTAACCAGCATGGCAATCAGTGCCGCTTCACCAGCGGTGAGTTTCAGCCCGAGGCTCGGTAAGCCAAAAACAATAAAGAACAGTTGCACCACAAAAGGCGTGTTGCGGATAAGCTCAACATATGCGCCCCAGATGGCACTCATCACGCCGGGTTTACCGCTACGCAGCGCCGCACCGACGATGCCTATCGCCACACCGCCAACCGTCGCCAGCGTGGTTAAGGTCACCGTGGTCCAAAGCCCTGCCAGCAGCTCTGGCCAGTACGGCCAGAGCGCGGCGAAATCAAGCGACGTCGTCATGCGTTACGCGCCAAAGTTGGCCGGTAACGGCGCCTGCATCCATTTCTGTGACAAACTGTTGAGCTCGCCCTCTTTCAGCGCCTGCTCCACCAGCTTGTCGACTTCGGCTTTCAGCGCGGGTTCGTTTTTCATCAGCCCGATATAGCACGGCGAATCTTTCAGCATAAATTGGCTGACCGGGGCTTTTTGCGGGTTCTGCCGCGCGATCGCCGCCACCACTACGTTACCGGTGGCAAGGTACTGCACCTGGCCGGACATATAGGCTGAAAGCGTGGTGTTGTTATCTTCGTAGCGCTTCACGTCGGCATCTTTCGGCGCGATGTCGCTCAGCACCATATCTTCTACCGCACCGCGTGTGACACCAATGGATTTGCCGCTTAGTGCTTTCGCGTCAGTCACCGTGGACTCTTTCGGACCAAACACACCAAGGAAGAAAGGCGCATAAGCGCGGCTAAAGTCGATCACTTTTTCGCGTTCCGCATTTTTGCCAAGGCTGGAAATCACCAGATCGACTTTATGCGTTTGCAGGTACGGCACGCGGTTGGCGCTGGTTACGGGCACCAGTTGCAGTTTCACCTTCATACCTTTTGCCAGGTACCCGGCCATATCAATGTCGTACCCTTGCGGTTTGAGATCGGTGCCCACAGAGCCAAATGGCGGGAAATCTTGCGGTACAGCCACGCGCAATACACCACGCTTCTGAATATCCTGTAATTGATCCGCCATGGCCTGCGAGGTGCAAGCCATCATTACTGTCGCCACCGCTGCAGCCTTCATCCACGTTTTCATCGTCAACACCTCATCGTTCATGAAACAAAAGATTCTTTGAATCACTTTCTGCAACTAATGTGCCAATACGATATATTCCGACGGTGTGTGGAGTACGAGGTATTTAGAGGCTGAATCGAAGGTTGCAGCGCTGCGTCTGCACCACCAAAACGGTGCAGACGCCTGCTGATGGTGCAATCAAATCGCGCAGTAACGGATAAAGCGATTCAATGCACTGGAGAGGTGCTTCTGACGATGGTGAATACGCCAAAGCGTACGCACCAGACGGGGTAACGGAATCGAGACTTCCGCTAAGCTGCCGGTTTCCAGCTGTTCGGCAATCACTCGCCGCGACAGACAGCTAATGCCCAAACCGTGGCGCACTGCATGCTTGATGGCTTCTGAATTCCCCAGTTCCATGCCAAGACGAAACTGCGGCAAATGCGAGAGGAGTAAATAGTCGACGATTTCGCGCGTGCCGGAGCCGCGCTCACGCAGGATCCACGGCGCAGCGGCCAGTTGTTCGAGCGTTACGCGCCCTTGCAGCAGCGGGGATGACGGCGGCGCAAATACCACAAGCTCATCTTCCAGCCACGGCTCGGCGATAATCTCCGCCGTATGGCACGGGCCTTCGATTAAACCGATATCGACGCGGAAATCCGCTACCGCGTTGATCACGTCCTGGCTATTACCCACGCTCAGCTCCAGCGGCAGATCGGGGAAATCACGACGGTAGTGGGCAATCACCTCCGGCAGGATGTAGTTACCAATCGTGCTACTGGCGAATACGCGGATGGCACCGTTATCTTCGCGAAACAGTTGCTCGATTTCCGTTGCCTGCTCCAGCGCTGCCAGCGCGCGGGGGTAGAGCAAACGTCCATGTTCATTGACCACCAGCCGTTTGCCAACGCGATCGAACAATTGCACACCCAGTTGGCCTTCAAGATCGGTTAGCGCCGCGCTAACCGCCGATTGCGAGAGCGCCAGCCGCTGAGAAGCCTGGGTGGTGGAGCCGCTTTTCAGCACTTCTGCAAACACTTCAAGCTGGCGTAACGTTATATGCATAGAGGTCACTTACCACTTATAAAGATTGATTATAAATATATAATCAATTTTACCTTTAAACCAGTTCGCCTTAACCTTTTCTCCATTGAAAGGAGAAGGTTATGACAGAAATCACGTTACACACTCGACGCCACCCAGCCTGGCATTTTGTTCCTGGCTTGCTGTTGACCGGCGTGATTACCGCCGCCGCATTATGGCTTGGCGCTATTCCGTCGGTCGCGGGCCTTGGGCTGAGCGCCTTAACGCTGGCCATTCTTATCGGCATGCTGCTCGGCAATACGCTCTATCCGACATGGCACCACCGTTGCGACAGCGGCGTGCTGTTCGCCAAACAGCACCTGTTACGGCTGGGGATTATTCTTTATGGTTTTCGCCTGACGTTTTCACAAATTGCCGATGTCGGGGTCAGCGGTATCGCCATTGATGTGCTGACGCTATCAAGCACCTTTTTGCTGGCCTGTTTTCTTGGGCAAAAAGTATTTGGCCTGGATAAAAAAACCAGCTGGCTGATTGGCGCGGGCAGCAGTATTTGCGGCGCAGCAGCCGTGCTGGCAACCGAACCAGTAGTCAAAGCAGAAGCCAGCAAAGTGACGGTTGCGGTGGCGACGGTAGTGATTTTCGGCACGCTGGCGATTTTTATTTACCCGGCACTCTATCCGCTGGTTGGGCACTGGTTTAGCCCGGAAACCTACGGCATCTGGGTTGGCTCAACGGTACATGAAGTGGCGCAAGTGGTTGCAGCCGGACACGCTATCAGCCCGGAAACGGAAAATGCCGCGGTGATTGCCAAAATGCTGCGCGTGATGATGCTGGCACCGTTTTTACTGCTGCTGGCAGCGCGTATCAAACAGCTCAGCCCGCAGCAAGGCGCAGAAAAAAGCAAGCTGACTATCCCGTGGTTTGCGCTGGGTTTTGTGGCTGTCGCGGTGTTTAACTCGTTTCATCTGTTGCCAGCATCGGTGGTGAACATGCTGAACACGCTGGATACGCTGCTGCTGGCTATGGCCATGGCGGCGCTGGGGTTGACCACGCATATCAGCGCGCTAAAAAATGCCGGGGCAAAACCGCTGGTTATGGGGCTGATCCTGTTTATCTGGCTGATTGTCGGCGGCGGTGCCATTAACCTGGCGGTTCATCACCTGATGGCATAAACCACTACGTCTCCTCCCTGTTGACCCGCTATGATGAGCGTTTTCCTCTGGCGGGTTTAACAGGAGTTTTTATGAAATACATTGGTGCGCATGTGAGCGCCTCCGGCGGCGTAGCGAATGCCGCGATTCGCGCAGCGGAGATTGGCGCGACGGCCTTCGCGCTGTTTACCAAAAACCAGCGCCAGTGGCGTGCCGCGCCGCTGAGTACGGAAACCATCGACGAGTTTAAAGCCGCCTGCGAAAAATACCACTTCGCGCCAGGCCAGATCCTGCCGCACGACAGTTACCTGATTAACCTGGGTCACCCGGTGGCTGACGCACTGGAAAAATCTCGCGACGCGTTTATTGATGAGCTGAGCCGTTGTCAGCAACTGGGGCTGACGCTGCTGAACTTCCATCCGGGCAGCCATTTAATGCAGATCCCCGAAGAGAAATGTCTGGCGCGTATTGCCGAATCCATCAATATTGCGCTGGCACAAACCGAAGGCGTCACGGCAGTGATTGAAAACACCGCGGGTCAGGGCAGCAACCTTGGGTTTAAGTTCGAGCATCTGGCGGCAATTATTGACGGCGTGGAAGACAAATCCCGCGTCGGCGTGTGTATTGATACCTGCCATGCATTTGCCGCAGGCTATGATTTGCGCAGCGAACAGGCCACGGCAGAAACCTTTGCGGAATTCGAGCGTGTGGTCGGTTTCCAGTATCTGCGCGGTATGCATCTGAATGATGCAAAAAGTACTTTTGGTAGCCGCGTTGACCGCCATCACAGCCTCGGCGAAGGGAATATCGGGCATGACGCGTTTCGCTGGATCATGCGCGATGCGCGTTTCGACGGCATTCCCATGATTCTGGAAACCATTAACCCGGATATCTGGGCCGAAGAGATAGCCTGGCTGAAGGCGCAGCAGACCGCTGAAGCCACCGCATAAAAAAAGGGCCGCTAAGCGGCCCTTCTCATTTTCCGGGTGTCGGCAATTTCTTATGCTACTTTCGCGACGGCTTCTGTTTCTGGCCGTTTCAGGAAGGCATACACCAGACCCGCCAGCAGCGTACCCGCGACGATAGAGAGCAGGTAGCCCAGCACCGGCGTGATAGCGCCTGGGATCAGCAGCACAAACAGACCACCGTGCGGTGCCATCAGTTTCGCGCCAATCGCCATGGAGATAGCCCCCGTCAGCGCACCACCGGCGATACAGCACGGCAGAACACGCATCGGGTCGCGGGCAGCAAACGGAATTGCGCCTTCAGAGATAAAGCACAGACCCAGTACCAGCGCCGCTTTACCCCCTTCGCGTTGACCTTTGTCGAACTTGTTGCGTGCAACAATGGTCGCCAGACCCATCGCCAGCGGCGGCACCATACCGGCGGCCATAATTGCCGCCATCGGCGCGTAAGTTTGCGTACTCAGCAGACCCACACCAAAAGCGTATGCCGCTTTGTTGACCGGACCACCCATATCGGTACACATCATGCCACCGAGGATTGCGCCCAGCAGGACGGCGTTAGCCGTGCCCATGGTTTGCAGCCAGGAAGTCAGGCTCGCCAGGATTTTCGCCACCGGCGTACCGATCAGGTAAATCATCGCCAGACCGACAATCAGGCTGGAAACCAGCGGAATGATCAGAATCGGTTTCAGCGCTTCCATACTTGGTGGCAGCTTCAGACCTTTACTGATGCCTTTCGCCAGGTAGCCCGCGAGGAAACCGGCAATGATACCGCCGATAAAACCCGAACCGGTGCTGACCGCCAGCATACCGCCGATAAGACCCGGCGTCAGACCCGGACGGTCGGCGATGGAGAAAGCGATAAAGCCCGCCAGCACCGGCACCATCAGAGCAAAGGCTGAACCACCACCGATTTTCATCAGCGCGGCCGCCAGCGTGCCTTCTTCTTTAAACGCGGTAATACCGAATGCGAAGGAGAGCGCAATTAACAGACCACCGGCTACCACCATCGGCAGCATGTAGGAAACACCCGTCAGCAAGTGACGGTAGGCACCCGCACTCTCTTTTTTACCTTCAGCAGCATCAGCAGAACCTTTACCCGCCGGCTGATAAGGCTTCGCTTCCGCGACAGCTTTATCCAGTTCCTGCGCGGTTTTCTTCAGCGCCAGACCCGTTGTTGTGCGGTACATCGGCTTACCGGCAAATTTCGCCAGATCGACTTCGATGTCAGCCGCAACCACCACCAGATCCGCCTGCGCAACCTCTTCCGGGGTGATGGCGTTGCCCGCACCCACGGAACCACGGGTTTCCACTTTCACCCACCAGCCGCGTTTTTTCGCTTCGGTTTCAATCGCTTCCGCCGCCATAAAGGTGTGCGCCACACCCGTCGGGCAGGCAGTGACCGCCACAATGCGTTTCGGGCCACTGCTGGTCACGGCTGTCGCCGTTGCGGCAGGCGCGACATACGCCGATGCGTGGTTTTTCGCTTCACTCAGGAACAGTTCCGGGTGGGCGACTGCGCGATTGATATCGCCCAGCCAAACCTTTTTCCCGTCCAGCGCACTGTCGCCTGGCAGCTTGCTTCCCAGTACGATAGCCAGTTCCGCTTCGCCTGGGTTATCAATAAATTGCAGATTTGCTTTCTGCGCCGCCGCGCCCAGCAAGGTCTTCGCCATATAGGCGCGGGCCTGCCCGAGTTCGGAGTCGATTATCAGCAGCGTTTTCATTATGCCTCTCCTGCTGTTAGTTGAAGGGTTTTAAGTCAACTCGCGCCATCATCGCGGCTAACTGGGTACGATCGGTAATACCTACGTTACTCTGACTTACCGCCAGTGCAGCAACAGCGGTGGCCAGGCGTAAAGTATGTTCACTGGATTCACGCATCAGCAGACCGTAGATCAGCCCGCCAACCATTGAATCCCCTGCGCCAACGGTGCTTACCACTTCCATTGACGGCGGTTTGGCGATCCATTCGCCCGAAGCGTTAACCCACAGCGCGCCTTCTGCGCCCAGGGAAATCACCACATGGGCGATCCCCTGTTCGCGAAGCGCATGAGCAGCTTCAATAACGTCCTTCAATTCTGGTAATTTACGGCCCGCCCAGATTTCCAGCTCACGGCGGTTCGGTTTCACCAGCCACGGCGCGGCTTTCAGGCCGGCTACCAGCGCATCGCGGCTGCTGTCGAAGATAATGCACGGGCACTGGCTACGCAGGCGCGTCATCCAGTCCGTAAAGGCTTCCGGGCTGACGCCAGACGGCAGGCTACCGCTCACGCAAACCATGTCGAACTGGCCAAGCCAGGTCAGCGAATCGTTAACAAAGCGTTCCCAGTCAGCCGGGGTAACTTCAAAGCCGGAGAAGTTAAAATCCGTCACTTCGCCATCTTTTTCCGTCAGCTTCACGTTGATACGGGTACGCCCCTGCACCACCTGAAAACGGTTGGCGATGCCCAGCTCGCTGAACAATTGCTGGAAACCATCCTGGTTGTCTTTACCGAGGAAGCCGCCCACGGTGACATCAATGCCAAGGTCTTTCAGTACTTTTGCGACGTTGATCCCTTTACCCGCAGCATGCAGGCCGGTAGTGCGCACGAGGTTCACTTCGCCGCGTTCAACTTCCGGGGTGAACCCCACCAGATCATAGGCTGGATTAAGGGTAATCGTAGCGACACGTCTGCTCATTATGCGCCCTCCCCGAGACCGGCAGCGATGGCTTCGCCAATCGCTTTCAGCGCCTGTTCAGCATCATCACCCTGCGCGGTGAAACGCAGGCGGTGTCCTTTTTTCACGCCAAGTGCAACAACTTTCATCAGACTACGTCCATTAGCTGGTTTGCCGGTACCGTCAAGGTTGGTAACGGTAATTTCACTGTTAAATTGCTTGATAGTATTGACCAGCATGGTGCCCGGACGTGCGTGCAGACCATGTTCGTTACGCACGACAAATTCCTCGCTCAGCAGGTCTTCAGCAACCGCATCGTCACTGCTCAGCAACGCCAGAAGCGTGGCGGCGTCGGCATTCAGCAGCAGGCTGGTTTTATTGTTAAGCAGCAAATCGCTAAGGCGCTTGAGCACCGCGACTGGCTGTTCATCGGCCATGGCAACACTGACCAGCAGCGCCGCGCGCTCACCTTCTACCTCAAACGGGGTTGCTGCACGGCTCACCGCAACCGCACTCAGCAAGTTGCCTTCAGCACTGTCGTTCAGCCAAATGCCCTGACCGAGGTTCAGCGGTTTCTCGTTAATGGCGCGAGTAACATATGCAGCATCAACCGCACCCGCCTCTTTCAGACGCGCGGCGTTCAGCGCTTGCAGCGTCGTCAGATCGCTGGCAGCGACATCGAGCGTTAAGGTTTCGTTATCCAGCTTGAGTGATGCGCTCTGTTTTTCGCCCATCAGCAATGCGCGCAGCTCTTCAGCAGAGGTGGCGGACTGCAACTGTGCAGCCACGGAATCATCGCTCAGCACATGCGTCAGCTGACGCAGCAAGCCAAGATGTTCATCGGAGCTGGCGGCGATACCGATGGCGACATACGCCACCTGCCCTTCGCTCCAGAGGATGCCCTGTGGGAACTGGAAGACTTTCACACCGGTTTTCAGCACCTGATCGCGCGTGTCGGTGGTGCCGTGAGGAATGGCAATACCATTGCCGAGATACGTTGAAGTTTGCCCTTCGCGCGCCAGCATGCCATCGACGTAACCGTCGGCGACGTTACCTGCTGCTACCAGCGCCGCCGCAATCTGGCGAATGGCATCTTCTTTATTGCTGGCCTGCTGGCCTGGATGGATGTCCTGAACGGATAACTGGAACATGTGACCCTCGCTCGCTGATTGAATCGTTTCAGCTAAGTTGAGAAATAATGCGTCACCGCCGTTGTTCAGACATGACGTGATGACGCTGAAACGTTTCAAGGAGCATTCACTTTTTTTCTTCCGTAAGCAAGAATTCTCTCAATTGGCGTTGCAGAATTTTGAGGTTCAGCACATTTCGACCACGCATAAGGCAAATTTGCTGAAGCAATCTTTCTGTTCAGCAATCCACTTTCAGCTTTCATCAGCTTTAATAAAAAGGCTGGAAAGAGGGTTGGATTTTTTGTGATGAATTTTGCTTAGCATGCTGTGTTTTTTTCATGCAGCGGCGTACACTCCGCGTCTCGCTATTGGATCTCATTTAACATGCAAAATTCTCCCGCCGCTGCACGTCCCGGCGCTTTTGATTTCACCTCAACGGCATTCCTGATTGTCGCTTTTTTAACGGGGATTGCCGGTGCGCTGCAAACGCCGACCCTGAGCCTGTTTTTAACCAATGAAGTGCACGTTCGCCCGGCGATGGTGGGTTTCTTTTTCACCGGCAGCGCTGTGATTGGCATTCTGGTGAGCCAGTTTCTTGCCGGACGCTCCGATCGCAAAGGCGATCGCAAAACGCTGATTGTTTTCTGTTGCCTGCTCGGCGTGCTGGCCTGTGCACTGTTCGCCTGGAACCGTAACTACTTTGTTTTACTGTTCATCGGGGTGTTCCTCAGCAGCTTCGGCTCGACAGCGAACCCGCAAATGTTTGCACTCGCGCGTGAGTATGCGGATCGCACCGGGCGTGAAGCCGTGATGTTCAGCTCGATCCTGCGCGCGCAAGTATCACTGGCGTGGGTGATTGGCCCGCCTCTGGCCTACGCGCTGGCGATGGGCTTTGGTTTCTCCGCCATGTATTTATGCGCGGCGGCAGCCTTTATTGTCTGCGGTGCAATGGTGTGGCTGTTCCTGCCAACCATGCGTAAAGAGCCAAAGCTGAAATCTGCGGTGATGGAAGCGCCACGCACTCACCGCCGCGATGCGCTGCTATTGTTCGTGATTTGTACGCTGATGTGGGGCACCAACAGCCTTTATATTATTAATATGCCGCTGTTCATTATTGATGAGCTGCATCTGCCAGAGAAACTGGCGGGCGTAATGATGGGCACCGCTGCCGGGCTGGAAATCCCCACCATGCTGATTGCCGGGTATTACGCAAAGCGCTTCGGCAAACGCTTTCTGATGCGCGTTAGCGCCGTAGCGGGCATCTTTTTTTATGCAGGAATGCTGACGGTGCACACGCCCGTGGTACTGCTTGCTTTACAGCTGCTGAACGCTATTTATATCGGGATTCTCGCCGGGATTGGCATGCTCTATTTTCAGGATTTAATGCCGGGCCAGGCGGGTTCAGCCACCACCCTTTATACTAATACCACGCGCGTCGGCTGGATCATCGCCGGTTCGCTGGCTGGTGTAGTGGCAGAGATCTGGAGTTATCACGCCGTGTTCTGGATTGCGCTGGCGATGACGCTGGCTACGCAGGTTTGCCTGAGCCGGATCAAGGATATTTAAGGTGCGGTTTGTTGCTCAAGATCGAGCAGATACACCATCGCCTGCTCACGGTTTGCGCCGCACATTTCACGGCTCGGTTGCAGCCCGGCGCACACGTTTGGGCGCAGCGGCGAGCCGAATATCTTGCAGCGCTTTTGCGCGTCGAGCTGAACGCAGGGCGTATTGGCCGGTTTCCCGTCAGGCATGCCGGGTATCGGGCTACTGATGGACGGGGCGGTACAGCAAGCTCCGCAGTCCGGGCGGCATTCCATAAACGTTCTCTGTTATCAGGCGCGCGGGGCTGCGCGTGCAGGCGCAAGCTACCATCTTTTGCCCTCTGAACGCAAAACTCTCCGATTCCACTTGCCTGAAAAGTCCCTCGCGAGTAGTTTGTCGCGATATTTTCGTCATTTTCAATTTACAGGACCCTTGCAATGCCAAGAGCGAACGAAATTAAAAAAGGTATGGTGCTGAATTACAACGGCAAATTGCTGATTGTGAAAGATATTGATATTCAGTCACCGAGCGCCCGTGGCGCGGCAACGCTCTACAAAATGCGTTTTTCCGATGTCCGTACCGGGCTGAAAGTGGAAGAGCGTTTTAAAGGCGACGATATCCTTGATACCGTGACCCTGAACCGTCGCTTTGTCGACTTCTCTTATGTTGACGGCAACGAATACGTGTTTATGGATAAAGAAGATTACACGCCGTACACCTTCAATAAAGAGCAGATTGAAGAAGAGCTGCTGTTTATTCCAGAAGGCGGTATGCCGGATATGCAGGTTCTGCTGTGGGACGGCCAGTTGCTGGCTCTCGAACTGCCGCAGACGGTGGATCTGGAAATTGTGGAAACCGCACCAGGTATCAAAGGCGCTTCCGCCAGCTCGCGCACCAAACCGGCAACCCTGACGACTGGCCTGGTGGTACAGGTCCCGGAATACCTGACCACCGGCGAGAGAATCCGTATTCATATTGAAGAGCGCCGTTATATGGGCCGCACCGATTGATAAGCGTGATACATTAAAAAAGCCACTTCATTGAAGTGGCTTTTTATTTTCTGACAATAAATCGGATTACAACAGATCGCGGAACAGGGTTTTCTTCAGCGCCAGCTCAACGCCGCGAACTTCTGCCATCCCTTTCAGGCGACCAATCGCCGAATAACCTGGGTTGGTTTTCTTACGCAAATCATCCAGCATCTGGTGACCATGATCCGGGCGGAACGGGATCGGGCGCAAATCACCGGCTTTCTTGCGGCGTTGCTCTTCAGTCAGAATGGCGGCAACCACCGACACCATATCCACGTCACCCTGCAAATGCGCGGCTTCATGGAACGTTTTCGGGTTATCTTCGCGGCAGGTTGAACGCAGGTGCGTAAAGTGAATGCGATCGCCAAACGTCTCGATCATCCGCACTAAGTCGTTATCCGCACGCACGCCGTATGAACCTGTGCACATGGTGAAACCGTTGTTGATGCTGTTTACCGCTTCTTTCAGCCACTGCATATCTTCAAGAGTAGAAACGATACGCGGCAAACCGAGGATCGGGCGCGGCGGATCGTCCGGGTGAACCGCCATACGCACGCCCACTTCCTGCGCAACTGGAACGATAGCGCGCAGGAAATAAGCCATATTTTCACGCAGTTGCGCTTTGTCGATGCCGTCGTATTCAGCAAGGCGCGCGTGGAACTGCGCCAGGGTATACCCCTCTTCAGCACCCGGCAAGCCAGCGATAATATTACGCGTCAGCTTTTCGACTTCCGCTTCAGTCATGGCGTTGAAATAAGCTTGCGCCTGGCGCTGCTCTTCTTCGCTGTAGTCAGCTTCTGCGCCTTTGCGCTTCAGGATATGCAGCTCGAACGCGGCAAAAGCAATCTGGTCAAAACGCAGCGCTTTGGAGCCGTCCGGCAGTTCATATTCAAGATCGGTACGCGTCCAGTCGAGGATCGGCATAAAGTTGTAGCACACGGTATCAATACCGCAGGCTGCCAGATTGCGGATGCTCTGCTGATAGTTGGCAATCCAGGTGTCGTACTGCCCGGTATGAGTTTTAATATCTTCATGCACCGGAATACTTTCGACCACCGACCAGACTAGCCCTTTTTCCGCCAACAGCGCCTGACGCGCTTTGATCTCGTCAACCGGCCAGACCTGGCCGTTCGGGATATGGTGCAGTGCGGTCACGACGCCCGTCGCGCCTGCCTGACGCACATCATCAAGCGACACCGGATCGTTCGGGCCATACCAACGCCAGGTTTGTTCCATTGCCTTATCCTCTACAAAGTTGTTATACCAATACACGCAGACATATGACGACTACCATACATGCTTAATTACAGCGGTCAAATCTTCCCACAGCAATGATTGATCCAGCTCACATTCCCCGGATAATTACGGCATACCAATTCTTTTTGCTGTCATATAACTTTACACTGCACATTGTTAATTATTGGTTAATCAGGTGTATATAGATGAAGACAATCGCCTCCGTAACGCTTCCCGCCAGCGTACAGCAACCTCAGTATGACCGCACACAACTGCGCTCGCGAATTGTGCACTTTGGTTTTGGCGCATTTCATCGTGCGCATCAGGCGCTGTTAACCAACCGGGTGCTGAACGCGCAAGGCGGTGACTGGGGGATCTGTGAAATAAGCCTGTTCAGCGGCGATGTGCTCATGTCCCAGTTGCGCGAGCAGAATCATTTATACACCGTGCTGGAAAAAGGGGCGGACGGAAACCAGCCGATTATTATTGGCGCGGTGAACGAATGTCTGAACGCGAAACTCGATTCGCTACCCGCCATTATTGAAAAATTCTGCGAACCGCAAGTGGCGATTGTCTCTTTGACCATCACCGAAAAAGGTTATTGCATTGACCCTGCCAGCGGCAAACTGGATCTGCAGCAGCCGCGCATCGAACACGATCTCCAGCACCCAGGCGAACCGCACTCAGCACCAGGGATTCTGGTTGAAGCGCTCTCTCGTCGCCGTGAACGCGGGCTGCCGCCTTTTACCGTGCTCTCCTGCGATAATATTCCAGATAATGGTCATATTGTTAAAAACGCCGTACTTGGCATGGCACAAACCCGCTCGCCGGAACTGGCGCAATGGATAGCGGAACATGTGAGCTTTCCGGCCACCATGGTTGACCGTATTGTTCCGGCAGCAACGGACGAATCACTGGCAGAAATAAGCGAAGCGCTGGGCGTATTTGATCCGTGCGCCATCAGTTGTGAGCCGTTTATTCAGTGGGTGATTGAAGATAATTTCGTCGCCGGACGTCCTGAATGGGAAGTGGCAGGCGTACAACTGGTACAGGATGTACAGCCGTGGGAGCAAATGAAGTTACGCATGCTTAATGGCAGCCACTCTTTTCTGGCGTATCTCGGCTACCTGGCAGGTTTCGCGCATATTAATGATTGCATGCAGGATGATGTGTTCCGCACCGCGGTGCGCCGCCTGATGCTCCAGGAACAAGCCCCGACGCTGCGCATTACTGGCGTTGATCTCACTGCCTATGCCGATAGCCTGATCGACCGTTTTTCTAACCCGGCGCTGAAACACCGCACCTGGCAAATCGCCATGGACGGCAGCCAAAAGCTGCCGCAGCGTATGCTGGATGGTGTTCGGGTGCATTTGCAACGAGAAACGCAGTGGCCGCTGTTAGCGCTGGGTATTGCGGGCTGGATGCGCTATGTCAGCGGTGTGGATGACGCCGGTCAGAGTATTGATATTCGCGATCCGCTGGCGGATAAAATTCACGCGATTGTCGAAACCAGTAACGTCGATGAACGCGTAACGGCACTGCTGACACTAAAAGAGATTTTCGGTAGTGATCTGCCGCAAAACCCGACGTTTGTTGATGCTATCCATCGCGCATGGCAAGCGCTCACCACTGAAGGTGCGCATGCAGCGGTGAAACGCGCACTCGGTAATTAACAATTTCTGCTATTTAGGCGGACGGTTAGTGCTTTTACGCCGTCCGCGCCCTTCTCTTTTCGCACTTTTTTCGCCAGGATCGTCAGTCACATTTAATTTCGTTGACGCCTGGAGCGCTTGTGACCAAAACCAACCTCATCACCGGCTTTCTCGGAAGCGGCAAAACCACGTCGATTTTGCATTTGCTGGCCAATAAAGACCCGCAGGAAAAATGGGCCGTGCTGGTGAATGAATTTGGTGAAGTCGGCATTGATGGCGCGCTGCTGGCTGACAGCGGTGCGCTGCTTAAAGAGATTCCGGGCGGATGTATGTGTTGCGTTAATGGCCTGCCGATGCAGGTGGGTCTCAATACGCTTCTGCGCCAGGGGAAACCTGACCGGTTGCTGATTGAGCCGACCGGGCTGGGCCATCCAAAACAGATCCTCGATATGCTCACCGCCCCAGTGTATGAACCGTGGATAGACTTGCGCGCAACGCTCTGCTTGCTGGATCCCCGCCAGTTACTGGATGAAAAAGCACTCACCAATGAAAACTTCCGCGACCAATTAGCGGCGGCAGATATTGTCGTTGCCAATAAGCAAGATCGCGCTACACCGCAGAGCCAGCAAGCGCTGGATAGGTGGTGGGCGGAGTATGGTGGTGATCGCTTACAGGTTAGCGCGACCCAGGGTGCTATTGACGGCGCACTGCTTGATCTTCCTCGCCGTAACCTGCGTGAGCTACCTTCAAGTGCCGCGCATAACCATGCACATAGTGAGAAAAAAGGCCTCGCGGCATTAAGCTTGCCAGCGCATCAACGCTGGCGTCGCAGCCTTAACAGCGGCCAGGGCCATCACGCCTGCGGCTGGATTTTTGATGAAGAGACAGTGTTCGACACCATCGGTTTACTGGAGTGGGCGCGCCTTGCGCCGGTTGAGCGTGTTAAAGGGGTAATGCGTATTCCGGAAGGATTGCTGCGCGTTAACCGCCAGGGGCAGGATCTGCATATCGAAACGCAAAATGTTGCGCCGCCGGATAGCCGCATCGAGCTGATTACCGCCTCAGAGGCAGACTGGAACACGCTTCAGTCCGCTTTGTTGAAGCTTCGTTTAAGTCAGGAACACTAACGTTGCCGCCGTGTTAATTGAAAATAGATTCGTTATGAAAACTCGTTTACCGCTAATTTTACTGTTGAATGCCGCAGGAGTGGCGCTATTTATTTCCTGGTATTTGCCCGCTAACCACGGTTTTTGGTTTCCGCTGGACTCTGCAATATTCCACTTTTTCAACCGGGGTCTGATGGAAAGCCGCGCTTATTTGTGGCTGGTGGCGCTAACCAATAATCGCGCCTTTGACGCCTGCTCGCTGGTGGCGATGGGCTGTTTAATGACCTCTTTTTGGTTAAAAGACGATGCGGCCGGGCGACGCCGTATTCTGATGATTGGCCTGACGATGCTGCTGATCGCCGTGGTGATTAATCAACTGGCGCAGAATCTGATGCCCGTCAAACGCGCCAGCCCGTCGCTGTTCTTTACCGACATTTACCGGGTTAGCGATTTGCTCGACTTCCCCACCAAAGACGCCTCGAAAGACAGTTTCCCTGGCGATCACGGCATGATGCTGCTTATTTTCGCGGGTGTAATGTGGCGATATTTTGGCCGAAAAGCGCTGGGCATTTCCCTTATTATTTTTGCGGTTTTCGCCTTTCCACGCGTAATGATCGGCGCTCACTGGTTTACCGATATTGCCATCGGATCTCTGTCGGCGGTCTTGATCGGTCTGCCGTGGTGTTTGTTAACACCGCTTAGCGACAAAATTATTTCTGCCTTTGATCATTTCCTGCCCAGAAATAACAAAATTTAAACAATTTCCGATTATCAATAACACGCATTCATCAGGAATCGTTTTCGATTCCTGATGCGTAATCCCGGCTTTTCCCTAATTTTGTCATTTTCTCGTCACGGCAATCTGCCTATAAAAGAGCAATTTGCATGCTATTTAAGCCAAATTGGTTATTTTTCACCCAATACTGAGAATTCACTTTCTCTATCATAATTTCTTATAAAAAATTAAAGAAAACCGCTCGCCATGCCGAAGATGTTCAGGTAACCTCGGTTCGTCTTGTCGCAAAGAGTGCTCTTATTCTCATTGCGCGTAAATTTGTGCGTTCTTCCACAAAATTACGTCAGAGCATTTGTCTCGATGCATTCAGATAATTAATCTCGCTGCGTTGGCATTTTTTATAACGATATTTATCGTTAAGGACTTCAAGGGAAAATAAGCAACATGGTCAAATCTCAGCCGATTTTGAGATATATCGTGCGGGCGATACCCGCGATTGCAGTAGCGGTTCTGCTTTCAGCTTGTTCTACAAATACCGCAAAGAACATGCATTCTGAGACGCTTGCTGTGGGCGAAGACAACTCTTCACTGCAAGCCTCTCAGGATGAATTTGAAAATATGGTTCGTAATCTGGACGTTAAAGGCCGCATTATGGATCAATATGCTGACTGGAAAGGCGTTCGCTACCGTTTGGGCGGCGACACCAAAAAAGGCATCGATTGTTCCGGCTTTGTGCAGCGCACTTTCCGTGAACAGTTTGGTTTAGAGCTGCCGCGTTCCACCTGGGAACAGCAGGAAACAGGAAAGTCTATTTCGCGCACCAGTTTGCGTACGGGCGACTTAGTTCTGTTCCGCGCGGGTTCTACCGGCCGACACGTTGGGATTTATATTGGTAATAACCAGTTTGTTCATGCTTCCACCAGCAGCGGTGTCATGATTTCGAGCATGGATGAGCCTTACTGGAAGAAGCGCTACAACGAAGCGCGACGCATCCTGACACGCAGCTAATTGCTTAATGCCGGTTTTCCCTTGGCTGGCGTTAAGTATAAAAAAACACTGCTCCGGCAGTGTTTTTTTATGTCTGCATTATGCTATACGAATCTTTTCAGGTTATAGTCCGGCTCTACCACCACGCCGCCCCGAGCACCTACAATGGGCCCAACGCCATGTTCACCCGCCATTTTTCCGTTAATCGAAAAATTTTGCTGACCAGCCTGCTTATCGGTCTGTTCTCAGCATTAATCGCGAGTGGCTGTCAGTTTTGGTTCGAACAACAGCGGCGGGAAGCCAGATACGATACACTGCTCACCAATATGCAGTCCTGGCTTTCGGACTACCTCTATGATATCCGCGCCACTGCCGAATCGCTCCAACCACTCACTCTGAATGATTGCCACGCCGTCGCCAGCGAACTGACTTCCCGCGCCGCATTCAGCATGAACGTGCGTGCTTTTTTACTGGTGAAAGATCGCTACGCCTTTTGCTCCTCGGCCACCGGCGAGATGAGCCTTGCGATGAAAGATCTGGTACCAGAAATCGATCTCGATAAAGCCAGCGATATGGTGTTCTTACCCGGTACGCCGATGATGCCGGATAAACCCGCCATTGCACTCTGGCTTCGCAGCCCATTGCTGGATCATCGTGGCATATTCGCTACGCTGAACATCAATCTGGCTCCCTACACGCTTTACACTTCGCAGCAGCCGGATTTGACCGGTATCGCCCTTGGTATTGGCGATCGGGCTGTCTCCACATTTTCCAGCGGGCTTATTAACCTGAGCAATATGCCTCAGTCCCCTTTTCTGACCACCCAAATTGAAGGTTCGCCAATCACGCTTTATCTCTACGCAGAAAAGTGGCGTCCGGAAGATATACAATTTGCCGCACTGCTCGGAGCAACCTTTGGCATGCTGGCAGCGTTACTGAGTGCTTTCGTCCTTAATACGCAAATGCGCCCCGGCAGAGAGATCCTCACAGCCATTAAGCGCGACCAGTTTTATGTCGTTTATCAGCCGGTAATCAGCGCAAAAGATCTGAAAGTGACAGGTGTCGAAGTGCTGATGCGCTGGAAGCATCCCACCGCAGGAGAAATAGCGCCTGACGCTTTTATTCACTTTGCCGAAGCGCAGCAGCTTATTGTGCCGCTAACATTGCATCTCTTTGACCTAATTGCGCGTGACGCGCCCGTGTTACAAACGCTGCTTCCGCCAGGTGCAAAAATGGGTGTTAATATCGCGCCTGGCCATTTGCATGCCGCCAATTTCCTTGAAGATGTCCGCGACTTCGCCCACTCCCTGCCCCCGCACCATTTCAGCATTGTGCTGGAAATCACCGAGCGGGATATGCTGCGTTATACGGAAGTGACCAAACTGTTTGATTCGCTGCGCAACGAAGGTTATGAAATCGCTATTGACGATTTTGGCACCGGGCACAGTGCGTTGATCTATCTGGAACGCTTTACGCTTGATTATCTGAAAATCGACCGCGGTTTCGTTAACGCTATCGGCACAGAAACTGTGACATCGCCGGTGCTCGACGCCGTCCTGACGCTGGCGAAGCGGTTAAATATGCTCACGGTTGCCGAAGGTGTCGAAACGCCAGAACAAGCCAGGTGGCTACGTGAACACGGCATTCACTATATGCAAGGCTATTTCTTCAGCCGACCGCTGACGCTGGAGCAATTTGTGGCGTGGCATCCGCCGGAGTTTACCACGTTGCTCTAGCGTGAATAATTTCACATCAGACCAGGCCTCCCTTATTATTCAACGATAAGTGGTTAGCGAGCCTGTCGCGTTGCAGGTCAAAGGAACACACCGGATGAAGTTTGTGCGCATTTCAGCTTTATTGCTGGTTTTTGTTGGCCTGGCATGTCAGGCGCAAACCATAAAAGAAAGCTACTCATTTGCCGTTATTGGCGAGCCCAAATACGCGATTAATTTTTCCCATTTCGATTACGTGAATCCTGCCGCGCCCAAAGGCGGCAACGTCACACTGTCAGTGATTGGTACTTTCGACAACTTCAACCGTTTCGCATTACGCGGTAATGCGGCGGTGCGCACCGAATCGCTCTACGACGCCTTGTTTACCACCTCGGACGATGAACCGGGGAGCTATTACCCGCTGGTCGCTGAAATGGCGCGCTACGCTGATGATTATTCCTGGATGGAGATCAGCATCAATCCACGGGCGGTATTTCATGACGGTACACCGATCCGCGCCAGCGACGTCGCTTTTACCTTTCAGAAATTTATGACCGAAGGCGTGCCGCAATTCCGCCTGATCTACAAAGGCACGACTGTCAAAGCCATTTCGCCGCTCACCGTGCGCATTGTGCTGGCGAAACCGGGTAAAGAGGACATGCTCAGCCTGTTAACGTTGCCCGTTATGCCGGAGAAGTTCTGGAAAGATCATAAGCTGAGCGAACCGCTCGCCCACCCGCCGCTGGGCAGTGGGCCGTATCGCATCAGCACCTGGCGCATGGGGCAATATATTGCCTACACCCGCGTTCGCGATTACTGGGCGGCAAATTTGCCGGTGAATCGGGGGCGCTGGAATTTCGATAATATTCGTTATGACTACTACCTCGATGACAACGTGGCGTTCGAGGCGTTCAAAGCGGGCGCTTACGACCTGCGCAGCGAAGGCGATGCGAAAAACTGGGCGACGCGCTATATCGGCAGCAATTTCAGCCAGGGGTACATCATTAAAGATGAGCAGCCAAACACCTCCGCGCAGGACACACGCTGGCTGGCGTTTAACACCACTCGCCCGGTGTTTAGCGATCGCCGCGTGCGCGAAGCGGTGTCGCTGGCCTTTGATTTTGAATGGATGAACAAAGCGCTGTTCTACGGCGCATACAGCCGCGCCAACAGTTATTTTCAAAACACCGAATATGCGGCGCGCAACTATCCTGATGCCGATGAACTGACGCTACTGGCACCGTTAAAAGCGCAAGTGCCGCCGGAAGTGTTTACCTCCATTTATTCGCCTGCGAAATCAAACGCGGACGGCTACGACCGCGAAAATTTGCTGAAAGCCGATAAATTGCTCACCGAATCCGGCTGGATACTGAAAAATCAGCAGCGCGTTAATGCCAAAACCGGCCAGCCTTTTACCTTTGAACTGCTGCTGCCCTCCGGCGGCAATACGCAGTGGGTGCTGCCGTTTCAGCACAATCTTGCGCGGCTTGGTATCGCGATGGAGGTGCGTCAGGTCGATAACTCGCAAGCCACCAACCGTATGCGCAGCCGCGACTACGATATGATGCCTCGCCTGTGGCGCGCCCAACCGTGGCCAAGCGGTGATTTGCAAATATCCTGGAGCTCGCAATACATTGACTCTTCGTATAATGCTCCCGGTGTCAAAAACCCGGCGGTCGATAACCTGATAGAGCAGATCAATCGCTGGCAAGGAAACAAAGAGAAGCTACTTCCGCTCGGGCGGGCGCTGGATCGTGTCCTGACGTGGAACTATTACATGCTGCCAATGTGGTACATGGCTGCCGATCGCGTCGCCTATTGGGATAAATTTTCCATGCCCGGCATTCGCCCCGTCTACTCGCTCGGGTTCGACACCTGGTGGTATGACGTAAACAAGGCGGCGAAATTGCCCGCTGCCAGACGTTAAGGAGAAGAGATGGGCGCATATCTCATTCGCCGGTTATTGCTGATCATTCCTACGATTTGGGCAATTATCACCATCAACTTTTTTATCGTGCAAATCGCACCCGGCGGCCCGGTCGATCAGGCTATCGCTGCTATTGAGTATGGCGATCAGAGCAATCTCCCCGGTAGCGGCGGCGGTGGAATGGGCGCTACGCATGCGCGCACTGGCGTCGGCGATGCGTTGAGCAATAACAGCCATTATCGTGGTGGTCGCGGTCTTGATCCGCAAGTCATTGAAGAGATCAAAAAGCGCTACGGTTTTGATAAGCCGATGTACCAGCGCTATTTCAAAATGCTGTGGGATTACGCGCGTTTCGACTTTGGTGACAGCCTGTTTCGCAGCGCGTCGGTGTTACATTTGATTAAGGACAGCCTGCCGGTTTCGGTGACTATTGGTTTGTGGGGTACGCTGATTATCTATCTGGTGTCCATTCCCCTGGGCATTCGCAAAGCGGTCTATAACGGTAGCCGCTTTGATAGCTGGAGCAGTGCGCTGATTATTGTCGGCTACGCTATTCCCCCTTTTTTGTTTGCCATCTTGTTGATTATTTTCTTTGCGGGCGGCAGCTATTACGACTTCTTCCCGCTACGCGGCCTGGTGTCGACCAACTTCGACACCCTACCGTGGTATAAGCAAATCACCGACTACTTATGGCACATCGCTCTGCCGGTGCTGGCGACAGTGATTGGTGGTTTCGCCGCGCTGACCATGCTGACCAAAAACTCCTTCCTTGATGAGATCCGTAAGCAGTATGTGGTGACCGCGCGCGCCAAAGGTGTCAGCGAGCGCAATATCATGCGCAAACATGTGTTTCGTAACGCCATGCTGCTGGTGATTGCCGGTTTCCCGGCGACATTTATCAGCATGTTTTTCACCAGTTCGTTGCTGATTGAGGTGATTTTTTCCCTTAACGGGCTCGGGCTGTTGGGTTATGAAGCCACCGTCTCGCGAGACTATCCGGTGATGTTTGGCACACTCTATATTTTCTCTTTGATCGGCCTGCTGCTGAATATCCTCAGTGATATCACCTATACGCTGGTGGATCCGCGAATCGATTTCGAGGGGCGCTGATGCTTCAATTAAGCTACATCAATCAGGCGCGCTGGGCGCGTTTTCGCCATAACCGCCGCGGATATTGGTCGCTGTGGATTTTTTTGGTGATTTTTGTTCTGAGTCTGTGCGCCGAGCTGGTGGCCAACGATAAACCTCTGCTGGTGCGCTATCAGGGGCATTGGTTCGCGCCCGTGGTGAGAGATTACAGCGAAAACGACTTTGGCGGTCCCTTCGCGACGCCTGCTGATTACCATGATCCCTGGCTACAAAAGCAGCTTGAAGAGCACGGGTGGGTGCTATGGGCGCCGATACGTTTTGGCGCGCGCAGCATCAATTACGCCACCACGCAGCCCTTCCCGTCACCGCCTTCGGCGCAAAACTGGCTGGGTACCGATGCGAACGGTGGAGACGTGCTGGCGCGCCTTCTTTACGGCACGCGCATCTCACTTCTGTTCGGTTTAATGCTGACCCTCTTTTCCAGCGTTATCGGTGTCCTGGCTGGCGCGGTACAGGGCTATTACGGCGGCAAAATTGATCTGCTCGGCCAGCGTTTTATTGAAGTCTGGTCAGGCTTGCCCACGCTGTTTTTAATCATCTTGCTTTCGAGTGTGATCCAACCTGGTTTCTGGTGGCTTCTCGGCATCACGGTGGTGTTCGGTTGGATGACGCTGGTGAGCGTCGTGCGCGCCGAATTTCTGCGTACGCGTAATTTCGACTATATCCGCGCCGCGCAGGCGATGGGCGTGGGCGATCGTGGCATTATATTGCGTCATATGCTGCCCAATGCGATGGTCGCGACCCTGACGTTCCTGCCGTTTATCCTTTGCGGTTCGATCGGCACACTCACCTCGCTCGATTTCCTCGGCTTTGGTCTGCCGCTCGGCTCACCGTCGCTGGGCGAATTGCTGCTGCAGGGGAAAAACAATTTACAGGCACCGTGGCTGGGTATCGCCGCTTTTGTCTCTACCGCTTTGCTGCTTTCGCTACTTATTTTCATTGGCGAAGCCGTGCGCGACGCGTTTGACCCAAATAAGGCGGTGTAAGATGGCTACTCCCCTGCTCTCTATCGATGCTCTGACAATCGCCTTTCGCCAGCGTGAAACGCTGCATCCCGTCGTCAATGACCTCTCCTTACGGATTGAGGCGGGCGAAACACTGGCACTGGTAGGCGAATCCGGCTCCGGCAAAAGCGTTAGCGCATTATCGATCCTGCGCCTGCTCCCCTCACCGCCGGTGGTTTACCCTGCCGGTGATATCCTGTTTCATGGCGACTCGTTGTTGCATGCCAGCGAAAGAACCTTGCGCGGGATACGCGGTAATAAAATCGCCATGATTTTCCAGGAGCCGATGGTCTCCCTGAACCCACTACATACGCTGGAAAAACAGCTCTATGAAGTGCTCTCTTTGCATCGCGGTATGCGGCGAGAAGCCGGGCGGGCGGAAATCCTTGACTGCCTGGATCGCGTGGGGATCCGCAACGCGCGCGCGCGGTTGAGCGATTTCCCGCATCAGCTATCCGGCGGTGAGCGCCAGCGCGTGATGATCGCGATGGCGCTGCTCACGCGTCCTGAATTGCTGATTGCCGATGAGCCAACGACCGCGCTTGATGTCTCTGTGCAGGCGCAAATCCTGACGTTATTGCGCGAACTGCGCGATGAGCTAAATATGGGGCTGCTGTTTATCACCCACGATTTGAGCATTGTACGTAAGCTGGCAGACAATGTAGCGGTGATGCAAAACGGCCGCTGTGTCGAGCAAAACAGTGCGCAGACGCTGTTTCTCGCACCGGCGCATCCTTATACGCAAAAGCTACTGAACAGCGAACCTAGCGGCAACCCCGTCACTCTTCATCCCGATGCACAGCCCTTGTTACGGGTCGAAAATCTCGCCGTTAGCTTCCCTGTTCGAAAAGGGATCTTTAGGCGTGTGGTGGATAACAATACGGTGGTGAAGGATATCAGCTTTACGCTGCGCCCCGGTGAAACACTCGGCCTGGTAGGGGAGTCCGGTTCAGGGAAAAGCACCACCGGGCTGGCATTGCTGCGACTGGTCGCCTCGCGCGGGACGATCCTGTTCGATAATAAACCGCTGCATCAATGGAACCGGAAGCAGATGCTGCCAGTGCGCCATCGAATTCAGGTGGTCTTTCAGGATCCTAACTCTGCGCTGAACCCAAGGCTGAACGTTCAGCAAATTATTGAAGAGGGGCTGAGAGTCCATCACCCTGAGCTATCGCGTGACGCACGCGAACAGCGTGTGATCGACGTGATGCGAGAAGTCGGGCTGGATACCGAAACGCGACACCGCTTCCCCGGTGAGTTTTCCGGCGGCCAGCGCCAGCGTATTGCTATCGCCCGTGCGCTGATCCTCAAACCTGAGCTGATCATTCTCGATGAGCCAACTTCGTCGCTGGATCGCACTGTGCAGGCGCAAATTCTCGCGCTGTTGAAATCATTACAGGAAACCTACCGGCTGGCGTACATCTTCATTAGCCACGATCTGCAGGTTGTGCGCACGTTGTGCCATCAAGTGATTGTGCTGAAAGAGGGCGAAGTGGTGGAACAAGGAGAGTGCCGACGTGTGTTTGATGCGCCTGCGCAGGCGTATACACGCCAGCTTTTGGCGTTAAGCTAAATCAGAAAGGATTTTGTCTGGAGAAAGGCTCCGCGATGGCAACGCCAAAATTTTTCAGGCGGCAGGTCGCGGCAAACTCATCTTCGCAGTTGACGAACAGGCACGGTTCCCCTTCGCATTCGAGCACGGAGCAATTCACTTCGATATCACTTAGCGCCTGGCTGAGCTTGTGCATGACAGGCCAGGCGTTGTCACCATCCGGACTCAGCAGTTTTAAAGCCACCAGCGTGTCGTTCGCCGCCAAGCCATTTTGCGGAATCGGTTCAACTTTGGCGCCTGCAAAACCATCCAGCCAGCGATAGCACTGGGGCAGACGGTGGATAATGGAGAGCTGTAATGTATTCACTTTATTTCCCCAGAAGCACTTTCACTTCACAAATATTTCACACTTATATTAACACATTATTGACAATTCATCCTGTCAACCACGTAGAAATGAACGCATCCCGCGCGGCGTGTGGGGTAGTCACTCATTTATCAGGATATTATGGGTAAGCGACAGGCCTGGTTTCGGGGTATATGTACCCGTTTCTGCGATCTAACTCAACCTTTTTCACTACAATGATGTGACTTTTTACACGAAAGGATTTTACATAATATAAACAAATAAGGGTGGCGGTAAGTTGTTTCTGGTTGACATGAATCAAAAAAGGGAGCGTTTTTGCTCCCTGTTCAGGCAGGTTAAGCCGGTTTTTTCGCCCGGCTGGCGTAGAGATAGAAGAGAATCGAGCAGGTAGCGCAGAAGGTAATCGACCAAATCATCGGCCAGGCGGTGTTAAACGTCGCCATCGACAACAGCGCACCAACAATTGCGCCAATACCAAAACGGAACGTCCCCGCCAGTGATGAGGCCGTACCCGCCATATGCGGAAACTCATCCAGGATCACCGCCATTGCGTTTGAAGCCACCAGCGCTACACAGCCGACAAACGCCGCAACGCCCAGCACCAACGACCAGAAGCCGACATCCAGCAGCGCCGTTACCACCATCCACAACGCCATGGCAAATTGCACCCATAGCCCGCTGCGGAACATATTCAATGCGCCCACGCGGCGGACAATACGGCCATTGATAATCGTCGTCACAAACAGGAACACAATGTTCAGTGCAAAGTAGTAACCAAAGTCCTGCGGTGAGATATGGTTAATTTCGATATAGACAAACGGCCCGGCGCTGAGAAAAGAGAACATACCTGCAAAGCTGAAACCACTCGCCAGCATATAACTCAGCACACGTTTATGGCGAAACAGCGACGCGAAGTTGCCAAGCGTGGTGCGAAAATGGAATTTATGACGTTTTTCAACCGGAAGCGTTTCGCGGATAAAAAAGACAATCATTGCCGAAACCAGCAATGCGGCAATCGCCAGGATCCAGAAAATCACATGCCAGTTGAACCAGACCAGCACTGCGCCACCAATCATTGGTGCCAGCAGCGGCGCAATAGTCGTCACCAGCATGACAAACGACATCATGCGGGAGAACTCCTCACGCGGGTAGATATCGCGCATCAGCGCGTTAATCACCACGCTTGCCGCAGCCGCCGCAAGACCATGGAAAAAACGCATGATAATCAACTGCTCAATACTCTGCGCCAGCGCACAGGCAACGGCAGCGGCGGCAAAAATCAGCGTGCCGCCGAGGATCACGGGTTTACGTCCGATGCTGTCGGCCATCGGGCCGTAGAACAACTGCCCTACCGCAAAGCCCAGAATATAGGTACTCAGCGTCATCTGTGCGCTGCCCGCCGGAACGCCAAACTGTTCGGCAATCACCGGCAGCGCGGGCAGATACATATCGATGGATAACGGCATCAACATGGCCAACAGACCAAGAATAAACACAATGCTCAGTGATGAGTGCGGCCTGCGGGTCACGTAAATCTCCTGAATTAGCGGGGGGGCATGCCAACGCTGGCAATTTCATCTTCGGTCAACGGTCGGTATTCACCAGGTTCGAGCTCCGAATCCAGCGTAATCGCACCAATGCGCTCGCGGTGCAAACCCACGACATGGTTGCCGACCGCAGCGAACATCCGTTTAACCTGGTGATAACGCCCTTCGCTGATGGTCAGACGCACCTGTGTTGGCGTGATGATTTCCAGCACCGCAGGCATGGTGAGATCTTTTTCATTATGCAACTGTACGCCACGGGCAAACTGCTCAGCGGTGTCATCTGCCACCGGCGATTCCAGCGTCACCAGATAGGTTTTTTCACAGTGATGTCGCGGCGAAGTGATGCGATGCGACCATTGACCATCATCGGTCATCAATACCAGACCGGTGGTATCAATATCCAGCCGCCCTGCCGCATGCAGCTTATGCGCCACTGGTTCATCGAGGAAATAGAGTACCGTCGGGTGATCCGGATCGTCCGTCGAGCAGACGTAGCCTTCCGGCTTGTGCAGCATAAAGTAACGCGGGCCATTTTGCTGAACGAGGGTGTTACCGTCGTATTCAACCTCGTGTTCGGGTTGCAGTTTAAAAGCGGTATCTCTGACGATCTCACCATTGACCGTAACGCGCTGGCCGCGGATTTCACGCCCGGCAATAGCGCGGCTGACGCCGAGTTGCTGAGCGATAAACTTATCAAGTCGCATGAAATTTTTTTGCCTGTATGGTGCTGGGTGCGGGCAATGCGCCCAAAAACAGAAATGAGTACCTGAACAGTATAACGAGCATCACAGACCGCTCAAAGGAAAGATTCGTGGCATACTGTGCAGTGTGAATATGTAACCCCTGCGAGATAATGACTTTTACCTTACGCCCCTATCAACGCGAAGCGGTGGACGCCACCCTCGCCCACTTCCGTCAACATGCCGAACCTGCAGTCATTGTGCTGCCCACCGGTGCAGGAAAGAGCCTGGTTATCGCCGAACTGGCGCGGTTGGCGCGTGGGCGCGTATTGGTGCTGGCGCATGTTAAAGAGCTGGTGGCGCAAAACCACGCAAAATATGTCGCGTTGGGGCTGGAGGCCGATATTTTTGCTGCCGGGCTTAAACGTAAACAGAGCCACGGCAAAGTCGTGTTTGGCAGCGTCCAGTCCGTTGCACGTAACCTGGCGCAGTTTCAGGGCGAGTTTTCCCTGCTGGTGATCGATGAGTGCCACCGCATCAGCGACGACGATGACAGCCAGTACCAACAGATCCTCAGCCACTTACGCGAAGTGAACCCTCACCTGCGTTTGCTTGGTCTAACGGCGACGCCTTTTCGCCTCGGGAAAGGCTGGATTTACCGTTTTCATTATCACGGCATGGTGCGCGGTGATGAAAAAGCCCTGTTTCGCGACTGTATTTATGAATTGCCGCTGCGCTACATGATTAAACACGGCTACCTCACACCGCCGGAACGGCTGGATATGCCAGTAGTGCAGTACGATTTCAGCCGTTTGCAGGCGCAAAGTAACGGCCTGTTTAGCGAAGCCAGCCTAAATCGCGAGCTAAAAAAGCAGCAGCGCATTACGCCACACATTGTTAGCCAGATTGTGGAATTTGCGCAGACACGCAAAGGAGTGATGATTTTTGCCGCCACCGTCGAACATGCGCGCGAGATTACGGGCCTGTTACCGGCCGATGACGCTGCGCTGATCACCGGTGAAACCCCCGGCCCGCAGCGTGATGCCTTAATCGAAGCCTTCAAAAACCAGCAATTTCGCTTTCTGGTAAACGTGGCGGTGCTAACAACGGGCTTTGATGCACCGCATGTGGATTTGATAGCCATTCTGCGTCCGACAGAGTCCGTCAGCCTGTATCAGCAAATTGTTGGTCGCGGCCTGCGCCTCGCACCTGGAAAAACCGACTGCCTAATCCTTGACTACGCTGGTAACCCGCACGATCTCTATGCCCCGGAAATCGGCGCGCCAAAAGGCAAAAGCGATAATGTGCCGGTGCAGGTGTTCTGCCCGGCGTGCGGTTTTGCCAATACCTTTTGGGGAAAAACCACCGCCGACGGTACGCTAATTGAACATTTCGGTCGCCGCTGCCAGGGCTGGCTGGAAGATGATGAAGGCCACCGCGAGCAGTGCGATTTTCGTTTTCGCTTTAAAAATTGCCCGCAGTGCAACGCAGAAAATGATATCGCCGCCCGGCGCTGTCGCACCTGCGATGCAGTGCTCGTCGACCCGGACGATATGCTAAAAGCGGCGCTGAAACTGAAGGATGCGCTGGTGCTGCGCTGTAGTGGCATGACATTACAACAGGGTGCGGACGAAAAAGGCGAATGGCTGAAAATCACCTATTACGATGAAGATGGCGCGGATGTCAGTGAGCGCTTCCGTCTGCAAACCGCCGCCCAACGCACCGCCTTTGAGCAACTCTTTATTCGCCCACATACTCGCACGCCTGGCGTGCCGCTGCGCTGGATTGTCGCAGCGGATATCGTGGCGCAGCAGGTGCTGTTACGCCATCCTGATTTTGTCGTCGCTCGTATGAAAGGCCAGTTCTGGCAAGTGCGCGAAAAAGTGTTCGATTACGAAGGCCGTTTCCGGCGGGCACATGAATTACGCGGATAAACGCGCTTTTGATTGATGTATTAAACATTCGGGGATAGAATACCGCCCGCTTTTGCATCCGCAAAGCCGATCATCTGCCTGTTGCTGGGTCGCCTGTAACAGGATTATTTAAGAGAGATTCAAATGTTTACTATTAACGCAGAAGTACGTAAAGAGCAGGGTAAGGGTGCGAGCCGCCGCCTGCGTATTGCTAACAAGTTCCCGGCTATCGTTTACGGTGGAACTGAAGCACCAATCGCTATCGAACTGGATCACGACAAAGTGTGGAACATGCAGTCTAAAGCTGAGTTCTACAGCGAAGTTCTGACCATTGCTGTTGATGGCAAAGAAGTAAAAGTAAAAGTTCAGGCTGTACAACGTCACCCGTACAAAGCCAAACTGAACCACATCGACTTCGTTCGCGCTTAATCGCCAACAAGTTGAAGAAACCCCGCTCCGGCGGGGTTTTTTTATGCCCGATCGCTATCGATAAGTGGCGGGTCAATCCGCCTGCTCGTGTTTAAGCTGATTGAGTAATGTCCGTGCGCAGCAGTGAAATCGATACCCGGACGTAGAGCCATACGTTAACGGCTCGTGGGTCGTAAAGCAGAAAACCTGCCTTTACAGGCAGGTTCAGAGGATTACTTCCCGCCGGATAAGCGACGTTGTAGCTGGTCACGCAGATTCGGTGGCGTACCTTTAATGGTCAGCGTGTCGGTCGCCGGATCCCAGAAAATGCGCTCACCGAGGAGTAAAGCATCGAAATTGATGGTCAGTCCACCGCCGCTACCGGCGTATTTAGTCAGTTGGCGTAGCGTGCTGCGATCTGCCGGAAAGCTCTCTTCCAGCTCGTAGCCCTGGTCTGCTGTAAACTCCTCGAAACTCACTTCGCTCACGCCTGCCAGCTCTTTGGAGAGCGAGGCCAGTTCAATCTCTTCTCCCGCCTGCAACTGCTCGTTACAGTAGGTGTAGACCTGTTGGCGCACCGTCTGGCGTTCTGATTTATCCAACTCCGCCTGGGCGGTAAAATCGTCCACCGCTTGCAACAACCCGCGGTTTTGCGCCTTGGCATTCAGCCCTTCGCTAGCACCGAGGAAATCCATAAAGAAGTCGGCGACTTTTCGCCCTACCCGACCTTTCAGGAATGTCAGGTAGCGGGTCGACTCCAGATTGGTTTCCCACTCCGTTAGATCGATACGCGCGACGATATCCGCATGGTTAATATCCAGATAATGTGTGGAGCTGATATCCAGATTTTCATTAACACGCATGCTGCTTAAGTTGTTCAGCACTGCGACCAGCAGATATTCCACCGCCAGGTAACGGTAGTGGCAAAAAAGCACAATACCGCCATCAGCGAACGGATATTTTGCCAGTTCATCACGTAAGCGCCCGGTTGCCGCACGGCTGAAGGCCAGAAACTCTTCTTCACCCTGGCGCTGAAGACGCAGTGCTTGTGCCAGCTCGCTCTCATCGTTAAACAGGCCGTAGGCTTTATTTTTCGCGCTGTAAACCCGATGCAACTCAGCGACCATCTCTTCGACAGGCGCAGTGGGTTCCAGCAAAGAATCGCGCAGCACCAGTTCGAGGGTTTGCTCATCACGTTTGATAAGCTGGTGCAGGGCAATCTGGTTGATGTCCAGACTCATGATAAACTCTCCTTTTAGACCGGCGGTATTCAACCACCACCAACGCGACTGTGCAACTGCTGATAAAAAAGCAGAAAAAAAGCTGTTGCTACGGTAATATGTTGCCCTTTCATGAACAGACTGATTTCGATTTATGCCACAAATCTCCCGCTACAGTGATGAACACGTTGAAAAGCTACTGAGTGAGCTGGCTAACGTACTGGAAAAACACAAAGCACCGACCGACCTATCCCTGATGGTGTTGGGCAATATGGTGACGAACCTGATTAATACCAGCGTCGCCCCCGCACAGCGTCAGGCTATCGCGAAGTCGTTCGCGCAGGCGTTACAATCGTCCATCGGCGACGACCAGGCGCATTAAGGGAAATATCGACAGTTTATGGTGACTAATCGTCAGCGCTACCGTGAAAAAGTCTCCCAGATGGTAAGCTGGGGGCACTGGTTCGCGTTGTTCAACATTTTGTTGTCCATCGTGCTCGGTAGCCGTTATCTGTTTGTTGCCGACTGGCCGACCACTCTCTCCGGGCGGGTTTATTCCTACCTGAGCGTGGTCGGACATTTTAGTTTTTTGGTTTTCGCCACCTATCTGCTGGTGCTGTTTCCACTGACATTTATTGTGATGTCCCAGCGGCTGATGCGCGTGCTGTCGGCGCTGCTGGCAACCGCCGGCATGACACTGTTGCTCATCGACAGTGAAGTCTTTACCCGTTTTCACCTGCATCTCAATCCGATCGTCTGGGAACTGGTCATTAACCCGGATCAAAACGAAACCGCGCGTGACTGGCAGTTAATGTTTATCAGCGTGCCGGTGATCCTGCTGATTGAGATGTTGTTTGCGACCTGGAGCTGGCAGAAACTGCGCAGTCTCACCCGGCGTCGCCACTTTGCCAAACCGTTGGCCGCTTTTTTCTTCGTCGCCTTTATTGCCACCCACGTGATGTACATTTGGGCCGACGCTAATTTCTATCGCCCCATTACCATGCAGCGAGCGAATCTGCCGCTCTCCTACCCAATGACCGCGCGTCGTTTCCTGGAAAAACACGGACTACTGGATGCGCAAGATTATCAGCGCCGCCTGGTGGAGCAAGGCAACCCGGAAGCGGTGTCGGTTCAGTACCCGCTAAGTGATTTGCGTTACCAGGATATGGGTTCCGGTCAGAATGTATTGCTGATTACCGTCGACGGTCTCAACTATTCACGTTATGAGAAACAGATGCCGCAGTTGGCGAGCTTCGCCCAGCAAAACGTCACGTTTACGCAGCATATGAGTTCTGGTAATAGCGCTGATGGCGGCTATTTCGGCCTGTTTTATGGCATATCCCCAAGTTATATGGATGGCGTGCTGTCGGCGCGTATCCCGGCGGCGCTTATTACCGCCTTTAACCAGCAGGGCTATCAATTGGGGCTGTTCTCTTCCGACGGTTTTAGTAGCCCACTTTATCGCCAGGCGCTGTTATCTGATTTTTCGCTGCCCACGGCAAAAATACAGAGCGATGAACAAACCGCTGACCAGTGGATTAGTTGGCTGGGGCATTATGCACAGGAAGATAACCGCTGGTTCTCGTGGATTTCGCTAAACGGCACAGCGTCCGTTGATATGTCGCAGCCAGGCTTTGCCCGTAAATATGGCAAAGCGGCGGCCAATGTCGACGAGCAAATCGCTCGCGTGCTGGATGCTTTGCGCGCCTCCGGGAAGCTTGATGACACGGTGGTGATTATCACCGCCGGACACGGCATTCCGGAAAGCAAAGAAGATAACCATTTTGACTGGTCACGCAGTCGGTTACACGTGCCGCTGGTCGTACACTGGCCGGGGACACCAGCGCAACGTATTAGCAAGTTGACGGATCATAAAGATATTATGACCACCCTGATGCAACGCCTGCTGCATGTCAGCACACCTGCAAGCGAGTACTCGCAAGGTCAGGATCTGTTTAACGCCATGCGCCGTCATAACTGGGTAACCGCTGCGGACAGCGAAGTGCTGGCGATTACCACGCCGGAACTAACACTGGTGCTGAATCAGAATGGAAATTACCAGACCTGGAATGCGCAGGGTGAGAAAATTCGCGATCAGAAACCGCAACTCAGTTTGCTGCTGCAGGTTCTGACGGATGAAAAACGTTTTATCGCTAACTGATTGATTAATTATGAATCACTCAGCCTGCCCTTAGCTTGCAATCAGCCATGAAAAGGGTACTATTAGCGCCACATATCGGCACGTAGCGCAGCCTGGTAGCGCACTGTCATGGGGTGTCAGGGGTCGGAGGTTCAAATCCTCTCGTGCCGACCAAATTACAGTATGGTGTGGTTCATTTCAGACCATAGACCTCGATAAAAACCGCATTCACACTGTGTTTGCGGTTTTTTTCATTCATAGCAGTTCAGTCTGATACATTTACAGCCAGGTATTTTTGTTATCCGTTTTGTTATACACCCACGATATAGCAATGAGTTGTAGTACGTAGTTTCAAAGATACCGGCCTCACGGCAGACATCTTTCACTGTTCGTCCGGCTTCAACCGACTTGATCACAGCGTTGATCAGATGCTCAGTAAAATGGACTTTACGCATAGCGAGCCCCTTCGTTGGCAGAATGAGTATGCAGGAAGAGCTCTGAAAGTGAATGGGTCGATTATGCCGCGTACTTACACTAAGAGCCCGCATAGCACAAACCCTGCGTTTTTTTATTCCCGTAATTGACTCTGGCCTATGGTCTACTTCCCAACCAATAATACACATTGAAACGTATTACCGTTTTTGAAATACCTAAAAGTTAAAAAGAAGCTGGCCATAAATCAGCTTCCTTTCCCACAGTTACCACATGCATAACGGTCAATAATTATCCAGGTCAATAACATTATCAAACAGGGATAATGTTTTAACATCATGTGTAGATAATATAATCGTTTTATCACTGGTCATTAAAGAGTCTAATGCCAGCATAGCACTTTTTTCATCAAGATTAGCGGTCGGCTCATCGAGCAAAATAATAGATTTAGATGAAAGTAATGCCCTGCAAAGCATTAATCGCTGTAATTGACCGGAAGAAAGAACGGGATTACTTGGTGATATTTTAGTGTACAACCCTGCAGGTAAAGATGTAATCACCTCCAACAATCCAAATTTTGTCAACATTGCACGGCAATCACGTTCATTAGCCTCTCCACCACTATACCAGACGATATTATCATAAATCGTGCCGTTAAAGACGATAGAGCCTTGTGGAAGATAATACATATTGGAATAAAACAGATGCAGGTCATCTTTATTAATTTCATGACCATCTATAATAAAATTACCGTTTCCTGGCTTATATAATCCAGACAATAACTTCAATAATGTACTTTTCCCAGCACCAGAAGTTCCTATTACAGCCGTCCTGGAATGCAACAGTATTTCAATAGTTAAATTTTTAATAATTGAACTATCAGGTCCATAACCAAATTGTAGATTCTGGACACAAACTGATTCTTTAATTGTAGAATGCTGACGAGTAATGTCGATTTCTTTGTAAGATAACATATCTTTTAATCGCTCATCAGAGACATTTTGCAGCTTCTGCGCAACACAACATTGATAAAATTGATTGATGCTATCCATCGCAATCTTTCTGAAAAACCAAAAAGCAATCACATTTCCGTAAGATATATGTAATTCACTTATGCTATAAAATGAGATCCATAAAAACAATATTGAATCAATATTACTCAGAAATGAAAATATTGCACTCTGTCTAATATCGGTAGAGCTTACCTTTTTGTATCGATGAAACAACACTTCAAGTAGAGCATTATACCTTCCAAGGATGCCAGTGCTTAGCTCACCAGACCTAATCGCCTGGATTCCATTTATTGTTTCAAGATTAAATGTTTCAACATCCGAAACACTTTCCTCAAGGCTTTTTGAAAATGACTTTTTGATACCTGCAAAGTAATAACTAATGCAACCAAAGATTGCCATGGTTCCGATTGAGAGGATCGACAGAACAACGTTTAGCCATAACATTATACATAGAGTAACAACAGTTATAGTCAGTGCCTTATATTTATCATTAAGTATTTTCTCCCTGTTCAGAACAACCATTCCAATGGAATTTATCCGCTGATTAATATCAGCAGAAGATCGTCTTTCAAAGTAAGAAATATCTTTCTTTAGCAACCTTTTAAATAATGAAGGCTTATATTTTGTTGCTGCATTTATCGCAGCATTCAGACCATATTTGTTGCTAATGTATTGCAGGAATGATATAAGACAAAAAAGCATAATCATTCCCATAAACATAATATTGATCTGTTCATCTACAAAGAAATTTTGGTCTTTAGATATAAATGAGAACAGCATCGGCGTAATCAAAGAAAAGAGCGATAAAAATATTGCCAGAAAACATCTTTTCATGATCCCCGGGAAAGAGAGTTTTTCTAGCCACCCTTTTTCACTTCTAATTTTACCCGAGCTTTTTTTATCATTATATAATGATTCATCAAGGATCAAGCCAAACCCCGTTGCCGATAGTTCAAGTTCTTCCGCCGAGATCATTAGCCTGCCAGTAGCAGGGTTTAAAACCTGAAAGAAGGCCCCGTGATGGCTATATACATAAACATAATGATTTCCGCCATAATGCAATATACATGGAACAGGTAAATATTGAATGCTGCTAACATCAAACTTAACCGGCAAGGCCTCATACCCGTATGATTTTAGTATTCTGACTAATAAATCGATGGACGCACCATTACCTCCACCCCATTTATCACGTAAGTCAGCTAATGTAGTATTTTCACCTAAGGTATTGAGCATCATGCAAACACATGAAAGCCCACACTCGGATATTTCTCCTTGATAAACCATTTCAGGAGAAGAATGATATTTCTTTTTCATAATATTAAATAAAACCTAAAAATTATAACTAAAGAAAGAGGTGTAGTGCCACAAAGTCCATTCATTGTTATATCTTCCGATACCCAACTCAACTAACTCTGGCATTTTCTTTTCGACCTTACGATGGCCAACGCAATCTAAAATATCTACATTTAAATTGTTTTTATCATCCAGTTGGATACAGTAAAATAACGTCGACTGTTTTAGCAGGCGGCTGAAAACAGGAATACCAGAGTGCAACTCACAGCTTCGCTCCAGCAACCGGACTGGATACGTTTTCATTTTTTTCTTTGTAAGCCTGGTTGTACATTCTGGAATTGCATCAGGAAAGATAACAAGGTTCTTTTGATTCTCTACCAGGGAAAAAATAATATCCTGGAAACTATTTCCTTCGTTACCCTTCATAGCTTCAGGGTTGAATTGTTCAATAGAGATACCCTGCGAGTTATTGTTTTGCTTTTCATGGAGACTTTGCATTGAATTGTGCACAGAGACAACGACCACCGGCTTTCTCGTAACCCGCGCAGCAATCACCGTTTGTAGAATATCCGAGACGGTGTGCAATGGCGCAAATATCAGATGAGAAGAGATTTTATTTTCATCAATATAGCTCCTTATTTTTTCCGCACAGGCTTCCAACTGTTCTAGCAGTTGTTTATTCTCATGAGCCAGGGCATTCTTTAATATTTTTTGTCGCATAACACAAAAAAAATGTGTTGTGGTACTTTGGAAACCAAGAATGTTGTAATGAGTTTGCCTGAAGCTACTATTCAGGCCATAATCCTTGCCAAATAGAAAACAATATTTTTTCGAAATATAGAGTAAAAACCTATAATCTATGTATTTAAAAAATAAAGCTACTAGCTTGCTTTTTATTATTCTAAAAACGGTTACTTTCTTATAATAAACACGAACATAACCTGACAATAACAAACTAAGAAATTCAAAGCCTGGCATCACGCTCTCTACTGGTCTGTATTTGTGAATTATACCAAAATGTTAAGCGGTCATTCCGCCATCAAGCACAATTGTTTGGCCTGTCATATATTGACAAGACTCACTAATCATAAACCGTGCAACCTTTGCCACCTCTTCCACAGAGCCAAATCGGCGCAACGGGATTTGCGAACGTAATTTTTTCAAGGCATCTGCCGATAAGTTTTGCGTCATATCGCTGTCTATGACCCCCGGAACCAGGCAATTAACGCGAACACCGAATCGAGCAACTTCAAGAGCCAATGACCGGGCCAGCCCAAAATGAGCCGCTTTGCTTGCACCATAAGCCGTTTGACCAATATTGCCTTTTATTCCCGTTACCGAACTCACAAGCAAAATAGCACCATCGCCATTCGCCATCATTTCAGAAAGTAGATACTTATTCCAATAAAAAATGGCGTTTAGGTTTGTATCAATCACATTCCGCCATTGATCAATCGATTGACGAATATGAAGTTCATCCTGAGTGACCCCGGCATTATGTATGACGGCTTTAGGCGGCCCATATCGATTTAACAAATCCTTCGCGACCATTTCCACCTGAACAACATCACAGTTATCGCAAACCACATGTTTAATGAAGGTCTTACCGGATTGTTTATTTTCATCCAGGCTGGATTTTGTCGACCGAGAAGTGAATATAATATTATTGTCACAACGCAATTCATTTACAATGGCTGAACCAATCCCGCGATTTCCACCTGTAACAAGGATCCATGAGTCACTCATTATTAAGTACCTAAAATGCTAAGCTGATAAAACGGATACACAAAACTCTTTGAGAGTAATGTCAGTTGATTTCATTGTGGCTTCGAAATTTATAGTTATATTAAATTCCTTTTTAACCAATACCATTAGCTCTACATAGTCAAGGCTATCTAATTCTAATTCGGAGATAGTCGTTTGCTCGTTTATCTCTTCTAAAGGAAGATCTTTTGCATCAGCAATAGTGGTTGCAATAGCGTTATAAAGTTCTGTGTACATATTCATTTCACCTGTTAGTTAATGGCAACTTTCAGTGTCGCCGAAATTTGCATGAGTGTGTTTTCTTTTTCTTTTGCCGTCACCTGAACTTGAATTAACCAGCCATAACTTGCATTACCAGTTATCAATGGTTTTTCAATAGAGAGACACAAACCTTCAATTTTTTGTCCCTCCCTGTAAAACAAGGAAGAATGGCAATAGAAATCGTAATGCGTTTGTAATACTTTTTCCTGCGACAACAATGCTGATAGCGAATGCACGGGAGTACATTCATTTAAAAAATCGGCAGGAAACCAATCCTTAGCCCTGAATAGTTCTCTGAACATTACTGAGGACAAAAAAACGGCATAATTTTGTTCAATGTCAGCTGGCCACAGTGCAACAGCCTCATCCTGATATTCCTTTGACAAAATCCTTTCAGCAATAACATCGTTGAACGCTGGGTAATTTGCCTGAAAAATAGCGCCGCGAATATGCGTGATGCCTGTAGAAGAATCAATCAATTTGAAGGTTGTTTTTATTTCTCCACCATTATGGCTTAAAGAGTACTTTGTGCCACACGATACCGGTTTTTCAAATTTTGCTGAAAATTTTATCGGGGCAGAATATGTTTCGCTAAAAATACCGGCATGATAAATCAGCTCGTTTTGTATATCCGCCAGTACACGCATGCCATGCGCAATCAATGCTGCTTGATTCAGTTTAGCGACAGCAAGTAGATCAAAGTGTATCGGGTTGTAATCACCTGAGAAATTGGCCCAACGCTTTCCGTGAAAGCCATCATAGGTAATGTCTGTCATAACGAGCGACCTATTACCAGAGCAGCATTTGTCCCCCCGAACCCAAAACTGAGATTCAGTACATTATCTACAACAGTCTGACGATGCTGGTTTGGAATGAAATCAAGGTTACATTCTGGATCGGGGCGGTTCAGATTACGTGTTGCCGGGAGGATATTGTTTTCCAACACCTTCAGACAGACAATACTTTCGAAGCTGCCTGCTGCAGCAATCAGATGCCCGCTGTATGATTTTGTGCTCGAAACGGGGATCTCATATGCATACCGCCCAAAAACATCTTTAATAGACTGTGTTTCATTGAGATCGTTGAGCATGGTTGAGGTTCCATGCGCATTTATATAACCAATTTCATTAACGCTTAACCCCGAATCAGCTAACGCTTTCTTGATAGCAGAAACGCGTGAAAGCTTATCCTGTGCAGGAGCGGTAAAATCAAATCCATCGGAGAAATTCCCGTATCCTTTAATTTCACCGAGTATGGTCGCCCCTCTTGCCAGGGCGGATTCCCGCTCCTCCATACACAGGATAGCCGCGCCTTCAGATAAAACGAACCCCGAGCGGTCAAGACTGAATGGGCAAGAGGCTTTTTGGACATCATGTTGTTCATGCGTTAACGCCTGAAGCACATCAATCATCCACACCGATGCATTTGATGTCAGTGATTCACTTCCACCGGCAAGCATCATGGTCATTTGCCCATTTTTAATTAATTCATAAGCCTCACCAATAGCCATGCTACCCGTGGCACATGCTGCTATTGGGGTATTTTGATAACCCCTCAATCCCCACATGATGCTGCAAGCGGCCGTTGCGATACCTGGCATGATATGAAAGCAGCTAAACGGCGAGCCAACACCAACGAGTTTATAATCATCATAATTATGGTAGGCATCATCAAGTCCCCCCCAGCCGGTGCCGACAATCGTGCCGCATTTCAGAGGGTCATAGATATCGGCAGGCTGAGACTGGTTAAATGCCATTGCAACAGCTTCCTGCGCAGCCGCAAGACCAAGACGTGCAAAACGAGGTAATTTTCGTCGAATAGAAGCAGGAACCCCCTTTAACTTAGGTTCATTCGCAATCAAGCCATAAAATTTCGAGTTAATACTCGCATCCGTTTTATCAACGTACTGATAACCTATTTGGTAATCCATAATAGATTCCCAGCTTTCTTCCGCTGAGCTTCCCAACGGCGTAATAGCACCGTAGCCGGTGATAACAACGCGTCTATGTTCCATTTTAACTTTTTACCTTGCTGTTAAATTCACCACCACCGATTGATAATAAAAACTTCATCGTAGAAGTTAGATAATCGTACTGACAATCGGCGTATGAAATCTTCTGATTAAGAACATTGTCCTGAGAGTCCAATAAGGTCTGAAACGATATATAACCAGATCTGTACTTAACTGTGTTTATTCGCATCAGATCCTGAGAAATTGATAGTGTCTTTTTTTGCATCTCAAGACCATATTCAGATTTATTTCGGGCATCTAAAGCGTTATCCACTTCAGATAACGCATTGAGCACGACTTTTCTGAAGTCATTAACTGATAACGCGACAGCAATCTTTTCTTTTTGTAATTCAAAACTCAACTTTCTCCATTGAAGCGGTGGGAAAGTGGTCGAGATAGATTGTAATAAGGTTTGCTCGCTAAACCATTGTGTGAAAATAGTGCTCCCCGCCCCGATTGTCGCGCCCAATGAGATAGAGGGAAAGAAATTAATCTTGGCCAGATCATAGCCCGTAATCGCTATTTTTATTCTGGATTCTGCGGCTCGTATATCCGGGCGCAGCGATATTATGTCCACAGACTTAAACAAAGGCAGTTTGATATCCTGGTATTCACCAAGTCCTTTTTTTTCTCTCGGACGGTCAATACTGTCTTTGTTATAGACAATGGCCATGGCGTTACGCTCATTTTCCCTTTGGCTAATAACATTCCGCAGTTGTAACTCACTTGAATAAATAGCTTGCGTTGCTAATAAGACATCAGATCTCGTGCCTGCTCCGCTTTCATATTTAGCGTTAACGACCAGATATGTAGACTTGGCGATCTCAAGTCGTTGTTTATAACACTCAATTTGTTCATTGAATTTAGCAATGTTCCAGAAACTTTTTGCAATTGAATCAATGATAACCAACACAGTGTTTTGCAAATCTTGTTCACTGGCATCAATGTTCCATTTACCCTGATCTCTCGTCCTCGCTAACTTACCCCATAAATCAAGTTCATAGCCCATTGACAAAGAAGAGCTGTAACTCTCCGTCGAAGGTGTACCATGCAATATAGTGCGGTTATTACTTGCACTCCATGACATATTAAAATCAGGGAAAAGATTCGTATTTATTTCACCAGAATCCAGCTTGATTTTTAGCAGATTCAACGCGGCTGCATGCAAATCGTTGTTATTCTTCAGCGTATCATTGATGATCGATGATAACAGAGGGTCATTGAATACACTCCACCATGCTTCATTCGTGATAGCATTTTTATAACCCGTTTTATCGCTTTGCCCCGACGTTGGGAATTTTATCTCTGGCGCATGATATTCAGTTTTCAACATGCTGCCGCAACCGGTGCATAATAAGCACAGCAATAACAATGATGGTTGTCTGAACTTCATTTGTAACCTAATGCTTTAGCGGGCGTATAAGATGATGCTTTCTTCGCCGGAACATAACCGAATACGATGCCAATGAAGCATGAAAACGCACAGGCAATAACAACCGGTGTTATTGTCAAAATCATGTCAAATTGGTTTGTCATAAGAGGGAATATAATGCTGGCTAAACTTGTTAAAGCTACGCCGACGGCTCCCCCTAAAAAACAGATAAATACAGACTCGATTAAAAACTGCCTTTTAATATCAACAGGACTCGCCCCTACAGAAAGACGAATGCCAATTTCATGAATGCGTTCTGTCACTGAAACAAACATAATGTTCATAACGCCCACCCCACCAACCAACAGCGAGATTGTAGAAATGGCTACCGTGAGCAGTTTCATTGATGTAGAGACATTCACGATCATTTCTGCCACTGACTCATTCGTGACCGTAAAAAAGTCCTTTTTACCGTGTGAAAACGTGAGCGCTTGCTCTATTTTCTCTCTTATAAGCTCAACGTGAGACTGATCTTTGGCCCGCACCTGGATGACTTCAAAGGGTATCAGACCCGTAATCCTGTTTATGTACGAGGTCCATGGTATCCAGGCTTTTAATGTCGTCTTTTCAGATGCCGTCGAGATATCTTTGATCACCCCGACCACCTCAAATGGGTAGCCGGAAATCTGCAAATATTTTCCTACCGCTTCATTCGATGAACCGAATGCGGTTTCTGCAAGCCTTGAGTCAATAACGGCAACGGCATCACTGGCGGTTATATTGTCAGTTTCAAACAAATGGCCTGCTAACACTTTATCAGTATCGAAGTACTCCTTACTGATACCTGTAAGCGCAGCGTCAATATCACCATCACCGCTATTTACCGTCGCCGTTGATGTCATGACCGGTGAAATTTTACTTTCAGGTAATAGCTCGGTAAGCATATCAACATCATCTTTCTCAAGAAGCTGATTACTGGGATCTGGCATTGACTTCCAGCTGGTACCTGGCCTGATTTCAATGGTGTTGGTGTCTAATAAATTCATTTCTTTCATAATACGATGGTGTGCGCCTTCGCTTATGGCAATAGACATAAGAACTGCAAAAACCCCAATAATGACACCCAGCATTGACAGAAACGCTCGTATCCTGTGGCCGTTCAGTGCTCTAAACGCAGTTCTGAATGCTTCGACGATCCCAAACATCATACCAAGCGGATTCTTTTCAAATGCCCTGGTGCGTGCTGCCTGGAGGTCACTGGTTGATACGCTGCTTTCGTCTTTAGCGATCCGACCATCATTCATGGATATGATTCGGTCGGCCTGCGACGCAATACTGTTATCATGCGTGACAAGGATAATAGTTTTGCCCTTTCGATTAAGCGTCTTGAATATGTCCATAACCTGGCAACCCGTAACACTATCCAGAGCCCCCGTGGGTTCATCTGCCAAAATAATGTCGGCATCATTCATTAGCGCTCTGGCAATGCTGACGCGCTGCTGCTGTCCGCCAGAAAGTTGGTTTGGGTTAAAATCAACGCGATCGCTTAAGCCGACCGACTCAAGTATTTTTTCCGCACGTTCATTTCTATTTTTATAGTTTTTTGAGGTGTATTGCGCGGGTAAAGCGACATTCTCTTTCGCGGTTAAGTAAGGCAAAAGATTGTACTTCTGGAAAACAAAGCCAATATATTTGTTTCGTAACTCAGCAACGTCGTCTTCATTTAACATCGATACGTCAATGCCGTAGAATGACATCTGCCCAGAGCTGATATCATCTAAGCAACCAATGGTATTCATCAGCGTGGTTTTACCAGAGCCTGATGGCCCGACGATTGCGATAAACTCGCCTTTTTTTATGGTTAGCGATACACCTTTCAGTGCAGAAACGATTTCGCCGCCACTCTCATACCGTTTATAAACATCTGATAATGTAATGTATTCATCGGTGCGGCTCATTTAGTCGCTACCCTTGGTTATAACATCGCCTATTTCTAATCCTTTAACAATCTCAGTGATTTTTGCGTTTTTAATCCCTGTTTGTACCCGTCTTTTTTCTATTTTATTGTTGTGAAGTAAATGAACGATATAATGGTCTTTGCTAACCATTTCGCCCAGGCAGTTTGTCGGAATGGCTTTAACGTTTTTTTTCTCTTCAACAACTAAATAAACCTGCACCGACATAGCAGGCTTTAAAACATGCTTATCATTTATTACGTCAAAACTTCCATTGTAATATGTAGCCGTTTTCTTACTCCCGGCAGAGTCACCTGAACTGCTTTTCATATCGTAAAGCATTTCTTCTGGTATTTGTTGTATCCTTTTTAGCATCCCTTTATAACGCGTTTCAGGAGAAGCAGTGACAGTAAACCATAAAGGCATGTCTGCCCTGGTTTTCAAAATATCCATTTCTGATATTTTGATATTTACAGTCATGACATCCAGATTAGCCACAACCAGAATTGTCGGCGCACTCTGTGATGAAACAATTGTCTGCCCTTCCTGGGTTAATATACCCAAGACGACGCCATCTATGGGTGATGTGATGCGCGTGTATTCTAAGTTTGCCAGGGCAGTGTTTAACTTCACTCTGGCCTGTGCTATTTGAATTTTATTTATATCTAGCTGTTCTTTGTCACTTTCATATTTTGTTTTCGCCGCCTCGAGGTCGCTCAGCGTTGTGGCGTCATCCACCGACATTTTCTTTTGTCGGTTATAATCACTCTTCGACTGTTTAAGCGACAGTGACGTGATCTTTTTTTGCACTAATGCCTTATTCAGCTCAGATTTAGCACTATCGACATCGTTTTGTGCAAGCGTAGGATCGATCTCAGCCAGCAACTGGCCCTTTTTGACTGCATCACCTTCCTTCACATGCAGCTTATTAAGCCGTCCATTAACCTGAGCCCCGACACTAACTTGCTCGTTGGGTTTTAGAACGCCGGTAGTGGTAATCAGCCGGTCGATATCAGAGTAGGTGACATGAGAACTTTCTTTCTTCGTTTTTTCAATAACGTCACTTTCCGAAAGAAATACGCTATTAACTGCATATACAGCAGGAACTATAGCTACTAATAAAGTCAGAAAAAAAGGTTTTATGTTCACACTCATGACCATTATAAAAGGCCAGAAACTGGCCTTTGTTTTAATTTTACTGCTTAATTAATGTTGTGAATTACTTCTCGTCACAACGTTTTGCTAAACCGTTTTTATCTGATTCATCACGGTACCAGCCATATACGCCATTAGCACGGTTATCAACAAAATAACATTCGCCGTATGGACCAATCATTCCGCCTACAACTGCTTTACTTTCTTTGGATTCTAATACTGTAGCTTTAAACATTTTAATTCCCTTGTGTAATAGTACTTCAATTAATTGCCAATCGTTCATTTCAGAACGGAATGAAATATATCGCATTACCAAAAAAATATTTAATCAATAAAAAATTAAAAGCATCTTTAAAAATTTAAAGCGTTTTTTTGAAATTTTTAAATTTTTTGTGAAGTTTTTAAGGTGTTTTTTGAAGTTTTAATGCGTTTATTTGAAGTTTTTAAAGCGCTTTTGAAAATTTTAAAGCGTTTTTGGAATGTATAAATGGTGTGTTTTTTAAACATCTATTTGCACGTCATTTTAAATGTAGCAAATATGTGAAGCAGCTGATAATTGACCCTGACCCGAAATCCTGCACCATC
>NZ_SJOP01000013.1 GCF_004331415.1 Kosakonia quasisacchari
GTGCGGCACAGCAGAACAGCAACCTTCCTGATTTCACCTCCTTCGATAACGCCACCTACACGAACTACTCCCGCACTTACACCTACGACAACGCCGGTAATCTGACAAAAATTCAGCACAGCGCACCCGCGTCCGGCAATAACTACACCACCAGCATGACGGTGTCCGACCGCAGCAACCGCGCGGTACTCAGCACCTTCACCGAAAACCCGGCCGATGTGGAGGCGCTGTTCACCGCTGGCGGCCAGCAGAAACAGCTTTTACCGGGTCAGAACCTGCTTTGGACGGCGCGACAGGAGCTGCAGAAAGTCACTCCAGTGATGCGCGATGGCGAACCCGACGACAATGAAAGTTACCGTTACGACGCCAGCAGCCAGCGCATCGTGAAAGTGACTTCGCAACTGACCGGCAACAGCACGCAGACAAAACGGGTGATTTACCTGCCGGGTCTGGAACTGCGCAGCAGCAACACGGAAACCCTCCAGGTGATAACCGTCGGAGAAGCCGGGCGCGCCCAGGTGCGGGTGCTGCACTGGGAAAGCGGTCAGCCCGCAGATATCAGTAACAATCAAATTCGTTACAGCTACGACAACCTCACCGGCAGCAGCGCGCTGGAAGTGGACGGCAGTGGCGAACTTATCAGTCAGGAAGAGTATTACCCGTATGGCGGCACAGCGCTGTTTGCCGCGCGCAGCCAGCTGGAGGCGGATTACAAAATCCTCCGTTATTCCGGAAAAGAACAGGACGCGACGGGGCTTTATTATTATGGATATCGCTATTACCAGCCGTGGGCGGGACGGTGGTTAAGTGCCGATCCTGCCGGGACGGTAGATGGACTCAACCTGTTCAGGATGGTATGGAATAATCCGGTCACGGCCAACGATCCTGATGGCTTTAGCGCGGCTCTTTCTGGCAGAGAGGAAATGCGTATTATTGATGAAATTATGGCTGAAAATCCGCGTTCGATGAACCATGTATTACATGAAATAAACAAAAGGAACCTCAGCGGAGTCGCCGCTTTTCGTATCTTCGGTCATATTAAACATTTGCGACCTTTTTCCGGCGCCTCTGCACCATCGAAAAAATTCGCCTTTCGGAATCTCAGCGATGTGGATAAGAAAGCGTTGGATTATATCGCCAGTCGCGAAAATTTTAGCCATTTATTGATGAAGTTTATAGGAACGGAAGAGGTCCGCATCGAATCGAAAAGTGTACATACCGATAAAAATGTTTTTCTCAATATATACACTAAAGATAAATGGACTTTTGGTTATAATTTTAGAGAAGATCAATCAGAACCTTATTTCGCAACGCATATTGCGCAATATCAATATAAATATGTCGCTGAAAATATTGGGTTCTTAGGCAAAATGCCAAAACAGATTGTACGTAGTGAGGTTATCAATAAAACCACTTTGCAGGCGACGGAGGGGCTAACTGGCGAGGCGTTGTTCGATGCGTTTTTCCAAAAAACGCCAAACGGAAAATCGACTGCTCGCATATTAACAGCGTTCAATCTTAAAGCTACTTCAGTGATCCGTAAGGAAGCAGAAAAGGGTGATGCGGGGCCATCTTTCTTTATCAATGTTACTTCACAAAAAACGACATCAAATTTCGGAGCAAGAATGTCTGGGGTCTGGAGAAGTATTTCCGCGAAAATAACGGGATGGTTCCACAGACCGAAACCTGCTCACGAAGTGTATGGTTAATAAGGTGGTCTCAACAGCTTGAGAACGCGTAAATTGTGCTAAGTGGCCTACGTAAGTAGGCCACCTTTAACAAGATTGTATGGCTTTTTATTACTAACTTTATGCATATCAACGTTCTTTATTAGCGAGTAAGGATTGTTTAAAAATATGCTGATGGCATTTTCTTGTTGCGGAAAATATTAAACGCTAGCAAGTGGAGTAATTATTTAAAATGAAGCGTAATCGACAACATTAATTTATATCCCCCGAAACCGGGGGGATGTAAATTAATGTCCGCAGACTTCGCAGGTTGGGTTGCGTAGCAGTTTCATTTCGCGGAACTGACAGGTCATCGCATCGTACATCACGATTTTTCCGGCCGCAGGCGTACCGTAATGGGCCAGCACTTTGATGGCTTCCATCGCCTGCAACGAACCAATCACCCCGACCAGCGGCGCCATGACACCCGCTTCGACACAGGTCAGCGCGTTATCGCCAAAAAGACGGCTCAGGCAGCGATAGCATGGGTCGTTTTCGCCCCAGGTAAAGACGCTGATCTGGCCTTCCATGCGAATGGCCGCGCCGGAAACCAGCGGCACGCGATGCTGAAAACAGCCCGCGTTGAGCTGGTTGCGAATGGCGACGTTATCGGTGCAATCCAGCACCAGGTCATGTGCAGCAATCTGTGTGAGCAGCGCCGTGTCATCAAGCAGGGCGTTGATGGCGGTGTAGTGCACATTGGGGTTGATACGCAGTAACGATTCGCGCGCCGAGTCCACTTTTGCCACGCCGATATCCGCGTCGCTGTGCAGCGTCTGGCGTTGCAGGTTGGAGAGCGCCACCGTATCAAAATCCAGCAGCGTCATATGCCCGACGCCTGCCGCTGCCAGATATTGCGCGGCGGCGCAGCCCAGGCCGCCGAGCCCGACCACCAGTACGCGAGCGGCTTTTAACCGCTCCTGGCCGTCGAAATCAAAACCGCGCAGAATAATCTGTCGGTTGTAGCGCATCATCTCCGCATCGCTGAGTTCTTCAGCCATGTTTAGCCTCCGAAGAGATGGTTAAACATCTCGACATCCACCCATTCACCGGCTTCCACATTGCCGCGTTCGCGCTCCAGAACCACAAAGCAGTTACCCTGGCTAAAGGAGCTGAAAATATGCGAACCCTGGTGACCGGTGCTGCGCACTTCCAGCGTGCCATCTTCGCCACGGCTCACTACGCCGCGCTGGAAATCGAGACGCCCTGGCGTCTTTTTCAGGCGCTCCACCGCACGGGCGCGTAAACGCAGCGGCTGTATACCGGCGATGTTACCGCCAAGCTTCTCCAGCAGCGGCAATACCAGCTGATAAAACGTGAGCGTCGCGGAAACCGGGTTGCCCGGCAGGCCGCAGAACCAGCTGTTTTTAAGCTTGCCAAAGGCGAACGGTTTACCTGGTTTGATCGCCAGTTTCCAGAACGCAATTTCGCCCAGCTCATCAAGAATAGCTTTGGTGTAATCCGCTTCCCCCACCGACACGCCGCCGGAGCTTAGCACCACATCGGCCTGGCTATCGGCAGCGATAAAGGTCTCACGCAATTTCTGCGGGTTATCCGGCACGATGCCAAGGTTAATCACCTCATAACCGAGCTGGCTCAGCATCAGGTGAACGGACAAGCGGTTGGTATCGTAGATTTGCCCGTCAGCCAGCGGCTGGCCCGGCAGTTGCAGTTCGTCGCCGGTGGAGAACAGCGCCACGCGCACTTTGCGCAGCACGTTAACATCGGCAATGCCCAGCGAAGCAATGACCGGCAACTCGGCGGCCGTCAGCCTGGTGCCAGCGGCGAAAACGCAGGCACCTTGTTGAATATCTTCGCCCGCGCGGCGGATATTCTGATTGGCTCGCACCTCAGCGGTAAAACGAATCCCAGCGTCAGTCTGTTCCGTCTGCTCCTGCATCACTACCGCGTCGCATCCGGCGGGGATCGGTGCGCCGGTCATAATGCGTACGCACGTGCCCGCAGGCCACTCGCCATCAAATGGCTGCCCGGCAAACGCTTTGCCCGCCACCGGCAGAGCGTTACCGCTTTGTACCTCCGCCAGCCGCACGGCGTAGCCGTCCATCGCCGAGTTATCAAAACCCGGTACGTTCAGCGGAGAAATAATATCTTGCGCCACCACGCGACCAAAGCAGGCCAACAGCGGCAGGGTTTCGCTTTCAGTCAGCGGTGAAATGCGTGACAGCATCTGTGACAGGGCCGTATCGAGCGAGATCAGGCCGTTTGATGATTCCATAATTAATATCCAGTCAACGCGATGAAGCGGCCATTATGGCAGAAAAGGGGAGGTCTCAACATGCCTTACGCCTACCCCATTGGAATGACATTGCTTTACATCGTTGTAACGACTTTCTATATTCAGAAATCCCTCCAGGCGCAGAGAAATCCAGGCGGCACAAATGGTTAAAGCGGTAATCGCAATACACGGCGGTGCGGGTGCTATCGGCCGTGCACAGATGAGCCCGGAAAAAGAACAACGTTACGTACACGTGCTTTCGTCAATTATCGAAACCGGGCAGCGCATGCTGGAATCGGGCGTGAGCGCACTGGATGTGGTAACAGAAGCTGTGCGGCTGCTGGAGGAGTGTCCGTTATTTAACGCCGGTATCGGCGCGGTGTTTACCCGCGATGAAACCCATGAACTGGATGCCTGCGTGATGGATGGCAACACGCTACAAGCGGGGGCGGTGGCGGGTGTCAGCCGCTTGCGTAACCCGGTGCTGGCGGCGCGTCTAGTGATGGAGCGCAGCCCGCATGTCTTCATGATTGGCGAAGGGGCGGAACAGTTTGCCTTTTCCCACGGCATGGAAGCGGTATCGCCAAGCCTGTTTTCCACCCCGGAACGTTTTGCACAATTGATGGAAGCGCGGGACGCCGGGCACACGGTGCTGGATCATGGCGGTGCGCCGCTTGATGAGAGCAAAAAATTTGGCACCGTGGGGGCAGTAGCGCTGGATAAACAGGGCAATCTGGCGGCAGCAACTTCAACCGGTGGCATGACCAATAAATTACCGGGCCGCGTGGGGGATAGCCCGTTACCAGGCGCAGGCTGCTATGCCAATAACGCCAACGTGGCCGTTTCCTGTACCGGCACCGGTGAAGTGTTTATCCGCGCGCTGGCAGCTTACGACATTGCCGCGCTAATGGAGTACGGCGGTTTGAGCTTGCAGGAAGCCTGCGACGCCGTGGTGATGGAAAAACTCCCGGCGCTGGGCGGCAGCGGCGGGCTGATTGCGGTTGATCGCGAAGGCAACGTGGCCTTGCCGTTCAACAGTGAAGGGATGTATCGCGCGTGGGGTTACGCGGGTGATGCGCCAAGCGTGGGCATTTATCGTGAATAAAGTGAGTGAGGTTGGGCGGGTAGAAACTGACGCGGATGTGGTGCTGGATGTCAGTAATCTGAACGTCGCCTTCAGCCATGATAAACAACTGCTCCCGGCGGTACGCCATCTCTCCTTTTCCCTCAAACGCGGCGAAACGCTGGCGATCGTCGGTGAATCCGGTTCCGGTAAATCCGTCACCGCGCTCTCTTTACTGCGCCTGATTGAACAGGCAGGCGGCGAAGTGAGTTGCGATCATATGCGCCTGACGCGGCGGAACCGGCAGAACGTGGAACTTACCCGGCTGAGCGCATCGCAGATGCGCAGCGTGCGCGGTGCGGATATCGCGATGATTTTTCAGGAGCCGATGACCTCGCTCAACCCGGTGTTTCCGGTGGGTGAGCAGATCGCCGAGTCGATTCGCCTGCACCAGAAACTGGGGCGCGAAGACGCCATGATTGAAGCGCGGCGTATGCTCGATCTGGTGCGCATCCCGGAATCTCAGGCGATTTTATCCAGTTTTCCACATCAGCTTTCCGGCGGCATGCGTCAGCGCATAATGATTGCCATGGCGCTCTCCTGCCGCCCGGCGGTGCTGATTGCCGACGAACCCACGACCGCGCTGGATGTCACGATTCAGGCGCAGATCCTGCAACTGATCGCCGTGCTGCAAAAAGAGATGTCGATGGGGGTGATTTTTATCACTCACGATATGGGCGTGGTCGCCGATGTTGCCGACCGCGTACTGGTGATGAACCAGGGCGAAGCGGTGGAAACCGGCAGCGTCGAGCAAATTTTCAATCATCCACAGCACCCGTATACCAAAGCGCTGCTGGCGGCGGTGCCAAAACTGGGGGCGATGAATGGCAGCACGCTGCCGCGCCGCTTTGCGCTGATTTCGCCGAAAAACCCGCCACATCAGGAAGCGGAAATTGAGCAGGATACGGTGGTACCGGGCGAGCCGATTTTGCAGGTGCGCGATCTGGTGGCGCGCTTCCCGCTGCGCAGCGGCATTCTCAATCGCGTCACCAAAGAGGTGCACGCTGTGGAAGGGGTGAGCTTTGATCTCTGGCCGGGCGAAACGCTGTCGCTGGTGGGAGAATCCGGCAGCGGTAAATCGACCACCGGGCGCGCGCTGTTGCGGCTGGTAGAGCACCAGAGCGGCGCCATCACCTTTAACGGTGAGCGCATTGATACGCTGGCGGACAACAAAATGAAGCGGATCCGCCGCGATATTCAGTTTATTTTTCAGGACCCTTACGCCTCGCTGGATCCGCGCCAGACCGTTGGCGATTCGATTATCGAACCGCTGCGGGTGCACAATTTATTGGGGGCAGAAGAGGGGCGGCAGCGCGTGGAGTGGCTGCTGGAACGCGTCGGTCTGAAGCCGGAACACGCCTGGCGCTATCCGCATGAGTTTTCCGGCGGGCAGCGCCAGCGCATCTGCATTGCCCGGGCGCTGGCGCTCAACCCGCGCGTGGTGGTGGCGGATGAAGCCGTTTCGGCGCTGGATGTTTCGATTCGCGCGCAAATCATCAATTTACTGCTCGATTTGCAGCGTGAGATGGGCATTGCATTTCTGTTTATCTCTCATGATATGGCGGTGGTAGAACGCATCAGCCACCGGGTCGCGGTGATGTACCTTGGGCAAATTGTTGAGATCGGCCCACGGCAGGCGGTGTTTGAAAACCCGCAGCATCCGTATACACGTAAGTTGATGTCGGCGGTTCCGGTTGCCGATCCGGCGCATCATCACGCGCAGCGTGTGTTGTTGTCTGATGACATGCCCAGCAATATCCGCAAACGCGGCGAGTCAATGCAACGCGTGCAGTTGCAGAACGTGGGGCCGGGACATTTTGTCGCCCGTTCAACGCCCGGTAGCACGCAATCCCGTTTTTAACTAAGCACTGGCAGGGTTCTGCAGGAGAGCAACATGACACAATTCGTTTCACGGCACTGGCGGGTATTCGCTGGCGTGATGTTCGCGCTGACCACTATCCCGGCCTTTGCGGCGAAAGATGTGGTTGTCGCAGTGGGATCCAATTTCACAACCCTCGACCCTTATGATGCTAACGACACACTCTCGCAGGCGGTGGCGAAATCCTTTTATCAGGGCTTATTTGGCCTGAATAAAGATATGCAACTGGAAAACGTGCTGGCAGAGAGTTACAGCGTTTCCAATGACGGCATGGTCTATACCGTCAACTTACGCCACGGGGTGAAGTTCCAGGACGGCACTGACTTTGACGCCGCAGCGGTAAAGGCCAACCTCGACCGCGCCAGTAACCCGCGCAATAGCCTGAAGCGTTATAACCTGTACAAAAATATCGCTAAAACCGATGTGGTGGATGCCTACACGGTAAAAATTACCCTTAAGCAGCCCTTTTCCGCGTTTATCAATATTCTTGCGCATCCGGCCACTGCCATGATTTCTCCGGCGGCGCTGCAAAAATATGGCAACGACATTGGTTTTCACCCGGTTGGCACCGGGCCGTATGAGCTGGAAGCGTGGAACCAGACCGATTACGTGAAAGTGAAGAGATTCGCCGGGTACTGGCAGCAAGGTTTACCCAAGCTGGACTCGATTACCTGGCGGCCGATAGTGGACAACAACACCCGAGCGGCAATGCTGCAAACCGGCGAAGCGCAGTTCGCGTTCCCCATTCCTTACGAACAGGCGGAAGTGCTGAAAAGAAACAGCAAACTGGAACTGGTCGCCAGCCCGTCGATTATGCAGCGTTACATCAGTATGAATATCACGCAGAAACCGTTCGATAACCCGAAAGTGCGTGAAGCGATCAACTACGCCATCAACCGTCCGGCGCTGGTGAAAGTGGCATTCGCCGGTTTCGCGACGCCCGCCACGGGCGTTGTGCCGCCAACCATTGCTTATTCGCAGGCCTATCAACCCTGGCCGTACGATCCGGCAAAAGCCCGCGAGTTGCTAAAAGAAGCCGGTTATCCGCAAGGATTCAGCACTACGTTATGGTCATCACATAACCACAGCACTGCGCAAAAAGTGTTGCAGTTTACCCAACAGCAACTGGCGCAGGTGGGCATCAAAGTGCAGGTCACGGCGATGGATGCCGGGCAGCGCGCGGCGGAAGTGGAAGCCAAAGGGCAGCAGCAGAGCGGCGTACGCATGTTCTACACCGGCTGGTCGGCCTCGACCGGCGAAGCAGACTGGGCGCTGTCGCCGCTGTTTGCCTCGTGGAACTGGCCGCCAACGCAATTCAACACTGCGTTTTACAGCAACCCGCAAGTGGATAAAGACCTGGCCGACGCGCTAAAAACCACGGATGCCGTGGAGAAAGAGCAGTTGTACAAACAGGCGCAGGATCTCATCTGGCAGGAATCGCCGTGGGTGCCGCTGGTGGTGGAAAAATTGGTTTCAGCGCATAACAAGAAGCTCACCGGTTTCTACATTATGCCCGATACCGGGTTTAGTTTTGATAACGCGGATTTGGTGAAATAACTCACTCCACCTCGCAGAGCAAAAGGAGGCGTGAGGGAACGCACAATGCAAAATTATATTATTAAACGCTTGCTGGGCCTGATTCCGACGCTACTGATCGTGGCGGTGCTGGTGTTTCTGTTTGTCCACTTACTGCCGGGCGATCCGGCGCGGTTGATTGCCGGGCCAGAAGCCGACGAGCAGGTGATTGAGCTGGTGCGCCGCCAGCTTGGGCTGGATCAGCCACTGTGGCGGCAGTTCTGGCACTACATCGGCAATGTGCTGCAGGGCGATTTTGGCATATCGATGGCCTCGCGCCGCCCGGTAGTGGACGAAATCGCCAGCCGTTTTATGCCAACGCTGCTGCTGACTATCACCAGCATGTGTTGGGCTATGCTGTTTGGGCTTGGCGCGGGGATTGCCGCCGCCGTGTGGCGTAACCGCTGGCCGGATCATCTGGGGATGGCGCTGGCGGTAACGGGCATGTCATTTCCGGCGTTTGCGCTGGGCATGTTGCTGATGCAGATCTTCTCAGTGGAACTCGGCTGGCTGCCGACCGTCGGTGCTGACAGCTGGCTACACTATATCTTGCCATCATTAACGCTCGGTGCGGCAGTGGCGGCGGTGATGGCGCGTTTTACCCGCGCCTCGTTTGTGGAAGTGCTCAACGAGGACTATATGCGTACTGCGCGCGCCAAAGGTGTCAGCGAGCGATGGGTGATCCTCAAGCATGGCCTGCGCAACGCGCTGATCCCGGTGGTCACCATGATGGGGCTGCAATTTGGCTTTTTGCTCGGTGGCTCCATTGTGGTGGAGAAAGTCTTCAACTGGCCGGGGCTGGGCCGTTTGCTGGTGGACTCGGTGGAAATGCGCGACTACCCGGTGATTCAGGCCGAGGTGCTGCTCTTCTCGCTGGAGTTTATTCTTATCAACTTAGCGGTGGATGTACTCTACGCCGCCCTTAATCCCGCGATCAGGTACAAGTAAGGATGCGATTATTAAACTGGCGTCGACAGGCGGTTTTAAACGCCATGCCCGTAGTCAAACCGGGGCATGTGCGCACGCCGTGGCATGAATTCTGGCGGCGTTTTTGCCGCCAACCGCTGGCGATGGCCGCCGGGATTTTTGTGCTGCTGCTGATCCTGCTGGCGATTGTCGCCCCGTGGATAGCCCCGTTCGATGCGGAAAACTATTTCGACTATGACCGCCTTAATGAAGGGCCATCGTTGGTGCACTGGTTTGGCGTTGATTCGCTGGGGCGCGATATCTTAAGCCGCGTGCTGGTCGGCGCGCAGATTTCGCTCGCGGCGGGTCTCTTTGCGGTGCTCATTGGCGCGACTATCGGCACGGTGCTGGGTCTGCTGGCGGGCTACTACGAAGGCTGGTGGGATCGCCTGATTATGCGCATCTGCGATGTACTGTTCGCGTTCCCTGGCATTCTGCTGGCAATTGCGGTGGTAGCGGTGATGGGCAGCGGCATGGCGAACGTGATCATCGCCGTGGCGGTGTTCTCCGTGCCGGCGTTTGCCCGCCTGGTGCGTGGTAATACGCTGGTGCTCAAGCAACAAACCTTTATTGAATCCGCGCGCAGCATTGGTGCCAGCGATGCAGTGATCCTGTTCCACCATATTCTGCCGGGCACGGTTTCATCGATTGTGGTCTATTTCACCATGCGCATCGGCACGTCGATTATCTCAGCCGCCAGCCTCTCGTTTCTCGGTATGGGCGCACAGCCGCCAACGCCGGAGTGGGGGGCGATGCTCAACGAAGCGCGTGCAGATATGGTGATTGCGCCGCATGTAGCGCTGTTTCCTTCGCTGGCGATTTTTCTGACGGTGCTGGCGTTTAACCTGCTGGGTGATGGCCTGCGCGACGCGCTCGACCCGAAGATTAAGGGATAGGAAATTCCCTCTCCGTGTGCGGAGAGGGAAAAGGTGTTAAACGCGGGAGCCCCACAGATCATATTCGTCGGCGTTTTCCACTTTCACGCGGATAATGTCGCCCGGTTTAACGCCGGTTTCGCCGTTCAGGTACACCGCGCCATCGATTTCCGGAGCGTCTGCCATGCTGCGGCCAATCGCGCCTTCTTCGTCCACTTCATCGATGATCACCAGAATTTCGCGGCCGATTTTTTCCTGCAAGCGCTCAGCGGAGATCTGCTGTTGCAGTTGCATAAAGCGGTTCCAGCGCTCCTCTTTCACCTCTTCCGGCACCTGATCTGCCAGTTCGTTGGCGGTTGCGCCTTCTACCGGGCTGTATTTAAAGCAGCCGACGCGATCCAGGCGCGCTTCTTTGAGGAAATCGAGCAACATCTGGAAATCTTCTTCCGTTTCGCCAGGGAAACCGACGATAAAGGTGGATCGCAGGGTCAGTTCCGGGCAGATTTCACGCCACTGTTTAATGCGCGCCAGTTGCCTGTCGACCGCGCCGGGGCGCTTCATCAGCTTGAGAATGCGCGGGCTGGCGTGTTGCAGCGGGATATCCAGATACGGCAGGATTTTGCCTTCCGCCATCAGCGGAATGACGTCATCAACGTGCGGGTACGGGTAAACGTAGTGCAGACGTGTCCAGACGCCGAGTTTCGCCAGTTGCTCGCACAGGCCAACCATGCTGGTTTTCACCGGCTCGCCGTTGTGAAAGCCCATGCGATGTTTTACGTCCACGCCGTAGGCGGAGGTGTCCTGCGAGATCACCAGCAGCTCTTTCACGCCCGCATCGACCAGACGCTTGGCTTCGGCTAGCACGTCGCCAATCGGGCGGCTCGCCAGATCGCCACGCATCGACGGGATAATACAGAACGTGCAGCGATGGTTACAGCCTTCGGAAATTTTCAGATAAGCGTAGTGGCGCGGCGTCAGTTTTACGCCCTGTGCCGGCACCAGGCTCAGGAACGGGTTGTGCTGCGGTTTCGGCACATAGTGGTGAACATGTTCCAGCACCTGCTCATAGCTGTGCGGCCCGGTTATCTCCAGCACTTTCGGGTGCACTTCGCGGATTTGATCCTCTTTCGCGCCCAGGCAGCCGGTCACAATGACTTTGCCGTTTTCATTCAGCGCTTCGCCGATGGCTTCCAGCGACTCTTGCACCGCGCTGTCGATAAAGCCGCAGGTGTTGACGATAACCATATCGGCGTTGTCATAGCTTGGCACCACGTCATAGCCTTCGGTGCGCAGCTCGGTGAGAATACGTTCGGAATCCACCAGGTTTTTCGGGCAGCCAAGAGAGACAAAGCCGATTTTCGGCTGCAGGTTTACATTGCTCATAGTTCAAAAATTAATCAGTTATAGGATCTTAGGGCAGGGATTGTACAGGGCTCTCGCCTGGATTTATAGGGTAATTAAGGGGGAGCGCAGGGAATTATGAACAGCAACCGTCGGCTTTTGGCGGGAAAGGTGTCGCTGACGCGGTAATGCGGAGTGAAGCCGCATCAACGGCTCCTGGGTTGACAGCCTGCTGCGTTGATGGTTGTATTACACAACTATCTATTTCCCCCGTGAGGCAACAACGTGGCCGTCGACCAACTGATCAACGATATCCGGGCAGCATCAAGGCGGATGGTGCGTGAGCTGGGCTTCATGAACAGCACTCTTGCGGCGACAGATTATTCCCCTTCCGCCGTGCATACGCTGCTGGAAGTGGAAAAGCAGGGGGCGATGACGGCCGCGCAACTGGTGCAGATCCTGGGGCTGGAGAAATCAAGCGTCAGCCGTATGCTGAGCCGGCTTATCGCTGCCGGTGAATTACAGGACGTTCCCTCGGCTGAGGATGCCCGCTATAAAACGTTGCAGTTGACCGCGCAGGGCAAAGAGAGCGTCGCGCGCATTAATAGCTACGGCGCAATGCGTGTGCGTGAAGCGCTGCAACATCTTAATTCTGCCGAGAGGGAGACGGTTGCTCGTGGTTTGTCGGCCTATGCCGCCGCACTTGAAGCCTGCCGCCAGGGCGCGCCGCTTCCTGCCCATGAAAAACCGGAAATCGTTACCGGTTACCAGCCGGGAATGATTGGCCGCATCAGCGAAATGCACGCCAGCTACTATTCGCAACATTATGGTTTTGGCTATTTTTTTGAAAGCAAAGTGGCCGCTGGCCTGGCCGAATTTACCGGGCGTCTGGAGAATGCGCGTAATCACATCTGGCTCGCGGTGTCTCAGGGCAAAATCGTCGGTTCGGTTGCCATCGACGGAGAGGATTTAGGTAATAACGAGGCGCATCTGCGCTGGTTCATTCTTGCTGATGAATGCCGTGGTACCGGCGTGGGGCGACAATTGCTCGCCAAAGCGATGCAGTTTTGCGATGAACAGCAGTTTTCCGCCGTGCAGCTCTGGACATTCAGCGGGCTGGACGCCGCGCGCGCACTTTACGAATCTTTCGGCTTCACCCTAAGCAAAGAGTGGCTGGGCGAACAGTGGGGAAGCGCGATGCTGGAACAGCAATTTACTCGTAGCAGGGAAATAGCGCAGCGTTAAATGCGTTGCGCTATTGGCGGTTAGCGGCAGATCTTACCGCCTTTTATGTTCAGAGAAGGCTGGCTTTTAATCGCTATGCGTGGCCTTTATTTTCCCGTTTTTTCGGCGATCTTTTTATCAATATAGGTTTTAAGGATCTGCTGCTGCGCCGCAACGACATCACTTGATGACACCGCCTGCAACAGTCCGGCGAGCGTTTCATTGTCTGGCCCTTCCGTTACCGTAATTTTCAGGGTATACGGCGTCACTTTTGCCAGCTCAATGGTCTTGCCGTGCGTAATTACTGCTTTTTGATTGTAATAACGCCCGACATATAATTTATCAAACTCGATCGTGGCATCATTACCGCCAAAATCTATCGCCACGGTTAACCCATGGTGATTATTAATGCCGTATGGCCGCAGTTGTTTGGGGTAAAAAAGAGAATACGGAACAAACGATAATCGCTCTTCGCTACGCTGTATTTTAATTTGCATGGCAAAACCGAGATCGCTGGTTAATTGCCCGGCCAGAAGTTTGTTATTGTAATATTGATAGGGTAATCCGGGGGTCGCCAGATTATTTTTCCCCGTGCCGCCAAACTCACCATAAACCAGCGTTAAACATTGCGCGTTGGAAATTAGCGTGGTTTCATTCGGATAAATATAGGCATTTAACGGATAGGGCTTCGCCATATTGCTGCCAACTTTTGATATTAGCGCAAATCCATATTTAAGGGTTTCACTGAGGATCGGTGTTGCCACCGCTAATAATAGCGCGGCGGCTTCATTGGAGCCTCTGTCCTCATTTGTTGCAGCAGGGCAGGGTTCTGCGGATATAAACGCACGCATTTCTTCAATTCCGCCCTCTTTTATTGTCTGTGGGTTATAACTGACGTTGTTTGCATGCTCACCTGCACACCCTGTCAGGAGTGCACTGATAAACAGAAGTGTTCTTTTCCCGGGCATATGGTTACCTCTTAAAAAGGCAGTTTTGATTTCGGTACACCGTAATTAGCCAGTAATTTTTCGGTGTCTAATTGGCACATCTTTTTACTGAGAGTTTGTTCCGATGATATATGTATACCACTTATTACAACGCTATTTTCTTTTTTGCTTTTAGTCATATTAACGATTGGCGCACCGGAAAAGCCCTGCAGCACCGTACACAGATGAATAAGACAGTTATTGTTGATATAAACCACTTTGCAGCTTTTATTTTGTTGGTTATCGGTTGCCGCCATAATAGAAGTTGGATAACTTTTTGGGATAGTTTCAAGGGAGGAAATAGCAACGCCTGGGATCCATAAATCGTCATTGACATCAGCTTGTTGCCACTGAATAGGGGGTAATGCAATGTTAATTTTATCAATGGTTAATGCAGCATAGTCGCAATAACTGCCCTCAGTTTGAAAACACACTTTGCCATTTTGTTTGCTGACTTTTCTCGATTCGCCGTTGCTAAAATAAGCCGTGTCGACATTACAATGCGCTGCTGTTACCACGGTGGTGTTATTAATTAAAAAACCTGTGCACACTTCTAATGGCGACCGTAAGTAAACGATTGAGGGAATAAATTTATCCGCAGACGTGAATGTCCCGAAATTATTCTTTTCCAGCTTTTTTTGACAACGGTTAATGACAGATTGCGCCGATTTTTTATCGCCATAGCCACGATAATATTCAACCGTAGCTGAATTACAGACTGGCGTATTTTCAGCAATGCTGCCTGGCGGTAAATTCAATTTCTCCATTACGTTTTTATTATCTTCATTACGCGTAGGGTATTGGTTAATACCTTCCTGCTGCATGTTGCGGATGGCCAGATTGAAGATAGTTGATTCATATTCAGCTGATTTTATTCTCGTTTCAAACGGATGTTTTTTGAGTAAATCATCCGTCTGGTGTGACTCAATATCTAACCTATCATTGCTGAGGGTGCTGGTTTCTCGAGCATCCACACGATTGATTATGCTACATAAAATGAGCAACAGAAGCGGGAGAATCGCTCGCATGGTAACGGTCCAGAATGTAGGGGTATTGCTGAATTATTAGACGCAGCGGCGCAAAGTTTTCTCATACGAAAGTATGATTTTTGTTTCCGGGTAAGAAGCCAGTTGCCGTTATCAGGCGAAGCTGCAGTAAAGGCCATTTTGGTTGCAATCAATAATGATTCGCATTAACTTTACTGCTGTTTGTTTCTGCGCCAGGGAAGGATAATGTTCACGCGTTCAGTTGAAAATAACTATATATTCATGCAGTTAAACTCGTTTAATGCAGGCGGTTTAGTTAACTCTTGTGTTACCCATATCGCTGTGATTCGCCGCCTGGCGGCTTTTTTGCTGCTGCTCTGCACGGCAAACAGTTATGCCCGCCCGGACATGGCACCTTTAGGGCCGAATATCGCCGACAAAGGCTCCGCGTTTTACCATTTCACCGTCAGTACCTTTGATTCCGCAGATGGCAAACGCCACTACAAAGTCTGGACCGCCATCCCGAATAAAAAACCGCCCGCTAGCGGCTACCCGGTGCTCTATCTGCTGGACGGCAACGCGGTGATGGACCGGTTATCTGATGATCTGTTGCAAAAACTGTCGCAGCGCGATCCGCCCGTGCTGGTGGCGATTGGCTATCAGACCGATCTGCCGTTTGACCTAACCGCCCGAGCGTATGATTACACGCCTGCAACGCAAAGTAGCCCGCAGAATTTGCGCGGCAGGGCCGGTGGCGGTAGTGCTGTTTTCCGCGCGTTGCTGGAGCACACCATTGCGCCGCAGGCTGAAAAAAATCTCAATATTGACCCACAAAAACGGGCGCTGTGGGGGCACTCTTACGGCGGATTATTTGTGCTGGAGAGCTTTTTATCGTCCGACTTCTTTCACACATTCTACTCAGCCGTTCCTTCGCTGGATCGTAATAACACCACGCTGCTCAACGCTCTTGAACATACCAACAAAGCGCAGGGCAGCCAGAAATCTGTGTGGTTTATGGAAGGCGATGGTGACAGAAAATCCCGTGACGAAAACGCCACGTCGGACGTGTTAAATGTGGCAAGCCAGACGGCTTCACACCTGCGCAGTGCGGGAATACCGGTAACGTATCGGCTTTATCCCGGCCTGACGCATGGCGCGATGTTTACCGCGTCGATGCATACGGCGCTGTTGCACGTTTCCGGCGAGACACTTGCCGAAGCACAGTAAAAGAGGCCGCACATGCGGCTTTCTGCTACTCAGCTCAACGCAGAAATTGCGCAGAAAATGGTGGCGGGGATGCACCAGTCTTTGGTGAACTCTTCAAGGGCTTCAGTATTTTCTTTGAAATGCGCCAGCATGATATCGATTGCCTGCGCTTCGTCTTCCGCTTTGGTTTCAAACGGCATTTTGCGAAAGCCTTCAGCTTTAAGCTGGCGCACTTCCTCGGCCGACAAGGCTTTTTTCTCATAGACATTCACGGCAATGTCACTGGAGTAGAACACATAGGTTTTCATGGCATCTTCCTTGTAAATGAAGCGCTTGGGGGTAGTTGTATTATCGGCACCGGGCAACGTTCGTTTACCCCTTCGCGAGTAAATCATTACTATGCGCTTCGCTTACCCGGTAAAAAAGCCCCAGGTTTTCGTCTTTTCTCGTGCTCACTGGTGCGCAAAATTCGTGCTAATTTGAACGTTTTCCCCACGTGATAAAGGGCAGGCGTTATGGCAGGTTTCGAGGTTCAGGAATGGCGCAAAGAGGATTATCTGATAACAACCGACGCCGAAAAGCAGGATATTGCAGCGATTCACCGTTACCTGACGCGCTCCACATGGGCGGCGGGCATTGACCGAGAAACGGTGGCGATCTCCGTGCAAAATAGCCTTAATTTCGGTCTTTTTCACCAAGATGCACAAATAGGGTTTGCCCGATTTGTGACCGATTACGCCACTTTTGCCTACTTGTGCGATGTCTATGTGCTGGAAACGTATCAGGGGCAAAAACTGGGGAAATGGCTCATCGCCTGCTGCCATGCGCATCCGCTTTTTGAAAAATTGCGCCGGATTGTCCTTTTTACCTCCACCGCCCCCTGGCTGTACGCGCAAGCCGGTTATGTGCCTATCAATCGGCCCGATTATACGTGGACGATTGCCCGACCGGATATTTACAAACAGGCCGAACGGCCTGAAAAGTAGTTCGCCAGCATGATTGCGGCGAAAAATGGCCAGAACGCGTATTCATTGAAATGCGCCCCACGCGCTGGTAAAACGTCCGGTTTATCAACACCGGAAAGGGAAAAACGATGCGGGCGGCAATCATAAAGGTGCTGGCGGGGCTATTGTATGTGGTGCTCGCCTTTTTCATTTGCGCTGTCATCAAGCCGATTAACTGGTTCTGGCAATGGTCATCGAACTGGCTGTTTGATCTGCTCTGGCGGCACCAACTTATTACCGATACCTATGAATGGGGCATGGATCCGCCGAGCACCATTATGCTGGTGGTAATTGTGCTGGTTATCGCCTGGCTTTTAGCCCGCGGCGTCAAGGTGCTGCGGGCTAAAATCGGGCGCTGATTGCTCGCTTATAGCAGGGTTGCGCACTCCTGCGGCAGCCAACCCCTTTCCCCATCCGCTTTCTGCGCGTAGTACCAACCATTGAGAGCGTTGAGGATCGTAAGCGTTTCTCCGGTGCGCACTGTCAACTCATGCGCGCAGTAATCTTCCCGGCAAAGCCCTTCATGGCTGCTGAGCGCCGAGAAAAGCTGCTGTGGCGCCCAACCGCTTTTCCCCGACGCTAACGTCACCCACACCCAACCGCGCCACTGCAAATCGCAATGGCTTATCAGTACGCGCTCGCCTTTGCTCACCGCAATCGGGTCGGGATACGCTGACGTGTAATCGTGGGTGACGCTCGCCGGAGATAGCACCGCTTTACACCATGCCATTATTGCCGTGGCGCAAAAACGCCGGACGCTGGTTTAATCGCGCAAACCACGCATCGATAGCGGGTACGTGCGGGTGTTCAAACGGCGTCATCTTCCAGCGGTTGACCGACAGCCCCAGCACCACATCCGCCAGCGTAAAGGTGTCGCCCGCAGCGAATGCCCCGGTGCGCTGCAACTGCTGTTCCAGAATGCCGATGCAGTGATTCCACTCTTTGATGCCTGCTTCGATGGCTTTCGGGTCGTTAAAGGCCGGGTTTTTGCGCGCCAGCGCAGGGAAAACATAGCGCCAGGCGTTGTTGAACTCGGTGGCTTGCCAGTCCATCCAGTGCTCAACGTTGGCACAGGCTTGTGGCTCATTGGGGAGCAAATCCTCACGCCCGGCTTTACGCACCAAATAACGGCAAATCGAGTTGGACTCCCACAGTACAAAACCGTCGTCTATCAGTACCGGCACCATCGCGTTGGGGTTCATGGCGCGGAATTCGTCCGTTTCCGTGGAGGCAAAACCGCTGCCGTAATCCTCCTGCACATAATCCAGCCCGGCTTCTTCGCAGGTCCAGAGCACTTTTCGCACATTGATCGACGTCGTTTTGCCAAGAATCTTAAGCATATTGCAGGTGTCCATGTTTGTGATTAATCGTTTAAAAACAATACACCAGACAAATGCTTTCTGACCACTGGCCTGAGAGCACCAGCCTGGTGCAGCGCGTTGCAGTGGCTCACCAAAACAGGGAGTTCGCCGTGGCGCGTTTTGTTAACTCGCTGATTACAATTAAAAAACAATTTGGCACAGGCCTTGCAGAAGGGGAATCGCAGTGCAACACACAATTTGAAAAATAGCTGGCTAGGGTTCCGGTTCACTTATGTGAATGTCTGGTCCAAGAGCTGGCGACCTCTGCGAGGTTACACGGCGGGACAAAAACCCGGGAGACAGCAGCACCAATGGGTGTCGCGCTGCCCCCTAATTTTGTGCCAATCAGAGGTCAAGAATGAAAAAAACGCCGTTACTCCGCTCCCTTGTGCTGTCGCTGGTGATGCTGGTCAGCCTCCCCACTTTTGCCGCCGTAAAAAAAGAGTTCAACGTCTGCTGGACGATCTACGCCGGATGGATGCCGTGGGGCACCATCAGCAGTAGCAAGATCATTGATAAATGGGCCAGCAAATACGGCATCAAAATCAATGTCGTTCAACTCAACGACTATATCGAATCCATTAACCAGTACACCGCTGGCCAGTTTGATGGCTGCACCATGACCAACATGGATGCGCTGACCATTCCGGCGGCGGGCGGCGTCGATACCACGGCGTTGATCCTCGGCAGCTACTCCGAAGGTAACGACGGCGTGGTGATGAAAGGTGAAGGCAAAACCCTTAAAGATTTGAAAGGGATGAAAGTTTACCTGCCGGAACTGTCTGTTTCTCACTATCTGCTGGTGCGCGGACTGGAAAAAGCGGGGTTATCGGAAAAAGACGTGACCGTGGTAAACACCTCGGATGCCGATATCGTGTCGGCGTTCGCCACGCCAAACGTGCAGGCCGCTGTGGCCTGGAATCCGCAGCTTTCCGTCATTAAAAGCACGCCAAAAACCACTGAAGTCTTCAGTTCTTCGCAGGTGCCGGGCGAGCTTATCGACATGATGGTGGTTAACAGCCAAACCCTGAAAGACAACCCGGCGCTTGGCAAAGCATTGACTGGTGCGTGGTATGAAATGATGGGGTTAATGAAAGCGCAGGACACCACCGTTCTGAATGCCATGGCCGCCGCTTCCGGCACTGACCTTGCCGGTTATCAGGCGCAGTTGAAAACCACGCATCTGTTCTATACCCCGGCGGACAACATTGCGTTTGTTACCTCGGGCGAACTGGCGAAAACCATGCAGCGCGTTGCGTCGTTCTCCTTCGCAAAAGGGCTGCTCGGCGATGGCGCGCAGAGTGCGGATTTCATTGGTATGACGTTCCCCGGCAATATCAGCCAGGGGGATGCCAACAATGTGAAACTGCGCTTTGACGACAGCTTCGTGAAAATGGCCGCCGCCGGCGCGCTGTGATCACTGACGGAGCCCGCCATGCGACAAATTAACCGCCATCCCACGCCCGGCATGCGGATGATGCTCGTGCTGCTGCCTTTTGTTTTGCTGCTGGCTGCCTACTTTCTGGGCTCAGCAGTGCGGCTGGAGGCCAACCCGCAGGACAAGCTGTTACCCGGCTTGCAGCAGATGCTGGACGCCTTTTCACGGATGGCGCTTACCCCGGATAAACGCAGCGGCGAATACTTGTTCTGGGTGGATACGCTGGTGAGCCTTGCTCGCTTGCTGACGGGGCTGGCGATTGCCTCGCTGCTGGGCTTGTGCATTGGCGTCACATCCGGCGTATTCCCGCTGTGGCGCGCTTCGCTGTCGCCGTTGATGACGGTGTTGTCGATGATCCCGCCGCTGGCGATTTTACCGGTGCTGTTTATCGTTTTCGGGCTGGATGAGGTGTCAAAAGTGATGCTGATAGTTATCGGCATCACGCCGATGCTGGCGCGTGATCTCGAACATCGTGCTTGTGAAATTCCGTCGGAAATCCTCATCAAAGCGCAGACGCTGGGAGCAAACAGCTGGACGCTGGTGCTGCGGGTCGTGTTGCCGCAGTTGCTTTCGCGCCTGCTGACCTCGCTGCGCCTGTTGCTGGGATCGGCATGGTTATTCCTGATTTCTGCTGAAGCCATCTCTTCTACTGCCGGGCTGGGCTACCGCATTTTCCTGGTGCGCCGCTACATGGCGATGGACGTCATTATCCCGTACGTACTGTGGGTGACGCTGCTGGCGTGGTTGATGGATCTGGCGCTGCGCCAGTTACATAAAGCCTGTTTTCCCTGGGCGGAAGGAGGGAAGGCATGAGCTTTATCACCATCAACAACATCTGGCAGGAGTATGGCGATCACGTGGTGTTGGAGCGCCTGAATTTACAGGTCAAAGAGGGCGAGTTCTGCTCGATGGTGGGCGCGTCCGGTTGCGGTAAATCGACCTTTCTGCGCCTGCTGCTTGGTCAGGAAGCGCCCAGCCGTGGTTCCATCACGTTAGACGGTAAACCGCTCAGCGCTGAACCGGACAGCAGCCGTGGCGTGGTATTCCAGCGCTACTCCGTATTTCCGCATCTTAGCGTGCTGGATAATGTCGCCATTGGCCTTGAGTTACCGCGATCACCCCTTTTCGGGCGGCTATTTGGCGCGAAAAAACGGGCGGTACGCGAACAGGCAAAACAGATGCTGGAAAAAGTCGGCCTTGGTCACGCGCTGGATAAATATCCGGCGCAGCTCTCGGGCGGTATGCAGCAACGCTTAGCTATCGCTCAGGCATTCATTATGCAACCGCGCGTGTTGCTGCTGGATGAGCCGTTTGGCGCGCTCGACCCCGGTATTCGCAAAGAGATGCATGCGCTGCTGTTACAGCTGTGGAGTGAAACCCGCATGACGGTCTTTATGGTCACTCACGATCTTTCCGAAGGGTTCAATCTCGGCACCCGCTTGCTGGTGTTCGACAAGGTGCGCATCGACCCGCACGCCCCCAATGCCTATGGCGCGCGCATCACCTATGACATTCCGCTTAATGAGACGCGGCTCTCCGCGTTGAGCGGTTCTGAGCCCGATAACGTTTACGCATTAAGGAGTTAATCCTGTGACAACCTTAACCCCATTTCGCGAGGAGATGCTGCCGGGCGGCGGGCATCTCTCTTTTATCCTCAAACGCGGGCAGATCCTGCGCATGACCGACACGCAAGGCGGCGCGAACATCAGCCTGATGATGTTCAACGCGCACGAGAAAAGTGAGCGTCTGAACCTGCCGGACACCTTAAAAGGCCAGCACACCGCGCGGCTGACTGCCGGGCACTGCTTTTATTCCGATATGGGCCGCGTGCTGGCGGGCATGATTAACGATACCTGCGGCTGGCATGACCCGTTTGGCGGCGTGCTGAATGCCGCTGAAGTGGCGGAAAAATATGGTCAGGGGCGCTATCAAGAGCTGCGCAACGGCTTTTACCGCAACGGCACGGATAACTTGCTGGTGGAGATGGGCAAGTGGGATCTCAATCTTGAAGACCTGCTGATGGTAGTTAACTTTTTCAGCAAGGTGACGGTCGATGAACAAGGCCAGTTCCACTTCCATCCCGACCATTCGCAACCGGGCAGCTATGTCGATCTCTACGCGCCAATGGATGTGCTGATCGTGCTGACCGCGCTGCAACACCCGATGGACCCCTCCCGCGCCTATGCGCCGCGCCCGGTTGCGCTTAGCTGGCGACAGGCGGAGGACGACCAGGCGGCAGTAAACGCCTTGCTGACGCGCCCGGAAAACGAACGCGCCTTCACCAATACCGAACTTTTCGCCCTGTAAGGAGGCGCAATATGACTGAGTCCTGTGAAAAATCTGCTGAGCAGGCCACGTTCCGCCATGTGATCCCGGCGGGCGAACCGTATCTGTTTGAGGTGAAAAAAGGCCAGACCCTGCGCTTGCGCGATCTTGAAGGTAACCAGGCTGTCGATACGCTGTTCTATAACGCCGATAACCCGCGTGAACGCTACGATGCTCAGCGCACACTGCGCCGCCAGAACAATGCGTATCTCACCACCGGCAGCGTACTTTATTCCAACCTTGGCAACCCGTTACTGACAATTGTTGCCGACACCTGCGGTCGCCACGACACACTCGGCGGTGCCTGCGCGCAGGAGAGCAACACCGTGCGCTACGCGCTCGACAAGCGCCATATGCACAGTTGCCGCGACAATTTCCTCTGCGCCTGCTTGCATGACGGTCGCCTGCAAAAGCGCGATATTGGCGCGAACATCAACTTCTTTATGAACGTGCCGGTCACTGAACAGGGCGGGCTGACCTTTGAAGATGGCATCTCCGCGCCGGGCAAATATGTTGAATTGCGCGCCGAGTGCAATGTCATTGTGCTTATCTCCAACTGCCCGCAGCTCAATAACCCGTGTAATGGCTGGAACCCAACCCCCGCTGAGGTGCTGATATGGAACTGAAACCGACCCGCTGGCAGCGCCTGCGTCAGGTGATTTACCACCTGTTTGCCGTTCGCGCCGGGCGCATCGTGGCGTAAATGTATTTTCCCCATGGACGACCATGCGGTGAGCCGATTTTCGGCGGGACGACCCGCCACGATTGAGTCTGACCTATGTTGACGAAACTCCTGATCGCAAACCGCGGGGCGATTGCCTGCCGTATTCTGCGCACCCTGCGCGCCATGAACGTGGGCGGCGTGGCGGTCTACTCTGAAGCGGATATCAGTAGCCTGCATATCCGCGAAGCCGACGAAGCCATCAGCCTTGGCGACGGTCCGGCGGCGAATACCTATCTGGTGAGTGAGAAAATTATTACGGCTGCTAAAGAGAGTGGCGCGCAGGCGATTCACCCCGGCTACGGTTTTCTCTCGGAAAATGCGGCGTTCGCCGAAGCCTGTGAAGCGGCGGGAATTGCTTTTGTTGGCCCGACGCCGGAGCAACTGCGCCTCTTCGGCCTGAAACATACCGCGCGTGCGCTGGCAAAAAAACACGGCGTGCCGATGCTGGAAGGCACCGAACTGCTGGCGGACGTGGGTGAAGCATTACGCGCCGCTCAAACTGTGGGTTACCCGGTGATGCTGAAAAGTACGGCGGGCGGCGGCGGTATCGGTATGCGCGTCTGTTATCACGCTGACGAGCTTAATGACGCCTTCGACGCCGTGGTGCGGTTGGGGAAAAACAACTTTAGCGATGCGGGCGTGTTTATCGAGAAGTACATCGAACGCGCGCGTCACCTTGAAGTGCAGTTATTTGGCGATGGCAACGGCGAGGTGATTGCCCTCGGTGTGCGCGACTGTTCCGTGCAGCGCCGCAACCAGAAAGTGCTGGAGGAGACGCCCGCGCCCAATTTACCCGCCGGGATGGAAGCAGCGCTGTGCGCGGCGGCAATCACGCTGGGGAAAGCGGTCAATTACCGTAGCGCAGGCACGGTTGAGTTTGTTTACGACAGCGACGCGCAGCGCTTTTACTTCCTTGAAGTGAACACCCGCTTGCAGGTGGAGCATGGCGTCACCGAGCAGGTGTGGGGTGTTGATCTGGTGCGCTGGATGATTGCGCTCGCTGCCGGAGAATTGCCGTCGCTTGCCACGCTGCGGGAAAGCCTTTCCCCGAACGGGCACGCGATTCAGGCGCGCGTGTACGCCGAAGATCCTGGCCGTCAGTTTCAGCCTTCACCTGGGCTACTCACCGACGTGTTTTTTCCGGTGGATGATCGCAAGGCATTGCGTATCGACCGTTGGGTGGAATCCGGTTGTGAAGTGCCGCCTTTTTTTGACCCGATGCTGGCGAAAATCATCGCCTGGCAGCCTACGCGAACAAAGGCTATCGATGCACTGCATAGCGCGCTCGGCGAAACGCGGCTGTACGGCGTAGAAACCAACCACAGTTATTTACAGCAAATTTTAACCTTCGCGCCGTTCGCCAGCGGTAAACCCTGGACGCGCTGCCTCGAAGGGCTAACTTACCAGGCCAGCACACTGGAAGTGCTCAGCGCCGGAACACAAACCACCGTGCAGGATTATCCGGGCCGCGTGGGGTACTGGGCGGTCGGTGTGCCGCCCTCCGGGCCGATGGACAGCCTGGCATTGCGCCTCGGCAACCGCCTGCTCGGCAATGATGAACAGACGGCCGCGCTTGAGATCACGCTGAGCGGGCCGATGCTGAAATTCAACTGCGACGCGCAACTGGTGGTCACCGGTGCGGAGATCGCCGTCGCGCTTGATGGCGAACCGCAACCCAACAACCACGTCTTGCGTGTGCGTGCCGGGATGACGCTTAGCATCGGGGAAATACGCGGCGATGGCGTACGCAGCTATGTGTGCCTGCGCGGTGGTTTTAGCGTGCCCGATTATCTCGGCAGCAAAAGTACCTTTACCCTCGGCCAGTTCGGTGGCCACGCCGGGCGAGCGCTGCGTACCGGTGACGTGCTGCATCTGCCACCGTTAACGTCGTCAGTCGCAGATTCTGCGCTGCCGCCAGCCTTGCACACTACGCTGGCAAGCGTGCGCGAACTGCGGGTGATTTATGGCCCGCACGGCGCGCCGGAGTATTTCACACCGGCGTATATGACGACCTTTTTTGCCACCGACTGGGAAGTGCATTTCAACTCCAGCCGCACCGGTGTGCGATTGATTGGCCCGAAACCGGAGTGGGTACGTGACAGCGGCGGCGAGGCGGGTCTGCATCCGTCGAACATTCATGACAATCCGTACGCCATTGGCGCGGTGGATTTTACCGGCGATATGCCGGTGATCCTCGGCCCGGATGGCCCAAGCCTCGGCGGTTTTGTCTGCCCGGTGACGGTGATCGAAGCCGATTTGCACGCCATCGGGCAACTGAAAGCGGGCGATAAAGTGCGTTTTATCCCGGTGGATATCGCCACTGCGCGCCAACTGGCGCAAGCGCAGGAAACACTCATCAGCCACCTGCAACCACAGCAGGCTGCGTGGCAAGCGGCTGAACTGGCTTCCCCGATTGTGTTGGTGCGCGGCGAGGCGGACAAACGGTTGGTGGCGCGCCTTTCTGGCGACACACACCTGCTGCTGGAGATTGGTGAGGCGGAGCTGGATCTGGTGCTGCGTTTTCGCGCGCACGCCTTAATGCAGGCGCTGGAATCCCGTGCGCTGGCGGGCGTTATCGACCTGACGCCAGGCATTCGCTCGCTGCAAATTCACTATCGGCCGGAAACGCTGAGCCTTACGCAATTGCTGGAAGTGGTTGCCGGGTTGTGGCAGGGCGTCTGTGAGCGAGAAGATCTGGATGTGCCGTCACGCATTGTCTGGCTGCCGCTGTCGTGGGACGACCCGGCGTGCCAGAAAGCTATCGATAAATACATGACCACCGTGCGCCGCGACGCGCCGTGGTGTCCGAGTAACCTGGAGTTTATCCGCCGTATTAATGATCTGGCGAACCTCGATGAGGTGTACAAAACGGTGTTCGACGCCAGCTACCTGGTGATGGGGCTGGGTGATGTTTATCTCGGGGCACCCGTCGCCACGCCGCTCGATCCTCGCCACCGGCTGGTGACCACCAAATACAACCCGGCGCGCACCTGGACGGCGGAAAACTCGGTTGGTATCGGCGGCGCGTATCTCTGCGTATATGGCATGGAAGGGCCGGGCGGTTACCAGTTTGTGGGCCGCACGCTGCAAATGTGGAATCGCTATCATACGGTCGAGGAGTTCGGCGGCAAGCCCTGGTTGCTGCGCTTCTTCGACCAGATCCGTTTCTATCCGGTTTCTGCTGATGAGTTGCTGACCATCCGCCGCGACTTTCCGTTGGGGCGTTATCCGCTGCGCATTGAGCCTACCACGCTGCAACTGGCGCAGTATCAACAGTTCCTTGCCGATGAAGCCCCGGGCATTGACGCGTTCCGTCGCCAGCAACAAGGCGCGTTCGACGCCGAGCGCCAGCGCTGGATTGCCAGCGGGCAGGCACATTTCGATAGCAGCGATGTGTTGCTGGAAGCGGAAGATGACGCACCGCTAAGCGCCGGGCAACTGGGGGTGGATAGCCCGGTTTCCGGTAATCTGTGGCAGGTGAATGTGGAAATCGGTAAATCCGTACGAGAAGGCGACGTGCTGGTGGTGCTGGAATCGATGAAGATGGAAATCCCATTACTCGCCACCCACAACGGTGTGGTGAGCCAGGTGCGCGTGCAGCCAGGTAGCCAGGTGCGCGCGGGTCAGTGTGTGGTGGTGCTGGAGAAAACGTTATGACACATCCTGTTGATTTACGCCTCGACGCACTGGCGCAGGCATACCGCGACGGGCGTTTTACGCCGCGCACTGTCATCGCGCAACTGCGTGAGCGGGCGATAGCGCTTAACCCTGAGTTCAACGCCTTTATTTATCTTCTCAGCGACGCGGAGCTGGAGCCGTATCTGGCGGCGCTCGACGACGTACCGCCAGAGAGCTTACCGCTGTATGGCGTGCCGTTTGCCATCAAAGACAATATTGACCTGGCGGGGATCGCCACCACCGCAGCCTGCCCGGCATTTGCCTACACCGCGAGCGAAGATGCGACTATTGTCGCGCAACTGATTGCACTGGGCGCGGTGCCGCTGGGGAAAACGAATCTCGATCAGTTCGCCACCGGTTTAAATGGCACGCGCTCGCCCTATGGCGCGTGTCGCAACAGCGTGCTGGCCGATTACCCGGCGGGGGGCTCCAGCGCCGGGTCTGCGCTGGCGGTGGCGCTGGGGATCGCCAGTTTTGCGTTGGGTACGGATACCGCTGGAAGCGGGCGCGTTCCGGCAGCGTTAAATAACCTGGTTGGGCTTAAAGCGAGCAAAAGGCTCATCTCTACGGCCGGTGTGGTGCCGGCCTGCCGCACGCTGGACTGCGTGACATTTTTCACCGCGACGGCGGCGGAAGCCAGCCAGTTGCTGGCGTTAACGGCGGTTAAAGACGCGCGGGACGAATACAGCCGGGCTAACCCGGCATGGAACAGTGCGCAGGCATTTGGCGTGCCAGAACCCGGTTTTCGCTTCGGTGTGCCGGACAGGCTGGAGTTCTTGGGGGGTGCGCAGAGTGAGTCGCTGTTTCACGAGGCCCAAAACCGCTTGATAGCGTTGGGTGGTGTGCCGGTCACTATCGACTTTTCACCGTTCCTCGCGGCGGCAAAACTGCTGTATGAAGGCCCGTGGGTGGCGGAGCGTTATCATGTGGCGGGAGCATTGATGGAGCAGCAGCCGGAGGCGGTGTTGCCAGTGATCCGCGACGTGCTCGGCAATGCGCCAGCCATGAGCGCAGTCGTCGCGTTTGCGGCGCAGTACCAGTTGCAGCGCTACAAAGCGCGGTGCGATGCGATTCTGGCGGAGCTGGAGTGCGTGCTGACGCCAACCTATCCGCGCCCAGTGACGCTGGCTGAACTGGCTGAGGAACCGGTCAAGCGCAATTCGGATCTGGGGTTCTATACCAACTTTATGAACCTGCTGGATTACGCTGCGGTCGCGGTGCCCACAGGCACAATGGCGAATGGTTTACCTTCTGGCGTGACACTGTTTGGCCGCCTGTTCACCGATCAATACTTATTAAGCCTTGCTGATGCGTTACAGCGTAGCCAGCCACTGGCGTTGCCGGGTGGCAGAGAAATGCGCCGTGTCGCGCCTGGCCGCGTGGCGACAAATGACCGCATGTCGATTGTTGTGTGCGGCGCACATCTGGATGGGCTGGCACTCAATTTCCAGCTTCGTCAGCGCGGGGCCACGCTGCGCGGCGCAACCCGCAGTGCTCCTCACTACCGTTTGTATGCATTAGCGGACGGCAAACGACCAGGCATGGTGCGGGATACCGCGCAAGGCGCGGCGATCGCCGTGGAAGTGTGGGAACTGCCACACAGTGAAGTGGGATCTTTTCTTGCCGGTATTCCGGCTCCGCTCGGATTGGGTAAGGTTGAGCTGGAGGACGGTCGCTGGCTGACGGGATTCATTTGTGAGAATTATGGGTTGCTGGGTGCGCGGGATATCACAGATTACGGTGGTTGGCGTGCGTGGCTCACTTTAAGTGAAATGTAAAGGTCCGGTAGATAAAATTAAATATTGACCGGACGCATGCTTTTGTTCAAAAAGCGACCATACTATGATCCTACACTGGCTGACAAGGGGGGAAGATGTATGACCGTTGATGAACTTGCGCGTCGTCTGCTGACGAAGTTGATTGCTGCCCGAAGTGACCTTGCGGCCTATATCCAGATGCGAAAAGCGAAAGGGTACATGTCGGTCAGCGAAAATGATCGTCTGCGTGAACGCTTCTTTGCCCTGGCGCTGGAGATCCGCGATAAAGGCGAACGGTTAAACGAAATGCCGGATCGCGACTCACGCAGTGCGATATACCGTGCCGAGGAAGCGCTCTCCTCAGCAGCTGTTTGTCTGATGAGCGGGCGACAGGATTGTCCCACCTACATTTCGGTGAATGTCGACAAGCTGGAACGTTCTCTGAATGTGCTTAATTACTGCATTCAGTATTTGAACGAACATTCACCGCTCGAAGAAGCCTGATACCAGGGGGAGGAAGCTCCCCCTTTCTGCGTATACGCCCTCCACACTGCTGTACCTGAATCCCCAGCGGCTTTTCTGCAACAACCGCGATGCGAATGTGGTTGTGTATAGGTAATGTAAAAGTCGCTTTTGCCCGCGCTGTGCGGTCTACCCTTTATCAGAATAAAAAACCGCATAAAGGAGCGCCGTATGCGCCAGATCCCGCTGCTTTTTCTCTTTCTCTCCACCTCTGTGTTCGCCGCGCCTGCTGCGGTGAAAGTTGACGTGTTACAAACCAAACTTGATCATCCCTGGGCGCTGGCTTTCCTGCCTGATAATCACGGCATGTTAATTACCCTGCGCGGCGGGCAACTGCGTTTATGGCAGCAAGGGAAGGGGATTTCCGATCCGATTACGGGGGTTCCCAAAGTCTGGGCGCATGGCCAGGGGGGCTTGCTGGATGTGGCGCTGGCCCCGGATTTTGCTCAGTCGCGCCGGGTGTGGCTGAGCTACGCCGAAGCGGGTCAGGATGATAAAGCCGGAACAGCGGTGGGGTATGGTCGCCTTAGCGAGGATTTTAAACGCCTCGACGATTTCCAGGTGGTGTTCCGCCAGCAGCCGAAACTCTCCACCGGTAACCATTTTGGTGGCCGGCTGGTGTTTGATGGTAAAGGCAATTTATGGATTGCGCTGGGCGAGAATAACCAGCGTTCGACGGCGCAGGATCTGGATAAATTACAGGGCAAACTGGTGCGGCTGACCGATCAAGGCAAAGTGCCAGAGGATAACCCGTTTGCTGGCAAAGCGGGCGCGCGAGCGGAAATCTGGTCTTACGGTATTCGCAATCCGCAGGGGATGGCGATGAACCCGTGGAGTAACGCGTTGTGGCTCAACGAGCATGGTCCGCGTGGTGGTGATGAGATCAATATTCCGCAAAAGGGTAAAAATTACGGCTGGCCGATTGCCACCTGGGGCATCAACTACAGCGGGCTGAAGATCCCGGAAGCGAAAGGCGGGATTGTCGCGGGAACCGAACAGCCAATCTTCTACTGGAAAAAATCCCCGGCGATCAGTGGCATGGCTTTCTACCATGCTGATGTGTTTCCGCAATGGAAAAACAAATTGTTTATTGGCGCGCTGAAAGATAAAGATGTCATCGTCATGACCGTACAGGGCGACAAGGTGACGGAAGATGGCCGTATTCTGGGCGATCGCGGGCAGCGCATACGCGATGTGCGCATTGGGCCGGACGGCTATTTATATGTGCTGACTGATGAATCTGACGGTGAGTTGTGGAAAGTCAGCCCAACCTCCTGAAGTAGAAAGGGGATATTCCCCCCTTTCTTCATTCTGCGTATTATTCGTCGATACTTTCCTTTTTTCTGTTAACAGGTGAAAACTATATTTTGTTTTTATATAAGTATTTCCTGTTGGTTATTTTTAAATAAACTCATGCCTCTTTTTTTATGTTAATAGCGGCTGGCTATGTGGCGTCTTTTATTTAAGTGTCAGCATCGATTGCCGATAACTGAATATCTTAGCGTATGCATTAAAGGAGAAGTGATAATGCATCATCAAGGTATTTCGGGTGCGTCGACGGATATTTATGAATTGATTTCCCGCATTGGCAACGTCACCCGCATGTTAAGAAGCAGCCTGCGTGAGTTAGGCCACGATATCACCATTGTTGAACTGGCTAACTCTATTCCGGATGCGCGCAGTCGGTTGCAGTACGTGGTCGATCTGACGGCCCAGGCATCCGGCAAGACGCTCAACTATATCGAACTGACACAACCTTTTCAGGAGCAACTGAGCCAGCAAGCGAACCAGTTGCTTTCGCAATGGCAGCAGCATAATGAAGCCGCAAGTATCGACGAGACAATGGCGCTTGCCCGCGCCACGCGCGTCTGGCTGGACTCGGTTCCCTATTGCACCGAAGTCACAAAATCCTACCTGCGGGAAATTATGCTGGCGCAGGATTTCCCGGATACCACGGCGCGGATCATTTTGCGCATGATGGCATTGCTGGAAAATATTGAGAAAGAGTTCCTGAATGTGCTGTTAGATAACGTACCGCGAGAAGGGCGCGCGGCCATCAATAAAGCCAGCGCTGATTCTGCTTCGCAACTGGCCGGGCAAGAGGATATTGACGAGTTGCTTAATAGCCTTGGCCTGTAATGTATTTTGTGCGTGCTTCACCCTCGTTGTAGTGCTTATTGATATCCTCTAATTTTTCTTTTGGTGAATGCAATACTCTTGCATTCACTTTTTTTGGCTGTTTATTTCTCGTAAAAATCTCATTCCTTTAAATAAAAAAATCCCGCAATGCCATCAACATATGCGGGATAAAAAAGAACAATAAACTCGTTATGCTCAATGAAGCCCGCCCTCATGACAAAGCGGGTGTTAGTCAAAGGAATGACATCTTTAAAATCCGCTCTGAAGGAGGTAAGCGGATTTCACACAACTTAACGCAACAGGGACAGCATGGTTTGCGGAACCTGGTTAGCCTGCGCCAGTACGGAGCTGCCAGCTTGCTGCAGGATCTGCGAACGGGACATGTTAGAGACTTCGGTTGCATAGTCAGAATCCTGAATACGGCTGCGCGCTGCCGACAGGTTGTTCGTCGTATTGTTAAGGTTGGAAATGGTTGATTCAAAACGGTTCTGGGAAGCACCGAGCAGGCTGCGTTCAGTATCCACGGCTTTGATGGCTTTATCCAGATCGGCCAGTGGATTACCATCCGTTGTGCCGCCGGAGCTCACCACGCCCTGCAGCACATCAAAGCCATGTGCGTCAGTGGAACGTGCGCTGCCGTTAACGATCTGGCCTGTGGTAGCGGCCGTTGCACCGGTGGTGTTGTAGAGGTTGAACGCATCGCTGCTGCTCACGGTAATGCTGATAGTTTCGCCATCTTTCGCGCCAACCTGGAAATTATATTGGCTGTCGCCCGAACCGGTATTCAGCACTTTCAGGCCGTTAAAATCGGTCTGGGTGGTAATACGATTGATCTCTTCCATACGCTGGTTAACTTCCGCCTGAATGGAGTCGACATCGGATGCGGAGTTGGAGCCATTCTGCGCCTGCACAGTCAGGTCACGGATACGCTGCAGGTTATTGTTCACTTCGCTCAGTGCGCCTTCGGTGGTTTGCGCCAGCGAGATACCGTCATTCGCGTTACGTACTGCAACGGAGAGACCATTAATATTGGATGTGAAACGGTTAGCAATTGCCTGACCAGCGGCATCATCTTTTGCGCTATTAATACGCAGACCGGATGACAGACGTTCAATAGAGGTGCCTAATGAAGACTGAGATTTGCTCAGGTTATTTTGGGTCATTAAAGACAAGGTGTTGGTATTAATAACAGCCATTTCATTTCTCCAGGAATATAGAATTAATCTATGAGTATTGCCCAATATTGCTTGGCGAAAATGATATCGTCCGTACGGAATAAAACTTTAAATTTAAATGGCTAATAGTTTATTTTTATAAATGAAGCTGTTTAATACCATGATTTTATAGCTAATAGCGGTTGTAAATATATTTTAATTGCCACTGATGTATTCTATTTTAATAATACTTATAGGTGCTTCCGATCATAATTCAGGATAGGTGAATGATAAGTAAGAATAACCGCATAAGCTTATTTTAGTGTTGCTAAACTATAATTAAGTATGATTTAATTTTTTATCTAAAAAGATTATTTTTTATAACCTCAACCCAAGTAAATTTGCTTTTCCTGACGCAAGGATGCTGTTAGGCTGATATTTAAACATGTTGCTATTTCCAATGTTATTTTTTGAAAAGGTTAAATGTTGTACATAATGTGAGTACTAAAAGCAAATTCTTACATTATTGCATCGGTGTATTCTATTAGACGATTGATGATATGAATTAACAATTAAAGTTTTGCGCCAGATTTTCGATTCTTGATAAGCAAGATTATTGTGTTCTTATATAACTAATAACTGAATAGTTACGCCGGGAATGGTACTTAAATTAAATTTAGCACGAAAAATCACGCATCAGTCGCGGTAGTGTTTGCTAGCCTGGCTGAATATAAAAGGCTTATGTGATGTTTTGTGTTTTTTTGTCTGCACACGGGAGAGCTGATTTTATGAGAACGCAAGATTTGGAATACTTCGTCGCGTTGATAAAACATATGAATTTTCAGAAGGCGGCAGAGGAGTGCGATGTTTCTCAACCCACCCTGAGCATCCAAATCAAAAAACTGGAAGAGGAATTAGGCATTCCGTTGCTGCACCGTAAAGGCAAAGTTTTCAGCTTGTCGCCTATCGGTTTGCATCTGTTACCGCTGATTGAAAATATTCTTCGTGAGGTGCATAACCTTCACGAACTGGCGCAGCGTCTACGCTTTCAACCGGTTGGCGTTATTAACATTGGTGTGATACCGACGCTTGGATCCTATATATATGAAGACCTGTTTAGCGCCTTCAAAGAAAAATTCCCGGATAATGAGATCAAGCTACATGAAGTCAGTGAAGATAATTTGCTGAGTATGTTAGGAAAAGGGCAATTACAGTTGGGGTTACTGATTGGCCCTATTGATAACGCTAACTTCCTTGAAGCCCAGCTCTATGAAGAGCAATTTGTATTGGGTGTAAACAACAGTCATCCGTTGTCTAAACAAAAAGCTATTGATCTCAGCGAGTTGAAAAAGCATAAGCTCATTATGACCAAATCGATGCCGGAACATCTTAATCTTGAACCTGGCAGTGAAGAGATACTCAACCATGCGCGGAGTATTTCAAACGACCTGGAAACTATCAGATATATGGTAAAACACTCGGATAATGTCTCGTTTTTTCCGAAGCTTTCAACGCTCGGCAACGATCACAATAGTATTAAATATATTAACATCAAAGATAATAATTTATCGCGCCGGGTTTTTATGATGGTACGTGAAGGCGATATTATGAAAGAAAAATATTACAGTTTTGGCAGCGATGTCGGCGGCAGAATTAACGCCAGACTGAATACATTGTAGTGGCTTTTTTATTTTTAATTCGATTGTAATAACAGCGACATGTTCGCTTGTTATGAGAATATGTTGAGATACAAACGTTGCATTTTTTAAAAAGTGTTTGTTTCTCAGCAATATTGCTATGCCTTTAATTTATAATATGTCTGTTTTATCGCTCTTATTCGTCAATGAAAACGCCAGAATTATACGCTGGAAAATTTAATGATGTCAGAGGTGACTCATGTTTCTTAACTCAAAATATACCAACGTTCATCGTTCGTTGCTCGCGGTTATCAAGCCGGCATTAAATGAGCATGTATTTGAAAACAAAAGAACGGATGCCTGCTTTGCGCTGAAAAAATTGATGGCGCTATATAATGAGCTTCGCGTTGAACTGACGGCGCATTCATACCCGCCAGAGTTGACTGATTTTTTATTTACCTATGAATGTGCGTTGATAACACTGGATGATTATTTAAATTCCAACACCCCCAGAGAAATGAACAATACCATTCACACCTGTTTTCAGTTTATAGAAACTGTTCCGGTATTACTTCGGCGTGTTTCGGTTCAGTACCGCATGCAAGCCATATGAAAATTAATTATTCAGCTGTAATGAAAATCTTATATCACTTTACGAGATGGGTATGATGGATAATGTCGCCACTGAGCAGTTAGGTCTGTCGTTAGAACGGGCAAGTTTTTTAAAGAAAAGATCGCAATCATTTCTATCGGCTGCCAGACAATCTGGTTTAGCGGATCACTCTTTTACTCAGCAGGATGACGCGCTGAGTGATGATCATGCTGCGGTGATATCGGGTATGGAGTGTGGCGAAGAGGTGACGCTCTTGCTGGAGAGTTTGCAGAATATCGATTTTGCTATCCATAAACTCGACGCGATAAATAATGATGAAGTGGCAGAACCCGACGTGATGGCTTTTTATCAGGATGCAATCGAACTTCTTGATGAGGCAGAAGCGCTGCTGGAGGAGTGCTGTGAAGTCGATCTTATTGACTACGCAACGGATGAGATCGAATGGGATGAAAGTAGCCTGGTTCCCTTAGAAGATGATTCATTGTTTGCGGATGTCGAGGGCGAAGAGGAGTAGTGTGTCTGCTCCTGGCCACAAGACCTGCGTGTTACCGCGTGGGTATACCGGATGGCGCTGGGCATATTTCATCACCAACAGCAGGCGATAATGTCAGCGCCACCGGTCAAAAAAATTATCAGGTCACCGGGATCATTACCGCGTTTTTGAAGCCGGGGCGTTCGCATAATTCCGCATACCAGCGTTGCAGATTGGTGTGCGATGCCCAGCGCAATCCGGGGATATTGTAGAGATTATAGATAAATGGCCCGACGGCGATATCCCCGCAGCCAAAGGCCTGCCCGGAGAGCCACGGCTGCTTTGCCAGCGCATCATCCAGTAGCGCGAACATCTCATCCAGCGCGCTTTTGCTGGCTTCAAGCGCGGCATTGTCACGCTGTTCCGGCGCAGTGCGCACCAGCCCCTGCAGCAGCGGGCCATGTTTCGGGGAGAGAGTGCTCAGCGCCCAGTCCATCCACTTTTCCCCTTGTGCACGCTCAGCGGGGGATTCAACCCACAAACGGCCCTGACCGTACTGTGCCGCCAGGTAACGCACGATGGTGTTGGATTCCCACAGCACCACATTGGTTTCATCATCACGCAGCAGCGGCACCAGACCATTCGGATTCATCGCCAGATAGTCAGGCTCATTGTTCACGCCAAACTCTCTGCCCGCCAGAATATGCTGATACGGTAATTCCAGCTCTTCCAGCAGCCAGCGAACTTTTTTGACATTAGTCGAGTTATTTCTGCCCCATAGCGTTATCATTTTTACCTCAGTGGTGTGAATGAGTGTCGGTGTGACATTCATCGTGTGCCAATCTCCGTCATTCTTCAAGTTGCAGATGCGCGGGTTTTGTTACCGGTTCATTCGTAAGCGTCGCGCCTTCGGCGCCAGCGCAAGCACAGCCCGACGCGCGAGGGCGTTTTGTCTTGCAACTCGAATTATTCAGGGGATAAATATTCAGTACAAACGGAGCGCAACATGCTGTTATTGCGTAAACTTTAAAAACTTTACCCAGTGACGGTTTTTTTCGTTTCATTTGTGCGCTATTACTCACCGTTTGTTGCGGCACGGTGTTGTGACGTTTTTGAATGGATACTCGGGTGGCCCCTATGACGCATTTCTCTTTATCCCTTCGCAGCCTGGTTGCGGGCTCTGCGCTGTTGATGCTTTTCTCCCCTTCGTTGTACGCGGTGGAACAAACGCCGGGTGCGCCTCCGGTCGATGCGAGAGCATGGATCCTGATGGATTACGCCAGCGGCAAGGTGCTGGCAGAAGGTAACGCTGACGAGAAGCTCGATCCTGCCAGCCTCACAAAATTGATGACCAGCTATGTGGTTGGTCAGGCGTTGAAAGCCGGAAAAATTCACCTCACCGATACGGTGACCGTCGGTAAAGACGCCTGGGCGACAGGCAACCCGGCGCTGCGCGGATCTTCGCTGATGTTCCTGAAACCTGGCGACCAGGTTTCCGTTGCCGATCTCAACAAAGGCGTGATTATCCAGTCCGGTAACGACGCCAGCATCGCCATCGCAGATTTCGTGGCGGGCAGCCAGGACTCATTCGTCAGCCTGATGAACAGCTATGCGCAAAAACTCGGTCTGACCAATACCACTTTTAAAACGGTACATGGCCTGGATGCGCCAGGGCAGTTCAGTACCGCGCGCGATATGGCGCTGCTCGGTAAAGCACTGATTCATGACGTGCCGGATGAGTACGCCATTCATAAGGAGAAAGAGTTCACCTTCAATAAGATCCGCCAGCCGAACCGTAACCGGTTGCTGTGGAGTACCGGTATGAATGTGGATGGCATGAAAACCGGCACCACCGACGGTGCGGGTTACAACCTGGTAGCTTCAGCGACGCAGGGCAATATGCGCCTGATTTCTGTGGTGTTGGGCGCGAAAACTGACCGCATCCGTTTTAATGAGTCAGAAAAATTGCTGACGTGGGGTTTTCGTTTCTTCGACACGGTGACCCCGATTAAACCCGACGCGACGTTTGTCAGCCAACGTGTCTGGTTTGGTGATAACAGCGAAGCAAAACTTGGCGCTGGTGAAGCGGGATCTATTACCATTCCTAAGGGGCAGATGAATAACCTGAAAGCCAGCTACACCTTGACACAGCCGGAACTGCAGGCGCCGCTGGCCAAAGGCCAGGTGGTGGGCACTATCGATTTTCAGTTGAACGGTAAAACCATTGAGCAACGCCCGCTGGTGGTGATGGAGGCGGTGGAAGAGGCCGGTTTCATCGGCCGGATGTGGGATTTTGTATTGCTGAAATTCCACCAGTGGTTTGGCGGCTGGTTCTCCTGATACCCAATTGACCGTGCCCGATTGGGCGCGGTCAATAGAGCAACGTTATCTGATTTTTTTTTGCTTCGCTCTCCAGCGCCTCGTCGGGGCGGCAGTCGCTGACCAGCACGTCAAAGCGGCTTAATGCCCCCATGCATGCCGAACGCACTTTCCCGAACTTGCTGTGATCCACCACCAGAACATGGTATTGCGCGCTGGCCATCGCCCAGTGCTTTACCGGCAACTCTTCCAGATTAAAACAGGTCGCGCCCTGCTCGGCATGCACACCCGCCGCCGAATAAAAGGCGATATCCGGGCGCAGATTGTTCAGCGTTTCGTTGAAGTTCAACGGCTTGAAAATAGCGTTGCTGGCGTGAAATTCACCACCGCTGAGAATGGCGCGGCACTGCGGTTTTTCCTGTAACGCCAGAAAGGTGTTCAGGGAGTAACAGACGCCGGTGAAGGGCTGATCGTCCGGGATCGCCTCGATAATCCATGGTGTGGTGGTGCCGCAATCGAAAAAGGCCATCTGATGCGCTTTTAACAGGGAGGCGGCGAGTTTTGCCGCGTGACGCTTCTCTTCTACCAGCCGATTTTTTTGGTCACTTAACAGATAATGGCTGGCGGAGCGCGGCTCCAGTACGATGTAACCACCCAGCAGCACTACCGGCGCGCTGTTGGCGCTGAGATCGCGGCGAATGGTCATTTCAGATACGCCAAGCAGCGTCGCCGCCTCTTTGAGGTGCAGTTTATCGCTGCGCTTGAGCGCCGCCAGCAATTGGCCTATCCGTTCGTCGCGTCTTGTTTCCATAATTCCCCTGAATAAAAGAAAGCCCTGCATTGAGCAGGGCGTTCATATTACCTTTGCCTGGTGGCTTAGTCACGTACCCAGCCGCGGCGAATCAGCATGGCGAAACAGGCGCGATAGATCTGTTGCACACTGTGGTAGAGCGTAGGGCCAAAGCCTTGCCAGAGGATTTGCGCGGACAAACAGCCGCCGATGCCAACCAGCAGCGCGCCGAGCATATCCAGCGGCCAGTGCACACCAAGATAAATACGTGACCAGGCGATGGTCAGCCCGATGACCATCAACAGCGCGCCCGACCATAGACGGTGCCAGGCAAGGAAAGCCACCGCAAAGGTGAAGATCACCGTACCGTGATCGCTCGGGAAGGAGCTATCCGCCGCGTGGTGCAGGAAGTTGTAGCCGACGCGATCGGCAAAGGGACGATCGTGCGGGAAAAAATGCCCCAGTAACGCCGAATAACAGAGACTGACCAACATCGCCAGGGTGACTTTAATCACCAGTTGACGCTGTGCGTTCACCTGCTCGCGTGGACCCCATAGCCAGAGGCCAACCGCCAGCAGCGGCACAATGCTGATTAAATCGCTGGCGGCAAAATCGGCAAACGCAATCAGCCAGCGCGGAGAGTCTGGCGTGGCGTTAATCCAGTAGAACAGGGTGTAATTCAGGCTCTCTAACATACGCTTGTTACTCTTTGATTAAACAATCTACATTGACGCGAAAGCGCCCACCTTAAAAGCGGCATGGTTAACGGTAAAGCGGTTTTGTCTTACTCATCTGAGAGTTAGACGATTCCTGGAGTGAACCACAGAGGGCGTATAGTACGGAGGGGGACTTAAGTGAACCTTAAACGAACTGAAATGTGCTTTATTTAATGTGTGACAGAGAATTTCCTATCGCGGCAAAGCGGCTTTGATTACACTCTGCGCGATTTTTCATAGATGAAGAGATTGCATGCAAAACCATACCTTAACTGGCCAACGTCTGGGACGACGGGCGCTACTGTTTCCCCTCTGCCTGGTGCTTTACGAATTTTCCACCTATATCGCCAACGATATGATCCAGCCCGGCATGTTGGCCGTGGTGGAGCAGTACAACGCTGGCATTGAGTGGGTACCGACCTCCATGACCGCTTACCTTGCGGGCGGCATGTTTTTGCAATGGCTGCTGGGGCCGCTGTCGGATCGCATTGGCCGCCGCCCGGTGATGCTAACCGGCGTGGTGTGGTTTATCGTCACGTGCCTGGCAACACTGCTGGCGCAGGATATTGAGCAGTTCACATTGCTGCGGTTTTTACAGGGTATTAGCTTGTGCTTTATTGGCGCGGTAGGTTACGCGGCGATTCAGGAATCGTTCGAGGAAGCGGTGTGTATCAAAATCACCGCGCTGATGGCAAACGTGGCGCTGATAGCGCCGCTGCTCGGTCCGCTGGTGGGGGCCGCGTGGGTGCATGCTGCACCGTGGCAGGGGATGTTTGTCCTTTTCGCGTTGCTGGCGGCGTTCTCCTTTTTTGGTCTGCAACGGGCGATGCCGGAGACGGCTACGCGGCTGGGTGAAAAGCTCTCTTTTAAAGCGCTGTGGCGCGACTACGCAGAAGTGATGAAGAACCTGCGTTTTGTTGCTGGAGCGTTGGCGACAGGTTTTGTCAGCCTGCCATTGCTGGCGTGGATTGCCCAGTCGCCGATCATTATCATCAGCGGCGAGCAACTGAGTAGTTATGAATACGGCTTGTTGCAGGTGCCGATATTTGGCGCGCTGATTATTGGTAACCTGGTGCTGGCGCGTCTGACGTCTCGGCGTACCGTGCGCGCGTTGATCATTATGGGCGGCTGGCCAATTATGGCCGGGTTGCTGCTGGCGGCTGGCGCTACTCTCGCCTCTTCGCATGCCTATTTGTGGATGACAGCCGGGCTGAGTCTGTACGCGTTTGGTATCGGGCTGGCGAATGCCGGGCTGGTGCGTCTGACGCTGTTTGCCAGCGACATGAGTAAAGGCACCGTTTCGGCAGCGATGGGCATGTTACAGATGTTTATTTTCACCGTCGGTATCGAAATCAGTAAACATGCCTGGCTGAGCGGCGGCAATGGCTTGTTCAGCTTCTTCAACCTGGCTAACGGTGTGCTGTGGCTGGGCTTGATGGTGGTGTTTCTGCGTGATAAACGGGTAGGGAATTCGCTGGAAGGATAGGGCGGCGCTCATCAAAGCGCCGCCCTGTTGTCAGCAAGTTTCAGCTTGCGTTTCCGGGGCCGGTTTGGCGACCGCGCGGGCAACCAGGGCCGCAATCAACACCAGCCCCATCACCACCAACATGGCGCTACGCAGGCCGTAGTGCTCGCCGAGAAAACCGAGCAGCGGCGGGCCGACGAGAAACGCCAGGTAACCGGTGGTGGCGACCACGCTGACGCGGGTTGCCGCATCCGGGCCGGTATCGCTGGCGGCGGAAATGGTCAGCGGGAAACCGAGTGACGCACCAAGCCCCCACAAAATCACTGAAATACCCGCCACCCATGCACTATCAACAAAGATAATCAGCCCGATGCCCAACGCCCCCATCAGGGCGCTGGCGCGTACCACGGTGACCCGGCTGTAACGGTCAATAAACCAGCCGCCGGTAAATCGCCCGACAGTCATTCCAAGGGTGAAACCGGTATAGATAAGCGAGCCGGAAGTCGGGCTAAAGCCATGACCATCCACCATCAATAGCGGCAACCAGTCGTTGGCGGAACCTTCGGCAAATGCCATTGCCAGTACGACCACGCCAATTAGCAGCAGTTGTGTATCACGCCAGAACGGCTGCCCTTTTTTCCCGCGCGCTTTATCTTCGGCGGAGTCTTTGCCGGTGCCAGGCGGAATGGCGGAAATCGCCAGGGTAATGGGAACAATCGCCACCAGCGCTGCTGCCAGAATATGCCAGTTTGCCGCCAGCCCAATAGCGGTAACGCTCATACCAATTCCTGCGCCGACCAACGTGCCGAAGCTGTAAAAACCATGCATCATGGGCAGCACGGTTTTGCCCATTTCGCGCTCAACCACTGCACCTTCGATGTTTATTGCCACTTCGCCCGCGCCCATGCTACCGCCGAAAAAGGCGAGGCCGACCGCAAACAACAGCGGGGAAGCGAACCACAGCGCGATACTCAGCAGCACCATCCCGATGACGCAAAGTGACATGCTGGCGAGGATCACTTTCCGTGCGCCAAAGCGCTTCACCAGCCAACCGGAGGAAAGAATGCCGCTCATCGAACCGACCGACAGACCAAACAGCACCACGCCCATTTCTGCGGTGGAGACCGATAAAATATCGCGGATCGCTGGCGTTCGCGTGGCCCACGACGCCATTAATAGCCCCGGTATAAAAAAGAAGGTAAACAGCGCCCACAAGCGATGTTGCAGGGCTTTTCGCGATGCATTGGTTGTCATAGCTTCACATCAAACAGTGAAAAGGTGAGACAACACTAGCAAGGAAGTGTACATTTGTACATAAATGAGTGAGAGGATCTATGGCCCGAAGACCCAACGACCCGCAGCGGCGTGACCGCATTCTGCAAGCGACGCTGGATACCATTGCTGCACATGGGATTCAGGCAGTAACGCACCGCAAAATCGCCAGCTGTGCTGATGTGCCGCTGGGTTCAATGACCTATTACTTTTCCGGCATCGAAGCGTTATTAGAAGAAGCTTTCAGCCTGTTTACCCGGCAGATGTCGGCGCAATATGCCGCTTTTTTCGACGGTGTTGACAGTCAGGCAAAAGCCTGTGAGGCGCTAACCGAACTGATTTACAGCGCCCAGGTAACCACTGCGCGCAATATGGAACTGATGTACCAGCTGTATGCATTTATGAGCCGCCAGCCCACGCTGAAAAGTGTGATGCAAGACTGGATGTGCGCCAGCCAGGCTACGCTGGAGCGCTGGTTCGAACCGATGACGGCGCGTGCGCTGGATGCGTTTATCGAAGGAATGACGCTGCATTTTGTGGTTGATCGCGCACCGCTGAGCCGCGAAACCATTCGCTTAATGGTTGGGCGTCTCGCCGGGCAGTGAGCGGTACGCGTTGTCGATTAATGCGCAGGCGCGATGGCTTGCGTCAAGAGCGAGACACAGTTCAACGTCCGCTGAAAAACCCCGTGCGTGGAGTTCATTGGCGGATGCGCAGTAACAGAGATCGCTGAACACGCAGCCCTGAAATGCTGCCTTTGCCGCTTGCGCTTCGGGCGATAGCTTACGTTCACCAAGTGCGGCGATAATTGCGCCCGCTGCCAGATAATCCTCCACCGCCGGGCGCAGGCTGCCATCCGGCCAGCGTTCCCCTGCCGGGATCAGCAAAATGCGCTCAAAACCTGCACACGCTTTTGCGGTCGCCAGTCGATTACGAAAACACCCGCTAAACACCGCTGCGCCGAAATCGCGTGCTTTAAACGAAAGGGTGGAACCGTTAGGTGAGGGGAGCACCAGCCGGTGTCCGGCGGGAATAGGCAGTAATGAGGCGGGCGAGAGCGTATATTTGCCACCGGCAAAGGTGCGATTGAAGCTGGCGACATCGGCATGGTTTTCTTGCGCGTAGCGCTGTGCGCTGGCATCTTTCCACGGCCACGGGTATATCAGCGCCTGGTTATCGGTGGCGATGCTAACGCACGTGGAGAATGACATCACGTCGACAATCACCACACAATCGGCTTCCCGCGCCAGGTGCTCCGCTGCGGCTAAACCCCACTCCAGCCTTACATCGAACGGGCTTTGGCTGTACCACTGTGCACACATTTTCTGCTCCTTTATTCCACGCGAAAAACATTGGGATGTTTTTCCGTTGCGGCCTCATGGAAAATATCCCCCAGCCAGCCAGGGATCTCCGCTTCGCTTAATTCACCGGGAATGATGATGTTATAAAGCCGCGAATGCTTGCCTTCGCTTCTGTCCACGCGGAACACCTGCCAGTCATCCGCCACGCGTTTTACACCAATATAACGGCCAAAAACATTATAAATCAGCATTGTGGGGCTCCTTGCAGTGTCGGGCGATCGTTAAAAAAGAGCACAATGAAAAACAAGGTGCTGGCGATCGCTTAAGTATTAATGCAAAAATAGGAAATTCAAACAAGCTGTTGAAAAGGAATAGAATGTTGTTAAACACCGTAATGTGGCTGATATCCGTGGCCGCGTTTTTCGCCTGGATCTTTGGTATCACTTTAAAAAATACCTTTGCCACAAATGCGAAACATTTTGGCCTTTTTCTGCTGGTGCATCTGATGTTGAGCGGTGCCGCCATTATGTTGAAAAAGCACGGTGTTGCGGGTGTTAGCAGAGACTCCGGCCCGTGGGTGTTTACCGGTCTCAGGTTGTTTTTGAAGTGTTATATGGCGTTTGCAATGATCATAACGGTGAGTTTTTTCTTTGGACTTATCAGCAAAGGTGCGCAACAGATGACGCACTTTCATAAAACCTATAACGCCGCCAATCTGCACCGCAACCCGCTTAAATTCTACCTGCGCCGTGAATCGGGGATTGTATGGGCATACGGGCTCTGCTTTTTAGCGGGGGGTGTTTATGTGTTGTGGGCGATATGGTTTCGCGTAGCGTTTTAAGACGTTTTTGGTTGCGATTGTTCAGCTGTCACTTTTTTGTCGATATCGACAGATATTTTATGCGCGGCGTATAAACAGAATAGAATAATAATAAAATGTCCTAACTTTATCCCTCGCTGACTATTCATAATAGAAATTACACATGCAAAAGAAAATAACGGCGTAAGCGATGAATATCATGGTGCTACAATTATGATCATGCGTGTGAATTTTTTACCGAATTAAACCATGCTATAACACTTAAAAGAATAACGTGCCATGCCAGTAAGGTTAGCTCCTTTGCTTATGCCTAATGTGTGTGCTAAGCCCTTGTTGGTTATAGGTTATAGGTTATAGATTATAGGTTATTGTTATTAAAGTGATTTCTCACTCTTGAACAAAACATTGGAATTGGCTTAGCTCTGTGTTTTGTTAGTAACAATATGAATTGTTTTTTTAGTATATACGGTAACATCGTCGGGAATATTTTTATTAACAAAAGACATTGCGCCAACAATTACGTTATTACCAATGCGAATCTGATCAGCAATAATGCAGGAATTAGCACCGACGCTAACGTTGTCACCAATAATAATTGATATGGGTTCCTTTGTAACATTTGTGCCTGTAATACCAATGGTGGTGTTTTGTCTGATGCGAAAGCTATGGCCGATAACCACTTCTCTGTTGATCACAATCCCCTGATGATGAGAAATCACTAATCCAGGTCCAATCTGGGCTCCCAACTGGATTTCAGTACCGTATTTTAAAGTTAACTTTCTGTTCAAATTTTCCGCACGCTGACGAAGAAAGCTGTTACCGGAACTGTGCCAGTAAGCAGCGATTCGCCACCAAAAATTAAATCGCCGTCTCGGACATTTAATCGCTTTGTGCAGCACTCGTAACCACGTAAATGGTTTGTTATTCATCATTACTTCGTGGCGTAAACATTCGCGGAGGTGTTCAGCCCTTGTTTTTTTATCATTCTCCATAATCTATCCATTATTGTGCATAAAAGCAGAGAATGTATAAACAGTACAGTACAAATGCAACATCCGCGGCAGCAACAGTGCATATATAGAGGAATGAGCTTGTACAGCTGTGTATGAATACCAGACGGATAGGGAAAACGGGGGCTACAGTTTAACGTCAGGGGGATAGAGAAAATGTTAATTTTCATTCTATTACGTTAAGTACTATCGCAGTTCATTTTCTGGCCAGTAATGGAGGTGGGGTGTTGCAGGCAACAAAAAACCCATCAACCTTGAACCTAAGCGGCGGGGTTGATGGGCTCCACAAAATGGGGACATCAAAGAAAAGCAGTGGCACTAGTTATGACTGACGCCCCACAAAAAAGTTCTGCGCATAGCTGAAATATTTCTCAGCTTCAGACTTATCCGAGACCAGGCCAGATAATGATGATTAATGTCCCCGCCAGCGTCAGCAGAACGTTGGCGATGGCATACGTTCCCGCATAGCCCAGCGCCGGGATATTGCTGCGCGCCGTATCGCTGATGATCTCCATTGCCGGGGCGCAGGTACGTGCGCCCATCATCGCGCCGAACAGCAAAGCACGGTTCATTTTCAGCACATACGCGCCAAACAGAAAACAAATTAACACTGGCACCAGGCTGACAATTAGCCCGGCAATCAGCATCTGGCCGCCCACCGCGCCAAGACCGTTGCCGATGCCACTACCGGCGCTTAAGCCCACGCCTGCCATAAATACCATCAGGCCAAACTCTTTCACCATCATCAGCGCGCCCTGCGGGATATAGCCGAAAGTCGGGTGGTTGGCACGCAGGAAGCCGAGCATGATCCCGGCGAATAACAGGCCGGCAGCGTTACCCACGCCGAAGCTGAAGGAGCTGAACTGGAAGGTGATCATACCGATCATAAGGCCAACAATAAAAAACGCGCAGAAGGCGAGCAGGTCGGTGACCTGGCTGTGGATCGATATAAAGCCAATGCGGTCGGCAATGGTTTTCACGCGTCGCGCGTCGCCGCTGACCTGCAAAACGTCGCCCTTGTTAAGCACGATATTGTCGTCAATCGGCATCTCGATCTGGCTGCGGATCACGCGGTTTAGAAAGCAACCGTGATCGGTCAGCTTGAGCTGCGCCAGACGGCGACCTACAACGTTGTGATTTTTGACGACCACTTCTTCGGTGACGATACGCATATCGAGCAGATCGCGATCAAACACCTCTTTGCCGTTGCGGAAACTCGGGTCAAGGCGTGCGTGTGCATCCGGGTAACCGACCAACGAAATTTCATCGCCCATTTGCAGCACGGCATCACCGTCGGGGCTGGCGAGAATGCCATTGCGGCGAATACGTTCGATATAACACCCTGTCTGACGGTAGATCCCCAGCTCGCGCAGGTTTTTGCCGTCGGCCCATGCCACCAACTCCGGCCCTACGCGGTAGGCGCGGATGACCGGCAGATAAACTTTACGGTGCGCATCGGTATCCAGACCGCGTTCACGGGCGATCTGCTGGGCGCTGGTTTGTAAATCCTGGTGCTGCAATTTCGGCAAATAACGTGCGCCGAAAATCAGACTTACCAGACCAATCAGGTAAGTCAGAGCATAACCAAGGCTCAGGTTATCCAGCGCGCTGGAGAGTTGCCCGTTCTCCATACCAGAATGGCGCAGCGTATCGCCAGCGCCCACCAGAACAGGCGTTGAGGTCATCGAGCCCGCCAGCATGCCCGCCGTCAGGCCGATATCCCAACCGAACAGTTTGCCAAGACCTAACGCAATTAACAGAGCACTGCCAACTAATACCAACGCCAGCATGAGGTAATTCTTGCCGTCGCGAAAAAAAATAGAGAAAAAGTTTGGTCCGGCTTCAACACCGACACAAAAAATAAACAGCATAAAGCCAAGGTTAAGTGCATCCGTGTTAATGCTGAAATGCTGCTGGCCTAATAATAATGAAACCACTAAAACGCCAATGGAATTACCGAGTTGAACAGAACCCAGTCGTAATTTACCGAGACAAAGTCCGAGTGCCAGAACGACAAACAATAACAGTATGTAATTCCCGTTTAACAAATCTGCGACGTTTATATTCACGGAGGCTAACTTCTTGTTTACTTGTAAGCTGTTGAAAGAAATGGTTATTTGAGCTAGTGTTTTGTCCATGCGCTGGCGTATGAAAAAAGCGGTGCAACACCAGACACTCCCCACAAAACAAAAACAGGCCGCTAGTTTAATCGTATTAGATTACAACGGCTAGTGAGAATCGCGTATTTACGTGGGTGCTTTTCTGGCACGGATTGCCGCAACGCTTTATCTGTCCGGACATTCTTTTGAACGAGTTGTTAGTGCGATAGAGAAAAAGTCAGGAGGCGTGTTTGAAGAACAGGCGAAGTCGGGTCGGTGTTATTTGCTGCGCATTACTTTTTATTGTGGTGTGTTTCTTGCTGGTCATAAATATGAAAGGCGCACTGCCCGTGTCCGGTAATCCTGAATTAGGCTTACTGCTTTTCACGCTTCCCGGCATTGTCGGTGGGTTGATTGCTCGTCGTCGCAAAGCTGTCGTACCGCTTTTCGGTGCCGTGCTGGCTGCACCATTTTGCTATGTGCTGATTTATCTGCAGTTAGCCTCTTCTCAGTCGCACTGGCAGGTTATCGCCTGGTTGTTCAGCGCGATTTTCTGGTGTGGGATAGGCGGGTTATTCTATCTCTTTGTGCGTAAAATCTTGCGGCACAAAAAATAAAAAAACGCCCCCAAAAAGAGGGCGTTGTTCGGTTCAGGCAAACAGGCCGAAATGTTCTTTGGCATAGGCTTCGAAATCTGTACAGCCGCCAATATGTTTCTGGTCGAGAAAAATCTGCGGGACGGTTTCAACCGGTTTACCGACGGTTTTTTCCAGGTCGGCTTTGGTGATGCTTTCCGCGTGGATATCCACGTAGCGATAGTTGAAATCATCACGCTCAGCGGTCAGTTTTTCTGCCAGTTCTTTTGCGCGTACACAGTATGGGCAGCCAGGGCGGCCAAAAATTACAGCAAACATACTCTCTCCCGAATCTGAAGGTAACTGCTGGTTATCATGACCATAACTGAGCGTAATGAAAAGCAGGTTGTGCCTGTTGCTTTAATCTTTACAACCTTTCATTGCAAATTGCGGATACTGTGGCGGCGCAGGCTTCGCCTATACTGAGGGTCTTGTTTATTTGGGGGATTATTCATGACACCAACTATTGAATTGCTGTGCGCCCATCGCTCTATTCGCCATTTTACCGATCAACCGATTACTCAGGCGCAGCGCGAGGCGATTATCGCCAGCGCACAGGCGACATCCAGCTCCAGCTTTTTGCAATGCAGTACGATAATTCGTATCACCGATGCTGCACTACGCGAACAACTGGTCACACTCACCGGCGGGCAACCACATGTGGCGCAGGCGGCAGAGTTTTGGGTGTTCTGCGCCGATTTCCACCGTAATTTCCAGATTTGCCCGCAGGCGAATCCAGGCCTGGCGGAGCAGTTGCTTCTCGGTGTTGTCGATACCGCGCTGATGGCACAAAACGCCTTCACTGCGGCAGAATCGCTCGGGCTTGGCGGCGTTTATATTGGCGGAATTCGTAACAGCATTGAAGCCGTAGGTGAGTTATTGCAGGTGCCAAAACATGTGCTGCCGCTGTTTGGTCTGTGCCTTGGCTGGCCGGCCGACGAGCCAGATAAGAAACCGCGTCTGCCTGCGCAACTGGTGGTGCATGAAAACCGCTATCAACCATTGGATGAAGGTGTGCTGGCGCAATACGACGATGAGATCGCCCACTATTATATGACGCGCGGCAGCAATACACGGCGTGATACCTGGAGCGACCATATTCGCCGCACCATCATTAAAGAGAGCCGTCCGTTTATTCTCGACTATTTGCATAAACAGGGATGGGCGACACGCTAATTCCCGTTCATCCTGCACGTCGCTGCGTGTATCATACACCTGCTTTGACAGGTCCTTTTAGAGAGGTGCAGGGTGAAAATTGCCATATTGTCCCGGGATGGAACGCTCTATTCGTGTAAACGCCTGCGCGAAGCGGCGATGCAGCGCGGTCATCTGGTCGAGATCCTCGACCCGCTTTCCTGTTATATGAATATCAGCCCGGCGGCCTCGTCCATTCACTATAAAGGCCGCCAGTTGCCGCATTTCGATGCGGTAATCCCACGTATTGGCTCGGCCATCACCTTCTACGGCACTGCTGCGCTGCGTCAGTTTGAAATTCTTGGGAGTTACCCGCTCAATGAATCGGTAGCGATCACCCGCGCCAGAGACAAGCTGCGTTCGTTACAGTTACTGGCGCGTCAGGGGATCGATCTGCCGGTGACGGGCATTGCGCATTCACCGGACGATACCAGCGATCTGATTGATATGGTTGGTGGCGCACCGCTGGTGGTGAAGCTGGTAGAAGGGACGCAGGGCATTGGCGTGGTGCTGGCGGAAACGCGTCAGGCAGCAGAGAGCGTGATTGACGCTTTTCGCGGCCTGAATGCGCACATCCTGGTGCAGGAGTTTATCGCCGAAGCGAAGGGAACCGATATTCGCTGTCTGGTGGTAGGAAATGAGGTGGTAGCCGCCATTGAACGCCGGGCGAAAGAGGGTGATTTTCGCTCTAACTTGCATCGCGGCGGCAAGGCGTTAGTGGCGAACATCACAGAGCGTGAGCGTGAAATCGCGCTGGCTGCTGCACAAACGCTGGGGCTGGATGTGGCCGGTGTCGATATTCTTCGCGCCAATCGTGGTCCGCTGGTGATGGAGGTAAATGCTTCTCCTGGGCTTGAAGGGATCGAAAAAGCCACCGGTATTGATATTGCTGGCCGCATGATCCAGTGGATCGAGCGTCAGGCAACGCCAGGTTTTTGCCTGAAAACCGGCGGCTGAGGTTATTTTCCCACGCAATTAATGGTACGTTCTGGCCTTTTTGCGTAAGCTATGGCCAATTTTTTCGCTAAGAGAGCACTGCTTTATGGATTCACTCGTCGTTCCGGGTCTGGACACGCTGCGTCACTGGCTGGATGAACTAGGCATTAACTTTTTTGAATGCGATAACTGTCAGGCGCTGCACCTGCCGCACATGCAAAATTTTGATGGCGTGTTTGATGCAAAAGTCGACCTTGTTAATGACGTGGTGCTGTTTACCGCCATGGCGGAAGTCAAGCCGTCGGCACTGCTGGCGCTGGCCGCCGATCTCTCTGCCATTAATGCCAGCTCTTTAACCGTGAAAGCATTTCTCGATATACAGGATGATAATCTGCCAAAACTGGTGGTTTGCCAGTCTTTATGCGTCGGACCTGGCGTTACGTTTGAACAGTTCGCTTGGTTTATGCGCCAGAGTGAAGAGCAGATTTCAATGGTCATTATGGAAGCTAACGCTCATCAACTGCTGTTCACGCCCAGCGAAGAAGAGATGGCGGTAGATGAAGAGCCACACAATTTTCTCCACTGACTCTGCGCTGCATTCGACGCAGTCGCTGCCATGGCGACTGCATAATAAATATTTTTATTCTGCTATTAACCTTTCCTTAAAGAATTTTTCACCGCTATTCCTCGCGTAACGGCTTATCACATAGACGTATCCTGCATAAAAAATTGATAAAAGGCGTTTTTTAATCTGACCTATAGCCTCAAACCCTGGCTACAGTTATTCTTGCGATGCTTAAAACAGCATGCGGTGTCAGCCGGAAGCGTTTTCTTCTCCGGGGCTGTGCAGAGTGACAAAATATGCATGATTCTTGCATATCTTATGATGCGTACATTTAGTTCGTATGTTAACGGACTTTCCAGAAGGAATGAGATATGACCGCCTTGAGCAAAAAATGGGTATCGGGTCTTGTCGCGGGTGCGTTGATGGCTGTCTCTGCCAGCACGCTCGCAGCCGAGCAAAAGACGCTGCATGTTTATAACTGGTCTGATTATATTGCGCCGGACACCGTCGCGAATTTTGAAAAAGAGACGGGCATCAAAGTCATTTATGACGTGTTTGACTCCAACGAAGTGCTGGAAGGCAAATTGATGGCGGGCAGCACCGGTTTCGACCTGGTTGTGCCTTCCGCAAGTTTCCTTGAGCGCCAGTTAGCCGCCGGGGTGTTCCAGCCGCTCGATAAGAGCAAGCTGCCGAACTGGAAAAACCTCGATCCAGACGTGCTGAAGATGGTGGCCAAGCACGATCCGGATAACAAATACGCTGTCCCGTACCTGTGGGCGACAACCGGGATTGGCTATAACGTTGACAAAGTGAAAGCGGCGCTCGGCAAAGATGCACCGGTAAACAGTTGGGATCTGGTGCTGAAACCGGAAAACCTGGAAAAACTGAAAAGCTGCGGCGTTTCATTCCTCGATGCGCCGGAAGAGATTTTTGCCACCGTGCTCAACTACCTCGGCAAAGATCCGAACAGCAGCAAAGCGGATGACTACAGCGTTGCCGCGACCGACTTGCTGTTAAAACTGCGTCCGAACATCCGTTACTTCCACTCTTCTCAGTACATTAATGACCTGGCAAACGGCGACATCTGTGTGGCTATTGGCTGGGCGGGTGATGTGTGGCAGGCGGCAAACCGTGCAAAAGAAGCGAAGAATGGCGTGAATATTAACTACACCATTCCGAAAGAGGGCGCGCTGGCGTTCTTTGATGTCTTCGCGATGCCGGCTGACGCTAAAAACAAAGACGAAGCGTATCAGTTCCTTAACTACCTGATGCGCCCGGATGTGATTGCGCATATTAGCGATCATGTGTTCTACGCGAACGGCAACAAAGCCTCTGTTCCGCTGATCAGCGCAGAAGTGCGTGACAACCCGGCTATCTTCCCGCCGCCGGATGTTTTCGCCAAACTGTTTACGCTGAAAGTCCAGGATCCGAAAATCGACCGCGTAAGAACCCGCGCGTGGACTAAAGTTAAAAGCGGCAAATAATTCAATCACCTGACAGGTGATAAGGCTGCACCGTGGCGGTGCGCCTGCCCCAAAAATGGACAGAGGTGATGCGCCTCTGTCCAGTCATTTGTACGACAACTCGTTGAAACGGGTTGATGTTTTTGCCGGAGAGCACTTGAGTGAATGACGCTATCCCCCGCCCACAGGCGAAGAGCCGCAAGGATCTGACGCCGCTGCTGGAAATTCGCAACCTGACCAAATCCTTTGATGGTCAGCACGCTGTTGATGATGTCAGTCTAACCATTTATAAAGGTGAAATTTTTGCCCTGCTTGGCGCGTCCGGCTGCGGTAAATCAACGTTGCTGCGCATGCTCGCCGGTTTTGAGCAGCCTACCCACGGACAAATCATGCTCGATGGCGTAGACCTGGCACATGTGCCGCCCTATCTGCGCCCGATCAATATGATGTTCCAGTCTTACGCACTCTTCCCGCATATGACCGTGGAGCAAAATATTGCTTTCGGTCTTAAACAAGACAAGTTGCCGAAAGCGGAAATCGCCAGCCGCGTGGCTGAAATGCTGCACCTGGTTCATATGAGCGAGTACGCCAAACGTAAACCTCACCAGCTTTCAGGTGGCCAGCGTCAACGTGTGGCACTGGCGCGCAGCCTGGCAAAACGCCCGAAACTGCTGCTGCTGGATGAACCGATGGGCGCGCTTGATAAAAAGCTGCGCGACCGCATGCAGCTCGAAGTGGTGGATATCCTTGAGCGTGTTGGCGTGACTTGTGTGATGGTGACTCACGACCAGGAAGAAGCAATGACCATGGCCGGGCGTATCGCCATCATGAACCGCGGTAAGTTTGTGCAGATAGGCGAACCGGAAGAGATTTACGAGCACCCGACCACGCGTTACAGCGCCGAGTTTATCGGTTCGGTGAATGTGTTCGAAGGGCTGCTGAAAGAGCGTCAGGAAGACGGTCTGGTGATCGACTCTCCGGGGCTGGTGCATCCTCTGAAAGTGGACGCCGATGCGTCGGTTGTGGATAACGTGCCGGTGTATGTGGCGCTGCGCCCGGAAAAAATCATGCTCTGTGAAGAACCACCGGCCGATGGCTATAACTTTGCTGTCGGGGAAGTGGTGCATATCGCCTACCTTGGCGACCTCTCTATTTATCACGTGCGTTTGCAAAGCGGGCAGATGCTCAGCGCCCAGTTGCAGAATGCGCATCGCTACCGTAAAGGCGCACCAACCTGGGGCGATGAAGTTCGCCTCTGCTGGGATGCCGATAGTTGTGTGGTTCTGACGGTTTAAGGAGCGGCGATGAGTACACTGGAACCACCGTCCCGCGTCGAAAAACCGGGCGGTTTTACTTTATGGCTGGGGCGTATGCAGATGCGTCACGGGCGCAAACTGGTGATTGCGCTGCCCTATATTTGGCTGACTTTGCTGTTTCTGCTGCCGTTTTTGATCGTGTTCAAAATCAGCCTTGCAGAGATGGCGCGGCAGATCCCGCCGTATACCGATCTTATCGAGTGGGCCGACAGTCAACTGACGGTAACGCTGAATATCGGCAACTTCCTGCAACTTACCGACGATCCGCTTTACTTCGAAGCCTACTTGCAGTCGTTACAGGTGGCGGCGATCTCAACGATTTGCTGTCTGCTGCTGGGGTATCCGCTGGCCTGGGCAGTGGCGCACAGCAAACCGTCGACGCGCAATATTCTGCTGCTGCTGGTGATTTTGCCGTCGTGGACGTCGTTTCTGATCCGCGTTTATGCGTGGATGGGGATCCTGAAAAACAACGGCGTGCTGAATAATTTCCTGATGTGGCTGGGCGTTATCGATCAGCCGCTGACGATTCTGCATACCAACCTCGCGGTGTATATCGGGATTGTTTATGCCTATTTGCCGTTTATGGTGTTGCCGATTTATACCGCGCTGACGCGTATCGATTATTCGCTGGTAGAAGCCTCGCTGGATCTTGGCGCGCGCCCGCTGAAAACCTTTTTCAGCGTGATTGTGCCATTGACCAAAGGCGGGATTATCGCCGGTTCGATGTTGGTGTTTATCCCGGCGGTTGGCGAGTTTGTGATCCCCGAACTGCTCGGCGGCCCGGACAGCATCATGATTGGCCGTGTGTTATGGCAGGAGTTTTTTAATAACCGCGACTGGCCGGTAGCCTCGGCGGTGGCAGTGATTATGCTGCTGTTGCTGATTGTGCCAATCATGTGGTTCCACAAACATCAGCAGAAACAAGGGGAGGACCACGCATGAACACCTTACCGGTAGTGCGCTCTCCGTGGCGCATTTTGATCCTCGTGCTCGGCTTTACTTTCCTGTACGCGCCAATGCTGATGCTGGTGATCTACTCCTTTAACAGTTCAAGGCTTGTCACCGTCTGGGCGGGCTGGTCGACGCGCTGGTATGGCGAGCTGTTTCACGACAACGCGATGATGAGCGCTGTCGGCTTAAGTCTGACCATCGCCGCTTGTGCGGCGACGATGGCGGCGGTGCTGGGGACTATCGCGGCGGTGGTGATGGTGCGTTTTGGCCGCTTTCGTGGCTCAAACGGTTTCGCCTTTATGATTACCGCACCGTTGGTGATGCCGGATGTGATCACTGGCTTGTCGCTGCTGTTGCTGTTTGTTGCGCTCGGCCATGCTATTGGCTGGCCCGCCGATCGCGGGATGCTCACTATCTGGCTGGCGCATGTGACCTTCTGTACCGCGTATGTGGCAGTGGTTATCTCCTCGCGTCTGCGCGAACTGGATCGCTCCATCGAAGAGGCGGCAATGGATCTTGGTGCGACGCCATTGAAAGTGTTCTTCGTTATCACGCTGCCGATGATTATGCCGGCAATTATTTCCGGTTGGCTTTTAGCGTTTACTCTGTCGCTGGATGACCTGGTGATTGCCAGTTTTGTCTCCGGGCCGGGGGCGACGACATTGCCGATGCTGGTCTTCTCCAGTGTGCGCATGGGGGTGAACCCGGAAATCAACGCGCTGGCGACGCTTATCCTTGGTGTGGTCGGGATTGTTGGTTTTATCGCCTGGTATTTAATGGCGCGGGCGGAAAAACAGCGGATCCGTGATATCCAACGTGCAAGACAAGGCTGAACTTATTAGAATCGTGAAATTGTGTTGCTGATGCCGCGCTTGTCGCGGCATTTTTCACAGGGAAATCATCGGATTGGGGTTCTTCAAGAAAACCACTCATCACGCGAAATTGAATGTACCGGCACTGGTGCAAGTGGCGGCCATCGCCATTATTATGATTCGCTGCGTTGATGTATTGATGGTGTTTAATTTGCTGGGATGGCGCGGCCTGATCGATTTTGTGCAGCGCAGTGCGCAGACCTGGAGCCTGACGCTGGTTTTTCTTGGCAGCTTGCTGCTGGTGTTTGCCGAAATTCTCAGTGCCTTCTCGGTCGTCAAAGGCAGGAACTGGGCGCGCTGGCTTTATCTCGGCACGCAAGTTGTCGCAACCGGTTATTTATGGGCCGCTTCGCTCGGTTATGGCTATCCGGAGCTCTTCAGCATTGCCGGTGGTTCCCGACGTGAGATTTTCCACGCATTAGTGATGCAAAAACTGCCCGATCTGCTGGTGTTATTCCTGCTGTTTGTTCCCGCGCCCAGCCGACGCTTTTTCCGCCTGCAATAACGGTGGTACAATCCCGGCCCCGCAAAATGAAAGGCTTTACTATGCAGTGCGCTCTCTTTGATGCTGGTCGTTGCCGTTCCTGTCAATGGATAGAACAACCAGTCTCACAGCAACTTACCGCGAAAATGGAAGATCTCCACACGCTGCTGGACGGTTTGCCTGTCGCGCAGTGGTGTTCGCCAGTGAGTGGCCCGGAGCAGGGGGTTCGTAATAAAGCCAAAATGGTGGTCAGCGGCAGTGTGGAAAAACCGCTGCTTGGCATGCTACATCGCGATGGTTCGCCCGAAGATCTGACCGATTGCCCGCTTTACCCACACACTTTCGCTCCGGTTTTTGCCGCGCTCAAACCGTTTATTGCCCGCGCCGGTTTAACGCCTTACAACGTGGCGCGTAAGCGCGGTGAGCTAAAATATCTGCTACTGACCGAAAGCCAACAGGATGGCGGCATGATGCTGCGTTTTGTGCTGCGCTCGGAGGCGAAACTCACCCAGTTGCGCGCAGCCTTGCCCGCGCTGCAGGCGCAATTGCCGCAACTGAAAGTGATTTCTGCCAATATCCAGCCGGTACATATGGCGATCATGGAAGGTGAGACGGAGATTTTTCTCACCGAACAGCAGGCGCTGGCTGAAAACTTTAACGGCGTGCCGCTGTGGATCCGCCCGCAGAGCTTTTTCCAGACCAACCCGACCGTTGCCAGCGCGTTGTATGCGACTGCCCGCGATTGGGTGCGAACGCTACCGGTCAATCATATGTGGGACCTGTTTTGCGGCGTCGGCGGTTTTGGTCTGCACTGTGCGACGCCGGAGATGCGCCTGACCGGCATTGAAATCGCGCCGGAAGCCATTGCTTGTGCCACACAATCCGCTCAGGCGCTCGGGCTGGATAACTTGCGCTTCCAGGCGCTCGATTCGACGCAGTTCGCCACTGCTTCGCACGATATTCCTGAACTGGTGTTGGTTAACCCGCCACGGCGCGGAATTGGTGCGGCGCTGTGCGACTATTTAAGCCGCATGGCACCACCGTACATTATCTACTCCAGCTGTAATGCCAGCACGATGGCGAAAGATATTCGCATGTTGCCAGGCTATCGCGTTGAGCGCGTTCAACTGTTTGATATGTTTCCGCATACCGCTCATTACGAAGTGTTGACGCTGTTGGTAAAGCAATAAAAAAAGCCGCGAGCGCGGCTTTTTTTATCAGAACCCATGTGAATTACTGCGGGAACCACTGATCGCTAATTTTCTGGTAGGTGCCATCAGCCTTAATTGCTTTCAGCGCGGCGTTCAGTTTTTCCAGCAGCGCTTTGTTATCCGGACGCACCGCAATGCCAAGGCCGGTGCCGAAGTATTGCGGGTCGGTCACTTTCGGGGTGGCCACGCCAAGCTGAGGGTTAGTTTTCAGCCACTCGTTGACCACCGCAGTGTCACCGAATACGCCATCGATACGGCCATTTTTCAGGTCGATAATCGCATTCTGATAGCTGTCATAAGCCACGGTTTTGACTTCCGGGTGCTTGTCCTGCAGGTATTTCTGGTGTGTGGTGCCGTTTTCCATGCCGATACGCTTGCCTTTCAGATCATCAAAAGATTTAAAGGCATCTTTTTTGGCGATCACCAGCGCGGAGTTAGCGTAGTACGGGTCAGTGAAAGAGACCTGTTTGCTACGTTCCGGGGTGATATCCATACCGGAAATCACCGCGTCATATTTTTTGAATTTCAGCGATGGGATCAGACTGTCGAATGCGTGGTTGGTAAACGTACAATCGGCCTGCATCTGTTTGCACAGAGCGTTTGCCAGATCGATATCAAAACCGACGATTTTGTTACTCGCATCCATCGATTCAAATGGCGGATAAGTGGCGGAAACACCGAAGTTAATTTTATCTGCCGCAGAAGCACCAGCGGCGAACGAAGCGAGAAGGGCGGCCAATATCATTTTTTTCATTATCGAACTCCTGTCGGTCAATCTTATTGTTGTTGCCGTGTCTAAAGCGTGACGCTAACCATGCCATTAAATGAATTTATATTCAATAAAAATGCTTAAATATATTTTCTTGAAAATAAAAAAGTCGAGTAATGAAACCATTAGCTCGCCTTTGTTTACTATTTATGCAGTTAATTGCGGCGTTCGAATGCCAGCGCTTTACGCTCAATCAGGCGCATCATCAGCGTTAATAACCCGTTGACCACCAGATAAATCAGCCCTGCGGCACCGAAAACCGTGACGTCATAAGTGCGACCGTACAGAAGCTGGCCGTGGCCCATTACTTCCATCAGCGTGATGGTGTAAGCCAGCGAGGTACTTTTAAACACCAGCACCACTTCGTTGGAGTAGGACGACAGCGCGCGTTTAAATGCATAAGGCAGCAAAATTGCCAGCGTGTCTTTCTTGCTCATCCCCAACGCGCCGCAGGATTGCCACTGCCCGTCCGGAATGGCGCGAATCGCGCCGTAGAACAGCTGCGTGGTATACGCTGCACTGTTCAGCGACAGCGCCAGCAGCGCACAGAGCCACGGTTCAGAAAGCAGATGCCAGATAACCGGATAGTTTTGCAGCGACGGGAACTGCCCCGGGCCGTAGTAAATCAGGAAGATTTGCACCAGCAGCGGCGTACCGGTGAACAGCGTGATATAGCCGCGCACAATTAGCGTCAGCACCGGCGTTTTCAACGTCAGCACGATGGTGAACAGCAGCGATAAGATCAGCGCCACAATCAGCGACGCTACGGTGAGCGTCAGGCTGGTGTGCAGGCCTTTGAACAGCTCTGGTAAAAATGCGAGCATTATTCCGGCCTCCGTTCAAAGCGGGTCGCGCGCAGGTCAATACGTTTGAGGATCCACTGGCTTAACAACGTGATGACCAGGTAAATCACCGCCGCCACGATATACCAGGTAAACGGCTCCTGCGTGCGGGTAGCAATGCTTTTGGTTTGCAGCATTAAATCGTTCACGCTAATCAGCGACACCAGCGCGGTATCTTTCAACAACACCAGCCACTGGTTTCCCAGCCCCGGTAGCGCATGACGCCACATTTGCGGCATCACGAGGCGGAAAAAGATAGCCCCTTTTGACAAACCCAGCGCCTGGCCGGATTCCCGCTGCCCGTCCGGTACGGCTTTCAACGCACCGCGCAAGGTTTGCGACGCGTAAGCTGCATACAGCAAAGAGAGGGCAATCACACCGCACAGAAACGGGCTGACATCAAAATTCTCAATCTGCACCTGCACCGGGATCTGCACCACGCCCAAGTTGATGGTGAAGCCATCAGAGAGTGTCAGCAGCAGTTGTGAAGAGCCGAAATAGATAAACAGAACCACCAGGATCTCCGGCAAGCCACGCAGTATGGTGACCAGTGCGGTGCCAATCCAGGCAAGAGGGCGCCACTTAACGGACTCCCAAACGGCAAAGATCATCGCCAGAATCAGGCCGATGATCAGTGCACAAACGGCAAGGCCGACGGTCATCCCGGCGGCGCTTGCTAACGGAAACATTTCGTTCATTCAGTATTACTTCTGGAACCATTTGTTATAGATGGTCTGGTAAGTGCCATCTTTCTTCACTTTTTCCAGTGCGGCATTGAATTTTTGCTGCAGATCGGTGTTGCCCTGGCGTACCGCGATGCCCAGACCCGTACCGAAGTACTCTTTGTCGGTTACTTTATCGCCAACTGCCGCCAGTTTTGCATCTGCTTTCAGCCATTCGGTTACCACGGCGGTGTCACCGAACACGGCATCAATACGGCCGTTCTGCAGATCCAGACGCGCGTTCTGGTAGCTGTCGTAAGGAACGGTGGTGATTTCCGGATGTTTGTCGTTAATGAATTTCTGGTGGGTGGTGCCGTTCTGCACACCAACGCGTTTACCTTTCAACTGGTCAATGCTGGTGAATTTACCCTGCTGACCGACGAACAGTGCGGAGTTGTCGTAATAAGGCGTGGTGAACAGAACCTGTTTTTCACGTTCCGGGGTGATATCCATACCGGCCATGACCGCGTCGAAACGGCGGAATTTCAGACTTGGGATCAGGCTGTCAAACGCCTGGTTGGTAAAGGTGCAGGTCGCGTCGATCTCTTTACACAATGCGTTAGCCAGATCCACATCGAAACCGACGATTTTGTTATTCGCGTCGGTTGATTCAAACGGAGGGTAGCTCGCTTCGGTGGCGAAACGGATAGTCTGGGCTGCTGTAGCGGAAAGGCTTACGCTTGCAAGTAGCGCGGCAATCAGTACTTTTTTCATTGTCATTAATCCCGGTTCTTCAGTGAGATAGGTAATATTTAAACGCGTCGGTCTGCGGCGCGGTAAAGCAGCCCGCATCCCCTTGCTCAACAATGTGACCATTTTCCATGTACACCACGCGGCTGGCGGTTTTACGCGCCACTTCCACTTCGTGGGTCACGATAACTTGCGTGATGCCGGTTTCAGACAGCTCACGAATGATACTGACGATTTGCGCGGTGATTTCCGGATCGAGCGCGGCGGTCGGTTCATCAAATAACAGGACCTGCGGCTCCATCATCAGCGCGCGGGCGATAGCGACACGTTGCTGCTGACCACCGGATAAATGCAGCGGAAAACGGTCGCTATACGGTTTAAGACGTAAACGCTCCAGCAGTTTCTCGGCACGCGCCAGCGCCTGATCTTTGCTTAAACCGAGCACGCGGCACGGCGCTTCAATCAGATTTTGCAGCACGGTCAAATGCGGCCAGAGATTATATTGCTGGAATACCATGCCCACGTTCTGGCGCAATTCACGGATCGCTTTATCAGACGGGGTTTTTGCAAAGTCGAAGTGATTGCCTGCAATGCTTAACTGGCCAGAACGCGGCATTTCGAGCAGGTTGAGTACGCGCAACAGCGAACTTTTACCCGCGCCGCTTGGGCCGAGCAGCACCAGTGTTTCCCCTTGCGGGCAATCCAGTGTGATATCGAACAGCGCCTGGTGTGCGCCATAAAAGCAATTGATGCTGTTTAATTTAATACTCATCGAAGCAGTCTGATAGCAATTGAGGCCGCAAATAGTAACGTTGACAGAATAGTTATGCAATATTTGTGCGTTAAAACTTAAAAATAAACCAAGTTCCTACATAAAGTTAGCACAAAATACCGAGCGGCGCGGGAACCAGGCATAAATGTCGGCATTCATTGCGGAATGCCAGACATTTTACGGGGGTTATCTATTGCAGCATGAAATAATCACCGATGTTCTACCGACTGACGTAGCGTTCCGGCAGGCGCATGAACGGTACCGCCGAGATAGCGTACATCGTCTACCGCCCAACACTGGCCTTCACGGATCATCAGCACTTCATCCCGCCAGCTTTGGTCACCTTTACTAAGCGTGACGCGCAGCGGAATATTCCGTGCATCGGTATTCGGAATGGTCGATGCGCTGGCGACGTCAGCCTTTTCAGGTGTGACGTTGCGGCTGGAGAACGGATCCGCTTTTAAAAGCGTGGCATTGCGCGAATCACGGCTGGCTGCGGTGAGCATCTTGCTCAGATCATCGCTCAGATAGGGACGCAGCGCAGTCCAGTTATTACCGGGATGAGCGATGCGGTAGTCGTAAAATTGCTGTGCAACGGAATCCGGGCCGCCTTCCACACACGGGCCCACGCGCGCGCCCGTATCCTTGAATGCTGGAGTTACCGTGGTGCACGCGCTTAACAGCAGCGCGCATGGCAAGGTGAGAGTCAAAACTGAATAGCGCATATTGATTTCCTTATTTCTCTTCAGAAGTCACGACCTTTCAAGAATAGTGTATTGATCTGATAATGTGTGGCGTAACGCATTGAACGCTAAAAGGAGAAACCTATGCAGTTTTCAACCACGCCGACGCTGGAAGGGCAGCCGATTGTCGAGTACTGCGGAGTCGTTACCGGAGAAGCGATTCTCGGGGCGAATATTTTTCGTGACTTCTTTGCCGGTATCCGCGATATCGTCGGCGGTCGCTCCGGCGCTTATGAGAAAGAGTTACGCAAGGCCCGTGAGATCGCGTTTCGCGAACTTGGCGATCAGGCAAAAGCGCTGGGGGCGAATGCGGTGGTAGGCATTGATGTTGATTACGAAACGGTGGGCAAAGACGGCAGTATGCTGATGGTATGTGTCAGCGGTACGGCGGTGAAAACGCGGGCATGAAAAACATCGCATTACTGTTGCTGGCACTCCTGCTCGCAGGTTGCGCCAGTGAAAAAGGCATTATTGATAAAAATGGCTATCAGCTTGATACCCGGCGACAAGCGCAGGCGGCGTATCCGCGTATTAAAGTGCTTGTTATTCACTACACCGCCGATGATTTTGACGTTTCACTGGCCACCTTGACGGATAAACAGGTGAGTGCGCATTACCTGATCCCGGCGGATCCACCGCTGCATCACGGTAAACCGCGAATCTGGCAACTGGTGCCAGAGCAGGAGTTAGCCTGGCACGCAGGGGCAAGTTTCTGGCGCGGCGCGACACGCATCAATGACACCTCTATAGGCATTGAACTGGAAAATCGCGGCTGGCAACGTAACGCTGGCGGAAAACAATTCGCACCTTTTGCGCCCGCGCAAATTAATGCATTGATTCCTCTGGTAAAAGATATAATCTCGCGCTACAACATTGCGCCGCAAAATGTCGTCGCACATGCGGATATTGCGCCGCAGCGTAAAGACGATCCCGGCCCGTTGTTCCCGTGGCAAATGCTGTTTTCCCAGGGGATTGGTGCCTGGCCGGATGCGCAGCGTGTGGCGTTTTACTTGAATGGCCGTTCTGCGCATGAGCCGGTAGATACGGCTTCTTTGCTTGATTTACTGGCGCGATATGGCTACGACGTGAAACCGCAAATGTCGCCTGCAGAGCAAAAAAGGGTAATCATGGCGTTCCAAATGCATTTCCGTCCGGGGCTCTGGAACGGCATTGCCGATGCTGAAAGCCTGGCGATTGCCGAGGCATTACTGGAAAAATATGGCCAGGCGGGGTAATGCCCACTGTTTTTTTATGACGAGGTCAATGGAGATGAGGTTTCGCATCATATCAGGCGTGCTGCTGATGGTGGCTTTTTCTGCCCATGCCGCGCCAAACCCGGTGACGGTGTTTAGCTGTGCTTACTGGGATAAATCTACGGATAACGTGGAAAAACTCGATAAATGCGTTGAAGTGGAAGAGGGTAAGCTCAGGTTCTTGCCAGCGTTGTTTGCGAAAACCAGTGATGTCGAGGGCATGTCGTGGGTCGGTCTGTATGACTATATGCGCGCCGCCGGGTTGATGGATGCCGATTATTATGTGCGTTCGCCGGACAGTTACCTTCCCGTTGTTCACTTTGATAATGGCCCTGACTGGTTTGTTGAAGGGCTGGTGCGATCGCGCCAGAACGGTAAAGTGGGCTACTGGGATGACAATTTCCGCAATCGCATTGCGCCGCAATTTGATTATGCCTGGCAGTTTAAAGAGGGCAAAGCGCTGGTGTGCAACGGCTGCAAACCGCAAAAGGACGGCGAGCATACCGCTCTGGTCGGCGGTGAGTGGTTCTATATCGATAAAAGCGGGCAGAAAATTTCTGACGTCAAATCCGGCCCGTTTTGAATCATTTAGCGGTGCAGTTTTCCGTGGTCTTTTAACCAGTACGCCGTGCGTTTGATGCCTTCATCCAGCGTCACTATCGGCGTATAACCCAGTTCCTGCTGAGCGCGGCTGATATCCAGCGTGAAATCAAAATTGAGCTTCGACACGCCATAATGGGTGAATGCAGGCTCTTTGGCGCGTTTATCGCCGAAATGCTCCATGCTGCGCGCCATCATGTCCAGCATTGCGTATGGCACCGAGCGAATACGGCAGTGAATACCCAGTTCGTCGATTAACGTCTGCACGATGCTGCGCAGCGAGCGCGGCTCGCCGTTGGTAATGTTGTACGCCCGCCCGGAAGGCAGCTTATCGCACTGGGGCTGGCTGGCGAGCCACATCGCATGCACGGCGTTTTCGTAATAGGTCATATCCACCAGCGCTTCGCCGCCGCGCGGCAGCAACACGCTGCGGTAGTGGTGCATCATCTGCGCCAGGCGCGGGATGAAGACTTTATCGTGCGGGCCAAAGAGACTTTGCGGGCGCAAAATGGTGAAACGGGTGTTGGGGTTCGCCTGCGCCAGCAGATCGATCACCTGTTCCCCGGCCGCTTTGCTGCGGGCAAATTCGTTGGCGAAACGCACAGGGCGAAAGTCTTCTCTGATATCGCGATGATGGTGATAGTCAAAATAGAGCGAAGGGGAGGAGATATGAATAAAGTTGCGCACGCCCCAGGCAACGGCCCACTCACCGAGACGGCGAGTCGCGCGCACATTCGCCAGGTCAAACGCTTCCTGCGTACCCCATGGTGATGTGAAGCTTGAGCAGTGCCACAGCGTGTCGATCCCGGCAAGCATCACTTTTGCCTGAGAGGAGACCAGCTCGGTCAGATCGGCATGCACAAATTCAGCGCCCATTTTGCTGAGTAATTTGCCCATGGCTTCGTTACGACCCGTCGCCCGAACGCTAATTCCTTTTTGCCGCAAATACTCGACCGCGTTTCGGCCTAAACCGCTGGTTGCGCCCGTGACCAGTACTTTCATATCGATCCATTGTGTTGAAAAGCCTTTATCGCGGGCATTCTTCCGTGAATTACGCTCTGATGCAATGGGATGACGAAAAGAAAAGCGGTTAAGCTCAGACTTTTTCTCTATTTTGTTCTGCCAGGCGGGCAATACGCTGCGCCATGCCGCGAAAAATAAACAGATGCGCCGGGAACATCAATAACCAGTACCACAGTCCTGGCATACCGTGCGGATGCCACCATGCCCGGACATCCAGCAGCCGGTGATCGCCTTTATCGGTCAGCGTAAAGCTGAGCCGCCCAAGCCCCGGTGCCTTCATGCCAAACAGTAGCGCCAGTTGTTGCTCTGGTTCGACAATAATCACTTTCCAACTGTCTACCGTGTCGCCGGTTTGCAAAAACGGGCGTTCGGGTCGCCCGCGTGGCAGTTTGTGGCCTATCAAATGATCCAACACTGCGCGGGTTTGCCACAGCAGGTTGCCAAAAAAGTAGCGCTCTTTACCGCCGATGCGGTTCACCACTTCCCATAATGCGGCCGGGCTGGCTGAGGTTTTCACCGTGTAACCCGCTTGCTTTGGGTAGTAACCGTATTGCGGACGCCAGCGGGAAAACGCCTGCGGGTCGTAGCCCCAGTCGCTGGAGTTAACCAGCTTTTCCTCTTCCCGCAAGGTGCGGCGAACTGCATCATCAAAAGGAATTAGCGTCTGCGGAATCAACCGGCGCAACTCAGTATCATCCGCCAGCAGATCGTGCTTTAAACCCTGAATTAACGCTTTGGCAATCGTCGGCGGCACAGACGTGATGAGGTGTAAAAACCAGACGGAAATCAGCCGGGTGGGGAGTGGAATCGGGATCAGCGGGCGATGAACGCCGCTTACACGCATAAAGTGATCGAACTGCTGCTGATAGCTCAGCACTTCCGGCCCGGCGGCTTCAAACACCCGGTGTTCCTGCGCAGGGTGCTGAAGCAACTCGACCAGATAATGCAGTAAGTTTTCCAGCGCAATGGGTGTGGTGCGCGAACGCACCCAGCGCGGCGGTGTTAACACTGGCAGGTTAAATACCATGTCGCGCATCACTTCGAACGCGGCGGAACCTGCGCCAACAATGATTCCGGCGCGTAACTCGGTAACGGGAATGCCCGCCGCGCGCAGCAGATCGCCGGTGTATTGCCGGGCCAGCAGGTGGTCAGAATTCGTTACCCCCTTCGCCTGTAACGAACTGAGAAAGATAACCTGCTTAACCGACGAGCCGTGCAGGGCGTCACGCACATTCAACGCGATTTGCCGCTCATGGGAGACGAAATTGCCACTTTCGCCCATGCTGTGCACCAGATAATAGAGCGTATCGACATCGTGCAGTAACGCGGGCAGATCCTGTGGCCACCAGAGATCAATGCTATGGCAACTTACACCCGGCAACTGCTGCTTTTGCAGGCGAGTTAAATTTCTCGCGACCGCGTTGACCTGATGACCTTGCTGGCTGAGCGCTTCGACCAGTCTTTGTCCGATATACCCGCTGGCACCAAGCACCAGGATCCGCTGCGCCACGTTCCGCTCCTTAGTGCTGTAAAAAGGTCTGCCAGTGGCGAACCACTTCTTCCAGTTGCTGACGATTAACATCCAGATGCGTGACCAGGCGCACCACTGGCGAGGCGTTGATCAACACACCGCGCTCGCGCAGATACGCGCCCAACGCTTGTGCGTTATCGCCCACACGGATAAACAGCATATTGGTGTCGTGGCGCATTACGTCTGCGCCAATCTCTTTTAGTTGTGCAGCCAGCCACGCGGCATTCTCATGGTCCTCTTTCAACCGCGCGACGTTGTGCTGTAATGCATAAAGGCCCGCCGCCGCAAGGATCCCGGCCTGGCGCATCCCGCCGCCGGTCATTTTGCGCCAGCGGTTAGCGCGGGTAATATACGCTTTGTCGCCGACCAGCAGGGAACCCACCGGCGTACCGAGACCTTTCGACAGGCAAATGGTGAACGAGTCGCAATATTGGGCTATTTCTTTCAGTTCGCAGTCATATTCCACCAACGCATTAAAGATGCGCGCACCATCAACATGCAGCGACAATCCGCGTTCGCGGGTAAATTCCCACGCCTGTCGCAGGTAGTCGCGCGGCAACACTTTGCCGTTGTGGGTGTTTTCGAGGCTCAGCAGTTTGGTACGAGCGAAGTGAATGTCATCGGCTTTGATTTTCGCCGCGACTTTATCCAGCGGCAGCGTACCATCGGCGGCGGCATCGATCGGTTGCGGCTGGATGCTGCCAAGCACCGCCGCGCCACCCGCTTCGTAGAGATAGTTATGCGCCCCCTGGCCGACAATGTACTCTTCACCGCGTTCGCAGTGGCTGAGCAGGGCGACCAGGTTGGCCTGGGTGCCGGTCGGCAAAAACAGCGCTGCCTCTTTACCGCTGAGTTCGGCGGCGTAACGTTGCAGTTCATTGACCGTTGGGTCGTCACCGTAAACGTCGTCCCCGACCGGGGCGGCCATCATCTGTTCCAGCATGGCGCGGCTCGGGCGGGTTACGGTATCACTGCGTAAATCGATCACGGCATTTCCTTATCTTACGATGGGTAATGCCCTCTGTTTTACCTGAGCCAGTTGGTTTTCGCCAGTTCGATCACCTCATCGCCGCGCCCGCTGATGATGGCGCGCATCATATAGAGGCTAAAGCCTTTGGCCTGTTCCAGCTTGATTTGCGGCGGGATCGCTAGCTCTTCTTTCGCGACGGTGACATCCACCAGCACCGGGCCGTCAATAGAGAACGCGCGTTGCAGAGCCTCGTCAACATCGGCCGATTTTTCGACGCGAATACCGATAATACCACAGGCCTCGGCGATACGCGCAAAGTTGGTGTCGTGCAGTTCTGTGCCGTCTGTCAGGTAGCCGCCGGCTTTCATCTCCATCGCCACAAAACCGAGCACGCTGTTATTAAAAACGATAATTTTCAGCGGCAGTTTCATCTGCACTACCGACAGGAAATCACCCATCAGCATGCTAAAACCGCCATCGCCACAGAGTGCAACCACTTGCCGTTGTGGGAATGTGGCTTGCGCGCCCAACGCTTGTGGCATGGCATTTGCCATCGAACCGTGGTTAAAGGAACCAATCAGACGGCGTTTGCCATTCATTTTTAGGTAACGCGCGGCCCAGACGGTTGGCGTGCCGACATCGCAGGTGAAAATGGCGTCATCGTCAGCGAAGTGGCTGATTTGCTGTGCCAGATATTGTGGATGAATCGCTTTGTCGCTGGGTTTTGCCAAATCATCCAGCCCTTTGCGCGCCTCGCGGTAATCCTCCAGCGCTTTATCGAGGAATTTGCGGTCGGTTTTGGCTTCAAGCAGCGGTAACAGGGCGGCAAGGGTAGCTTTGATATCACCGACCAGCGCCATGTCTACTTTGCTGTGCGCGCCGATACTCGCCGGGTTAATGTCGATCTGGATGATCTTCGCGTCGGTGGGGTAAAACGCGCGGTAAGGGAATTGGGTGCCGAGCAGCACCAGCGTGTCGGCATTCATCATGGTATGGAAACCCGACGAGAAGCCAATTAACCCCGTCATTCCCACGTCAAAAGGGTTGTCGTATTCCACATGCTCTTTTCCGCGCATGGCGTGAATAATCGGGGCATTTAGCTTGCCGGCAAACGCCAGTAACTCTTTATGCGCCCCGGCGCAGCCGCTACCGCACATCAGCGCAATGTTACTGGAATAGCGCAGCAGCTGCGCCAGCTTGTGCAACTCCTGCTCCGTGGGGGTAACAACTGGCTGCGGCGCACTGTACCAGTGGCTGCTGGCGCTTTCCGGCGCAGGTTTCAGCGCCACATCGCCCGGCAGCACCACCACCGACACGCCTTTATTGAGAATGGCTTTGCGCATGGCAATCGCCAGCACCTGCGGGATCTGTTCCGGGTTAGACACCAGCTCGCAGTAGTGGCTGCATTCGCGGAACAGCTCCTGAGGATGCGTTTCCTGGAAATAGCCGCTGCCGATCTCGCTGGAAGGGATATGTGCGGCAATCGCCAGTACCGGAACATGGTTGCGGTGGCAATCGAACAAACCGTTAATTAAATGCAGGTTTCCTGGCCCGCACGAACCTGCGCAGACGGCCAGCTCGCCGGTCAGTTGCGCTTCTGCGCCAGCGGCAAAGGCAGCAACTTCTTCATGACGGGTTGGCATCCAGTCGATAGTACCCATGCGGTTCAGGCTGTCACTTAAGCCGTTAAGGGAATCTCCGGTTACACCCCAAATTCTTTTTACGCCTGCTTGCTCAAGCGTTTTGGCGATATACGCAGCCACTGTCTGTTTCATCTACGACGCTCCTTTTTGTGATCTTGCTTACAAGCTTAGACAATGAATGCGTCACAAAGCGGATTTAGAATGAGCTTTTATAAAACAGGGGTTTATTTTTGTTACAGATCGGAATAGTCTGATACATGTCGATGAAAACAGGAATCATTTCAAATGGTTAAATCATTGTTAAACTCAGTTAATAAGATGTTTTCGCATGAAGATTTTGGCCGCTTGCTGCTGCGTTTGATGGTTGGCGGGCTGATGCTATTTCACGGGCTGCATAAATTAATTGGCGGTATTGATGGGATTGCAGGGATGCTGGTGGCGAAAGGGTTTCCTGGTTTTATCGCTTATGGCGTGCTGATTGGTGAGGTGCTGTGCCCGATCCTGATTATTCTCGGTGTACTGACGCGTCCTGCTGCGCTGGGGCTGGCATTCACCATGATTGTGGCCTGGCTGCTGGTTGGTGTAGGTAAAACCGGGTCTCTGGATGCGACCGGTGCCTGGGCGATTGAGAGTATGGTTTATTACTTTATTGCGGCGCTGGTGGTTGCGTTTATTGGCGCGGGTCGTTACTCCGTCGCACCGGCCTGGAAGTAAACGGTTTTGGGAAAAGCGCCCTTCAGATGAGGGGCGCTTTTTTATTGCGGATTATGCCAGAACTAAATCACCTTGCGGGTGGCAGGAGCAGGCCAGCACGAAGCCATCGGCAATCTCTTGTTCCGTTAGTGTCATGGTGCTGCTGACGGTGTATTCACCAGAGACCACCTGCGTTTTACAGCACCCGCAGACACCGGCGCGGCATGCGGCATTGACCGGCATTCTATTGCTTTCCAGCGCATCCAGCAGCGTGCTGCCTACCGGTGCATAGAAGGTTTTCATCGGTGAAAGCTTGCTGAATTTTAGCCCGTTGGTTGCGGCTTCCGCCACCGGCGTAAAGAATTTCTCCTTAAAGAAACGCGTCACGCCAAGCGCTTTGGCTTCGTTTTCTACCCAATCCATATACGGCGCCGGGCCGCAGGTCATTACCGTGCGTGCCGCCAGTTCCGGCACCTGGCTCAGCAGTTCGCGGCTCAGACGACCGGAGGCAAAACCCGCCGTAGCGTTATTTTCTGCTACCAGCGTGACCGGGTAATCACGCCATTCGTTGGCAAAAATTACATCTTCCGGCGAACGCACGTTAAAGATCACCTGCACATCGGCATGCGGACGGTAATGTGCCAGCCAGCGGCGCATTGACATAATCGGCGTCACGCCGCACCCTGCCGCCAGCAGCAACAGCTTATCGTTCGGTTCGTTATCGCAGGTGAATTCTCCCTGCGCATTGGAAAGCCACAGATAATCGCCGCGTTTTACCTCCCGTGTCAGCCACTGAGAACCTGCGCCATCATCAATACGGCGTACGGTCAGCGTAATGTATTCGCTAACGCCCGGCGTCGAAGAAAGGGTGTAGGCCCGCAGCGTATCCGCACTGTTGCGGATACTCACCAGCGCATATTGCCCGGCGCGATACGGGTAGTAATCGTGGCACAACAGCGACAGTGTCCAGACATCCGGCGTTTCTTGCTGGATATGGTGAACCTGCATACGCCACGAGCATTGAGGGGTTGGCATGGTCATAGTTAGCTCCTTACGCGCTCAGCAACTGCTGCATATCCTGTTCCACAGTCGTGACCTGGCGCAGGCCGAATTTCTCATTCAGCACGGCCAGCAGGTCCGGTGTCAGGAAGCCCGGTGCCGTCGGCCCGGTGACAATATTTGTCACCCCGAGCGAAAGCAGGGTCAGCAGGATGACAATCGCCTTTTGCTCGAACCAGGAGAGCACCAGTGACAGCGGCAGATCGTTAACGCCGCAGCCCAGTTTTTCCGCCAGCGTTACTGCCAGAATGATGGCCGAATAAGCATCGTTACACTGACCTGCATCAATCAGGCGCGGCAGCCCTTCAATATTGCCAAAGTCGAGTTTGTTGAAGCGGTATTTCCCGCAGGCCAGCGTCAGGATCAGGCAGTCATCCGGCACCTGGGTGGCGAAATCGGTAAAGTAGTTGCGCTCACCGCGCGCGCCGTCACAGCCACCGACCAGGAAGACGTGGCGTAGTTTTTCACGGCTCACCAGATCAATCAGTGTATCCACTGCGCCAAGCAGCGTCTGGCGACCAAAACCGACGGTGATCAGGTGTTCGATTTCGCTGAACGGGAAGCCGGACATCTGCTGTGCCTGGCGGATCACCGGGGCGAAATTGTCACCTTCCAGATGGTTAACACCCGGCCAGCCGACGATGCTGCGCGTCCAGATACGGTCGTCATAAGAACCGACGGTCGGGTCGATAATGCAGTTTGACGTCATGACGATTGGGCCCGGGAAGCGGGCGAATTCTACCTGCTGGTTCTGCCAGCCGCTGCCGTAGTTACCGACCAGATGTTTGAATTTGCGCAGTTCCGGGTAGCCGTGTGCAGGCAGCATTTCACCGTGGGTATAGACGTTTACGCCGGTGCCTTCGGTTTGTTGCAGCAAGTTGTAGAGATCTTTCAGGTCGTGACCGGAAATCAGGATGCATTTACCGGCAACGGCTTTGACGTTGACCTGGGTAGGAGTCGGGTGGCCGTAAGTGCTGGTTTCACCGGCATCCAGAATGCTCATCACGCTGAAGTTCATCTGGCCAATTTCCATTGAACATTCGAGCAGGGCATTCATATCGGCAGGCCAGGTTCCCAGCCACGCCATGATTTTGTGGTAACGGGCGTAGATATCGTTGTCGTACTGGCCCAGCACATGGGCGTGTTCCATGTAGGCCGCCGCGCCTTTCAGGCCGTACAGGCAGAGCAGACGCAGGCCAAGGATGTTTTCGCCAATCGTCGCTTTATCTTTGTTCGGTGTGAATTCCGCCGCCTGGCGCTGCAATTCGCCAAGATCGTCGCTGACCAGTTGCAGGTCGGCCATCGGGTTATCGACGTGGGCATTCGGATCAATAGCGAGGCAGAGTGCTTTCAGTGCTTCACGTTTGGCAATCGCCTCGCGCGCGTAGCCGACAATACGCACGGAATCGAAGTTAACGTTGGTGAGGGTAGAGAAGAAGGCGCGCGGCGCGAAGTTATCGATCTCGTGGTCAATCAGATCGTAATCACGTGCTTTGCTGGCCCAGGCGGAGAGCCCTTGTAACGCGGCAATCAGTAGATCCTGCAGGTCGGAGGTTTCAGCGGTTTTACCGCACATCCCCTGCGCGTACGCACAGCCGTTGCCCGCCGGAGTTCGGATGGTTTGTTCACATTGCACACAAAACATGGTCACACCTTTATGTTAAAGTTATATTTTAAATGCATGTTTAAGATTATGCTGCTGTCGGGAGGCTTAAAAGCGATTTTGTCGGCAATTTAAGGGGATATTGATTTAGCGCAAGTTTGGCGGCAGACATCTACCGCCAATTGAAGTATCAGGCAGAGAAAAAGGCCATTAATAGCGGCACAAGCAAGCTGAGAATAAAACCGTGCACAATGGCGGCGGGCACCAGCTCCAGGCCACCGGAGCGCTGAAGTACCGGCAGGGTGAAGTCCATCGATGTCGCCCCCGATAACCCAAGCGCGGTAGAACGGCTTTGGCGGACCAGGCCGGGGATCAGCATGATGGCAATTAACTCGCGCGCCAGATCGTTAAAGAAAGCAGCACTGCCGATCACCGGCCCGAACGACTCGGTGAGCAGGATGCCCGACAACGAGTACCAGCCAAATCCCGATGCCATCGCAAGGCCCGTTTTCAGCGGCAAGCCGAGGATCAGCGCATTAATTACACCGCCAATCAGCGAACTGACGGCAACTACCACGGCAATAATCATCCCACGACGGTTGAGGACAATCTGTTTCAGTGTCATCCCGCTGTTACGCAACTGAATACCCACCAACAGCAACAGGAAGATAAGCGTATATTCACTGGCTTCCGTGGCATAGCGTAAAAACGTCAGCCCGGAAAGACCAATGGCGAAACCGATAACCACCACACCGCACAGACGCAGGGATTCCAGCGCCATCGCAATGCGCGAAGGCAATTTTTCTTGTTGGTGTCGGTGATGCCACGGCAGCGTGCGCTCCAGCCACAGCAGCGCAGCGGCGTTACACAGCAGGATCACCACCACGCTGACCGCAGAATAATGCAGTATCGCCAGTAAATTCGCGCTGAGATTATCCAGAAAAGCAAGGCTTATCCCCATAAAAAAGAGGATCAGGTAGACAATCCAGCTAAGTAATTTATTGATAAGTTTGAGCGCCGCAGTGTGACGCAGGGGAACAAGATAACCGATGACCAACGGCAGAAGAATAATTAACAATCCTGAAAGCATGAAGCGCCCGAATCCTTGCAAAGTGAAAACACCGGGGAACACACTACCCAAAGGTGGAAAATGAGTAAAGCTGCGAAAAAATGAGAAAGATCATGCAAAAGACCCGGCATAAAACCGGGTCTTTATATTACGTGCGTTTTTCCAGCAGTGTGCGGTAGATAACGCCCCCGAGGATGCCGCCGATAATCGGCATCACCCAGAACAACCATAATTGCTCTAACGCCCAGCCACCCTGAAAAATCGCCACAGCGGTGCTGCGCGCCGGGTTGACGGAGGTGTTGGTGACCGGGATGCTAATTAAATGGATTAACGTCAGCGCCAGGCCGATGGCGATGGGCGCAAAGCCAGTAGGGGCATTTTTATCTGTCGCACCGTGAATCACCAGCAAGAAACCGCAGGTCAGGACAATCTCAATAATCATGGCGGAATACATTGAGTAATGTCCTGGCGAATGTTCTCCGTAACCGTTGGAGGCGAAACCGCTGGTCGCCGCATCGAAACCACTTTTACCGCTGGCAATCAAATAGAGTACTGCTGCGGCAATAATGCCACCAACAAGTTGCGCAAGAATATATCCCACAACCTCTTTTGCCGGAAAACGGCCACCAGCCCACAGGCCGAGTGTGACTGCCGGATTAAAATGACCGCCAGAAATATGCCCGACGGCAAATGCCATGGTCATGACCGTTAAACCGAACGCCAGCGCGACGCCAGCAAAACCTATGCCGGTTTGCGGAAACGTCGCCGCCAGCACTGCGCTGCCGCAGCCGCCAAACACTAGCCAGAATGTGCCAAAACATTCCGCCGCTAATTTTCTAAACATAGCCACCTCGATAAAAAACAGAAACGGGTACAGGCCCGTGCCGTGTGTCAGACATCAATGGATGCGTGAATAAAAGCGTGCATATTTTCGGAATAACAAAATAAAAAGACGAGTTATAAAATCCAGTAAATTGATTTAATGTGGATAATTAATCGTAAGTTATTGCTTTTTATTGGTGCTAAGTTTCATCTTAAATTAAAAAATTAGAGTGATATGCTTTTAAATGATGCTGTTGATCTTTTTAAATATAACAACGACGGAATAATCGAATATATTTCAATAAAGTTTTGCACTTAGCGCGTGTTCTGCCGCTTTTCGTCCCGCTATACTTCTTAAAGAATAGACGGAAAAGCCCAGAGATGCCGGAGGAAGAATGATTCTGGAGCGTGTGGAAATTGTCGGCTTTCGTGGCATTAATCGTTTATCGCTGATGCTTGAGCAGAACAACGTGCTAATTGGTGAAAATGCCTGGGGTAAATCAAGCCTGTTGGACGCGTTAACCCTGCTGCTGTCACCGGAAACGGATCTCTACCATTTTGTCCGCGATGATTTTTGGTTCCCGCCGGGGGATCTGCAAGGACGAGAACATCATCTGCATATTATTCTGACTTTCCGCGAGTCCGAACCCGGACGTTACCGCACGCGGCGTTATCGACCGTTGGCAGATTGTTGGGTCGCCAGTAATGACGGTTATCGCCGTCTGTTCTACCGGCACGAAGGTGAGCTTTCCGACGATGGCAGCGTAATGACGCTACGCGGTTTTCTCGATGCTCAGGGGGATTTGCTGCCGCTGGAGGACATTGATGAGAGTGCCCGCCACCTGGTGCGGCTGATGCCGGTACTGCGGCTTCGTGATGCACGCTTTATGCGCCGCATTCGTAACGGCAGCGTGCCGGACACGCCGTTGCTGGAAAACACGGCGCGTCAGCTTGATTTCCTCTCCCACGAATTAATCTCCCGCCCGCAAAATTTAACCGACGCGCAGATACGCCACGGGCTGTCGGCGATGGTGCAATTACTGGAGCACTATTTTGCTGAGCAGGGCAGTGGCGCTTCACACCAGCGCTTGATGCGCCGTCGCTCTCATGACGAGCAACGCAGCTGGCGCTATCTCGACATTATCAACCGCATGATCGATAAGCCCGGCGGGCGAATGTACCGGGTTATTCTGCTGGGGTTTTTCGCCACATTGTTGCAGGCGAAAGGTTCGGTACACCTCGACCGTGACGCGCGGCCGCTATTGCTGGTGGAAGATCCGGAAACGCGGCTGCATCCGATCATGCTCTCTGTGGCCTGGCAGTTGCTGAACTTGCTGCCGTTACAAAAGATAACCACCACCAACTCCGGTGAGCTGCTGTCGTTAACACCGGTTGAACATGTTTGTCGCCTGGTGCGTGAGTCTTCGCGTGTGGCGGCCTGGCGTCTTGGCCCAGGCGGTTTAAGTGCCGAAGATGGGCGGCGCATTGCGTTTCATATTCGCGTTAACCGGCCTTCTTCCCTGTTTGCCCGCTGCTGGTTGCTGGTGGAAGGGGAGACAGAGAACTGGGTTATCAATGAGCTGGCGCGCCAGTGCGGCCATCATTTCGATGCCGAAGGGGTGAAAATTATTGAGTTTGCCCAGTCAGGCTTAAAGCCGCTGATTAAGTTTGCGCGCCGTATGGGCATTGAATGGCATGTACTAGTCGATGGTGACGAAGCCGGGAAGAAGTATGCCGCTACCGTGCGCAGCCTGCTCGATAACGACAGGGATCAGACGCGCGAACATTTGACTGAACTTCCGGCGCTGGATATGGAGCATTTTATGTATCGCGAAGGGTTCGCGGATGTCTATCACCGCGTCGCACAGTTACCAGAAAATGTGTCGATGAATATGCGGCGTGTGATTATCAAAGCGATTCACCGTTCGTCAAAACCGGATCTGGCAATTGAAGTTGCGCTGGAAGCCGGAAGGCGCGGCGTGGAGTCGGTGCCGCATCTCTTTCGGAAAATGTTTTCCCGCGTGCTGTGGCTGGCACGCGGACGGGCAGATTAGTTCTGGCAGTGAGCGGCAGTCTGTGCCTGCAGGCTGTCGAGCAGCTCGTAGCGGCGGCGATACTCAGAACGCTTTTTGCTGGCGATCTCTTCCATCGGTTTGCGCGGCATCACCAGCGGCAACATAAAGTCGCCGTGCTGGTCGGCAACGGCACCCAGCGATTCCCAGAAGCTGTTGTAATCGGCATGCAGCAGCCCCTGTTTTTTCTTGCGATAACGGGCGTTGCGGTAGATATGCGTTTCATTGCTGACGGCGCGGATCTCTTCCACTTGCAGAAATTTCGCCATCGTCATGGCAGTTTCCACCAGCAGACGTTTCGGGAATAGCCCATGACACGCTTTGGTCGCTATCTGAATCGCCTCATGCGGAACATGCGCTTTTGCGCCTTGCAGCCCACCAATATAGAGCGTGGTTTTGCCAGCGAATTGGCACAAAGTAAAGGTGAGAGCCGCCAGCACGGTACCTTGGGCATCGCAGAAAACCAGTGTCGCTTCGCCCTCTTTATCCAGCATGAAATCTGAACGCAACCGCAGCGAATAGGCCTGCTCATCTTTACCGGTCAGCACGGCCAGCGTGAGGCCGGGTTTGCTGAGATAGCTGTTGATAAGCGCGGCGGGCAACAGGCGAATCATATTTTCATAGTGCCAGCATATAGCTTGTGCCGTTTGCGTGCGGTTCATATTGATTGACAGCCAAGGGCGATGTAACCGGCACGGTAGCCCGGGTTGAACGTGCAGCATCTGCGCCAGGAGGGGTTGCTGGGCCAGGTGAGTCAGATAGCTGGCGGTGCTGACCGGTGTGGTCAACGAGCGCAGCAAAAATTTGCGACGATATGCCGGGTTCTGCCAGGCGCGGCCCGGCATCAATTCGCCGGAAAATAAACAACGAAAAAGCTGCCCGGCGGTTTTTGGCAAAGGCAGTTCAGTATGAGTAGCTTGAACGATGGTGGACATGTTGAAATCCGTGATGTGACGAGCATGCCGCAATTTCAACAGCTCCTCTCTCAATGCCATCTAAATGAATGATGGAGGAAATGCGAATTTTTTGTTTCGTTGATGTTTTGTTTAGTTAAGATTGGTCTCTATAAACTGCATGTCCGATTATCTGGGATTTTTATGAAACTGAAGGGAAAACGCAGGACGGTAATGATTGTGCTGGCAGTAGTTGTTTTACTGGCGGCGTTTTGGTTGTGGGGCAAACTCAATGCTCCTGTTGTCCAGTATCAGACGCTGATTGTGCGGCCGGGTGAATTACAACAAAGCGTGCTGGCGACCGGGAAGCTGGATGCGCTTCGTAAAGTTGATGTTGGCGCTCAGGTAAATGGTCAGTTAAAAACGCTGTCGGTGAATATCGGCGACAAGGTAAAGAAAGATCAGCTCCTGGGCGTGATCGACCCCGATCAGGCGGAAAACCAAATCAAGGAAGTGGATGCGACCTTAATGGAACTGCGGGCGCAGCGCCGTCAGGCGCAGGCTGAATTGAAGCTGGCGCAGGTGACGTTAGCGCGCCAGCAGCAACTGGTGAAAAGCAATTTGATCTCCCGTCAGGATCTGGACACCTCGGCGACGGATGTGGCGGTAAAAGAAGCGCAAATCGGTACCATTGATGCCCAGATCAAACGCAACCAGGCAACGCTGGATACCGCAAAAACCAATCTTGATTACACACGCATTCTTGCGCCGATGGCTGGTGAAGTGACGCAAATTACCACGTTGCAGGGCCAGACGGTGATTGCCGTGCAACAAGCACCGAACATCCTGACGCTGGCCGATATGAGCACGATGCTGGTGAAAGCGCAGGTTTCCGAAGCGGATGTCATACACCTCAAACCTGGGCAAAAAGCGTGGTTCACCGTGCTGGGCGATCCGGGAACGCGCTATGAAGGCGAGCTGAAAGATATCCTGCCAACGCCAGAAAAGGTCAACGATGCGATTTTTTACTATGCGCGCTTTGAAGTGCCAAACCCGGAGGGTGTGCTGCGCCTTGATATGACCGCGCAGGTACATATCCAACTGACCGGCCTGAAAAATGTGATCACTATTCCGCTGGCGGCGCTTGGCGATCCGGTGGGGGATAACCGTTACAAAGTGAAGGTGCTACGTAATGGCGAAACCCGCGAGCGCGAGGTGACGTTGGGTGCACGCAATGATACGGAAGTGGTGGTAACGAAAGGCCTGGATGCGGGCGAAGAAGTGGTGATTGGCGAGAAAAGTGGAGCGGCGCAATGACCGCATTGCTGGATCTGAATAATATCCGCCGCAGTTACCCGTCCGGTGACGGACAGGTCGAGGTGCTAAAAGGCATCACGCTGCGCATTAATGCGGGCGAAATGGTGGCGATTGTTGGTGCATCCGGCTCCGGTAAATCCACGCTGATGAACATTCTGGGTTGCCTGGATAAACCCACCAGCGGCACTTACCGGGTGGCGGGAACGGATGTGTCGTTGCTCAGTAGCGACCAGCTTGCACAGCTGCGCCGCGAACATTTCGGTTTTATCTTTCAGCGTTATCATCTGCTTTCTCATTTGACGGCCGCGCAGAATGTCGAGGTTCCGGCGGTGTATGCGGGGACGGAACGCAAAGCGCGGCTGGAGCGCGCAAAAGTATTACTGACCCGCTTAGGATTGGGTGAGCGGGCTGATTATCAGCCGTCGCAGCTTTCTGGTGGCCAGCAGCAGCGCGTGAGTATTGCCCGCGCGTTAATGAATGGTGGGCAGGTGATTCTGGCCGATGAACCGACCGGCGCGCTCGATAGCCACTCTGGCGAAGAGGTGATGGCAATCCTGCATCAGCTGCGTGATCGCGGACATACGGTAATTATCGTGACTCACGACCCGCAAATTGCTGCGCAGGCGGAGCGGGTAATTGAAATTCGTGATGGCGAGATAATCAGTAATCCGCCAGCCAAAACGGAAGCCGCCTCGCCCGCGAACCATGATGCAGTAATGACGCAAGCCGGGGGCTGGCGGCAGTTCGTCAGCCGTTTTCAGGAAGCGCTGACCATGGCCTGGCGCGCCATGGCGGCCAATAAAATGCGCACCTTTCTGACCATGCTCGGCATTATTATCGGTATTGCGTCGGTGGTATCAATTGTGGTGGTCGGTGATGCCGCTAAACAGCTGGTGCTGGCGGATATTCGCTCAATAGGCACCAACACTATCGATGTCTATCCCGGCAAAGATTTTGGTGACGACGAGCCGCAATACCAGCAGGCACTGAAATATGATGATTTGCAGGCGATTCAAAAACAGCCCTGGGTAAAATCTGCCACCCCTGCCGTTTCACAAAATCTGCGTTTGCGCTACGGCAATATTGATGTGGCGGCGAGCGCCAATGGCGTGAGCGGGCAATATTTTAATGTGTATGGTATGACGTTCAGCGAAGGGGCTTCGTTTAACGAGGAGCAGCTCAAAGGCCGTGCGCAGGTGGTGGTGCTCGACAGCAACGCCCGTCGTCAGTTATTCCCCAATAAAGTCAGCGTGGTCGGTGAGGTGATCCTGGTTGGCAACATGCCCGCGACGGTGATTGGCGTGGCGGAGGAGAAGCAGTCGATGTTTGGCAGCAGCAAGATCCTGCGGGTCTGGCTGCCGTATAGCACCATCTCCGGGCGTATTATGGGGCAGTCCTGGTTAAACTCAATTACGGTGCGGGTGAATGAGGGCTACAGCAGCGAACAGGCGGAACAGCAGCTTACGCGGTTGCTCAGCTTGCGCCACGGTAAGAAAGATTTCTTCGTCTGGAATATGGACGGGGTCTTGAAAACGGCAGAAAAGACCACACGTACTCTTCAGCTGTTTTTGACGCTGGTGGCGGTCATTTCGTTGCTGGTTGGCGGTATCGGCGTAATGAATATTATGCTGGTATCGGTCACCGAGCGGACTCGAGAGATTGGCATCAGGATGGCAGTTGGCGCCCGGGCCGGCGATGTCTTGTCGCAGTTTCTGATTGAGGCGGTATTTGTTTGCCTTGTTGGTGGCGCGCTCGGCGTCACGCTATCCATGCTGATTGCCTTTACGTTGCAGCTCTTTTTACCAGGCTGGGAGATTGGCTTTTCGCCGGTGGCGCTATTAACTGCGTTTTTGTGTTCGACGTTTACCGGTGTGCTGTTTGGTTGGTTGCCTGCGCGTAATGCCGCACGGCTGGACCCGGTGGATGCACTGGCTCGCGAGTAATAAAAATGCCAGCCGATTGGGCTGGCATTTTGACTGCGGCATGTACACAATGTGATAACAGGCTTCAGGCCATGGCTTCCACTTCTACGGGCACGATGACGCTGGCATGATTGCCTTTAGGGCCTTGGTGTACATCAAACCGGACAGTCTGCCCGGCTTTTAACGTTCTGTAACCATCCATTTGAATGGTGGAGTAATGCGCGAAGATATCTTCGCCGCCGCCTTCAGGGCAGATAAAACCAAACCCTTTGGCATTGTTGAACCACTTAACAGTACCCGTTTCCATGCTTCGACATCCTTCGTAAATCTTATTTAAGTAAGATGGAATGAACCGGTGGTAGAGCTAGCGGGCTGTTCAAAACCTCGCCAACTCTCGACTGTACAATTTAGATAATTCGTATAACGCGTCAAGCATTTGGCAGGGGTTCTGGGAGGCGGCGCATCAAAATTTTGAAGCAGTTAACGCTATTACAAAGGAATGTGACAGCCGTCGCGAATGACAACGATAGATGATTGTTATCTGACATCTGATGTAGATTGAAAATACATCTAGACTCATGTAATCGGCCGATTAAACGCTGCCGGAAACTGTAACCTAAGATGAAACGCTAACGATGGGTAAGAGTAATAGCTGGCTGGATTTCGACCAATTGGCGGAAGATAAACTGCGCGATGCGCTAAAACCGCCATCCATGTATAAAGTTATGTTAATGAACGATGATTACACGCCAATGGAATTTGTTATTGACGTGCTACAAAAGTTCTTTTCTTATGATGTAGAACGTGCAACGCAACTGATGCTTACGGTTCACTATCACGGCAGGGCCATTTGTGGTGTTTTCACCGCCGAGGTTGCCGAGACGAAAGTCGCAATGGTGAACAAGTACGCAAGGGAGAACGAGCATCCGTTGCTGTGTACGCTGGAAAGAGCCTGAATGCAGGTATAAAACTTGGGGGAGGTGCCTATGCTCAATCAAGAACTGGAACTCAGTTTAAACATGGCTTTCGCCAGAGCGCGCGAGCACCGACATGAGTTTATGACCGTCGAGCACTTGTTACTGGCACTGCTCAGTAACCCATCTGCCCGCGAAGCGCTGGAAGCGTGTTCAGTGGACCTGGTGGCGCTGCGACAGGAACTCGAAGCCTTCATCGAACAAACCACACCCGTTCTACCCATGAGTGAAGAGGAGCGCGACACGCAGCCGACGCTCAGCTTCCAGCGTGTTCTTCAGCGCGCGGTGTTTCACGTTCAGTCATCCGGGCGCAGCGAAGTGTCTGGTGCGAACGTGCTGGTTGCCATTTTTAGCGAGCAGGAGTCGCAAGCGGCTTATCTGCTGCGTAAACATGAAGTAAGCCGCCTTGACGTGGTGAACTTTATCTCTCACGGCACGCGTAAAGACGAGCCAGGCCCATCATCTGACGCCACTGGCAGCAGTAGCGGGCAGGTGAACAGCGAAGAGCAGGCAGGAGGGGAGGAACGTATGGAAAACTTCACCACCAACCTTAATCAGCTTGCTCGTGTGGGAGGAATCGACCCGCTGATTGGCCGTGGTAAAGAGCTTGAGCGTGCGATTCAAGTTCTGTGTCGTCGTCGTAAAAACAACCCGTTGCTGGTGGGTGAATCCGGTGTGGGTAAAACCGCCATTGCTGAAGGGCTGGCATGGCGTATTGTGCAGGGTGACGTGCCGGAAATTATGGCTGATTGCACAATTTACTCGCTGGACATCGGTTCTTTACTGGCCGGGACCAAATATCGTGGTGATTTCGAAAAACGTTTCAAGGCGCTGCTGAAACAACTTGAGCAGGACAATAACAGCATTCTGTTTATCGATGAGATCCATACCATCATCGGTGCGGGCGCTGCGTCTGGCGGGCAAGTAGATGCTGCAAACCTCATCAAGCCGCTGCTTTCCAGCGGTAAAATTCGCGTGATGGGTTCCACCACCTATCAGGAATTCAGCAATATCTTTGAAAAAGATCGTGCCCTGGCGCGTCGCTTCCAGAAAATTGATATCACTGAGCCGTCCGTTGAGGAAACGGTGCAGATTATCAACGGCCTGAAACCGAAATATGAAGCGCACCACGATGTGCGTTATACGGCGAAAGCGGTGCGCGCGGCGGTAGAGCTGGCGGTGAAATATATCAATGATCGCCATCTGCCGGATAAAGCGATTGATGTTATCGACGAAGCGGGTGCGCGTGCGCGTTTGATGCCGGTGAGCAAACGTAAGAAAACCGTTAACGTGGCGGATATCGAATCGGTGGTGGCCCGTATCGCGCGTATTCCTGAGAAGAGTGTTTCTCAGAGCGACCGTGACACGCTGAAGAGCCTTGGCGATCGGCTGAAAATGCTGGTGTTTGGCCAGGATAAAGCCATTGAGGCATTAACCGAAGCCATCAAAATGAGCCGTGCAGGGCTGGGGCAAGACCATAAACCGGTTGGTTCCTTCCTGTTTGCTGGCCCAACCGGCGTAGGTAAAACTGAGGTGACAGTGCAGCTGTCGAAAGCGCTAGGCATTGAACTGCTGCGTTTTGACATGTCCGAATATATGGAACGTCATACTGTCAGCCGTTTGATTGGTGCGCCTCCAGGCTATGTGGGTTTTGATCAGGGTGGTCTGTTGACCGACGCGGTGATCAAACATCCGCACGCGGTGCTGCTGCTTGATGAAATCGAAAAAGCGCATCCGGACGTCTTTAACCTGCTGTTGCAGGTGATGGATAATGGAACGCTGACCGATAACAACGGGCGCAAAGCCGATTTCCGTAACGTGGTGCTGGTCATGACCACCAACGCTGGGGTGCGTGAAACCGAGCGCAAATCTATCGGCCTTATCCACCAGGATAACAGCACCGATGCGATGGAAGAGATTAAAAAGATCTTTACACCGGAGTTCCGCAACCGCCTGGATAACATTATCTGGTTCGATCACTTGTCTACAGATGTGATCCATCAGGTGGTCGACAAATTTATTGTCGAACTTCAGGTGCAGTTGGATCAGAAAGGCGTATCGCTGGAAGTCAGCCAGGAAGCTCGCGACTGGCTGGCAGAGAAAGGATATGACCGTGCAATGGGCGCTCGTCCAATGGCGCGTGTTATCCAGGACAACCTGAAAAAACCACTGGCTAACGAACTGCTGTTCGGGTCACTGGTTGATGGTGGCCAGGTCACGGTAACGTTGAATAAAGAGAAAAATGAGCTGGAGTACGGCTTCCTGAGTGCACAGAAGCACAAACCGGAAGCGGCACATTAATCTCTGCGGTTCACTTCTAAAAACCGGGCGATATAAGCCCGGTTTTTTTATGGCTGCAAAAGCAGCATCAAATTAGCTTGGTTTCAATACGATTGCGCCCGTGGATTTTAGCAACATAGAGATCGCTTTATCATTCAATTACTTGTCATCCGGGTGGTAATCGAACTCGGCGACGCCAACGCCACAGTATTCGAAAAGCGTTGTGCCGGTGATACTTTAACCGTCAACGTGGCAATTTTTTGCCGCAGCGCTTCCAGAATGATTTTCGCCTATAACAGGTCAGATTCGACCAGCAGCACCATAAACTCTTCGCGCCGTAGCGGAAAACGTCATCACTGCTGCTGAAATGATCGTCGCTGTATCGCCCGCACTGGGCCAGACGCTCTTAAGTAGCCGATATCCGGCATCGCCAGAATAAAGAGTTTACGCACGTTTAGTGCCAGTGAGATTTCCCGCGCACAATGGTAGGGATAAAGCGGCGGTTCAGTAATTATGTCAGCGGATATTTGCCATTTTCCAGCTCTACGAGCGTATCGCGCATCGCCGCAAGCCGGCGGTGGATGTGTCCGGTAAATTGCCCAAAAATTACGGGGTTGCCAGGCGTGGGTCAAAAGAGAAGGGAAGCGCTTTAACAGTTTTTAGTAACTTACTGAAACCAGGATGGATAGGATTCAAAATCGCATTATTCTCTAGTGGAATAACGCAAGACGGAAGCACCAGCGCGACGGCGCTGTTGGCTTCAAGCCACGCTGTTCCTAAATCCATCGTTGAAAGCGGTGCCGGGTTTTCCTGCCAGTCTGGCGGTAGCCATTTCTTATCCAGATGTTCAATATCCTTGTCAGGGATTTCGATACTGAACAGCCCATACTGGCTCAGAACCGTGTCGCTGTGCACGTGTACCAGCATTTCGAGCGCTGCAAGTGAAACGGATGAGGCAACGTAAACCGCAGGGTGACCTTTGTGATTCCAGCGCCCGCCATAAAGATTCGCACCGCTGCCTGTCCAGGCTTCACTGGCGTAGCGGCGCGTCACCATTCGATAGAAAATCACGCAAACACTCCATGCTCCAGCCTGCCGAGCAGATCGGTCACTTCCAGTGCGCCACTTTCAGTAGCAATCAGCGAAATCGGCGCTACGTTGCCAAGGCCGCGAACGGGGGTTTCCAGCCAGTCCCACGCCATCTTTTTGCTACCGAAAAACTGTACCGCAGCATCAACAACCCTAACTAAACGAGCAATGCGCTCACTTTCTTCCGGGGTGAGTGTACGACCTGCGCTTTTGCGACGTGCAACATTGCGTTCGTTGATACCAGTGACGCGCAGAATGTCGGAGCGGGACATTTCTGTCCATTCATGAATATTGTCGAGAATGCTGACAGGCAAGCCTTCGTTCAGCATCTGAACGAGTTTTAGCCCTCTGTTTGCGGGGAAACCGGCAAAGCGCCAGAGCGCATTCTCAGCTGGTTTTTGATCCGGGCTCCAGGTTCTCATCTTTCCTCCCAGGTGGTGACATTTGTCATTATTGATTATAGACAATTGTCGGTAGTGGTTAAAGTCTAATCAGGAGGGATGGGCGTAAGAAAAACAAAAGGCCGGGGATTACCCGGCCTTCGAAATAGGTGCACTTAGCTGTGCTGATGGAAGATCTTAGCGGCTACGGAAGACAATGCGGCCTTTGCTCAGGTCGTACGGGGTCAGTTCCACAGTCACTTTATCGCCCGTCAGAATGCGGATGTAGTTTTTACGCATTTTACCGGAGATATGCGCAGTGACCACGTGACCGTTTTCCAGTTCTACGCGGAACATCGTATTAGGTAACGTTTCAAGAACGGTACCCTGCATTTCAATATTGTCTTCTTTGGCCATCTAATCCTCGGGGGTATCACTACCATAATTTTTGAACCGGCAAGATAATGCCGAAGTTCGTGTGTTAAGTAAAGATTTACGCTGATAAAACACAGCAAAACGACTTTTGCCAGTTACCCTCACGCCACAGCCTGGACGCGCTAAAAGCGCAACCGTAAAGGGGAGCGGTGGAGTAAAGCGAAGGGCATCCCTGATACGAACAACTCCCAGGTGGGGCGGGGCAACAGGCAAAAGCTGCTCTGAGCGTCCATTATAACACTCTGATAAAAAATGTGCCGAAAACATTCTTCAGAGCGATGGAAACAGCGTTCGGGGTACCCAGAAATGGGAAGGGAGAGGCAGTTTGCGCATTTTCTCGAGATATAAAAGGTAATCCCGACGCGGAATCTCTATGGCTCCGAGCGACGCAGTATGGCTATTCAGCACCTGGCAATCAATTAGTTCGCCGCCCATGCGCACAAATTCGCCGCTAAAAACAAGTAACGCAGTTTTGGATGCATTTACGCGGCGACTAAACATTGATTCACCACAGAACAGCGCACCTTGCGATACGCCATACATACCACCCACCAGCTCGTTACCTTCCCAGACTTCAATCGAGTGCGCATGTCCAAGCTCATGGAGACGATGATAAGCCATCACCACATCAGGCGTGATCCAGGTGCCTTCGTCGCGATCCTGCGAGCAGCCATCGATCACTTGGCCAAAAGCATGATTCAGCGTTACGCGATAGGGAGAGGTTTTATGAAAACGCTTCATACTGCGGCTGACATGGAATGTGTCCGGCCACAGTACGGCGCGCGGATCGGGCGACCACCACAGAATTGGGTCGCCGGGTGAGAACCAGGGGAAAATGCCGCGCTGGTAGGCCATCAACAGACGCGCCGGACTAAGATCGCCACCCAGCGCCAGCAGCCCATTGGGTTCACGCAGCGCCGCTTCGGGCGAAGGAAAAGCGATAGAATGACGAGAGAGCTGCACCAGGCGCATGACTTCTGTGCTCCACAACGCGACAAGGGACCCTACTTACTATCGTCATTTTGGCCGTTCCACTTTAGCGTTGCCGTTACAGAAACGGCAAAATGACGAATAGCCACTACAGACGCTGCTTAAACTGGTAGTACCGACCCTGTTTCGCCATTAACGCTGCGTGATTACCTTGCTCAATTATTTGCCCGTTGTCCATCACAATTATCCGATCGCAACGTGCCAGCCCACGCAGACGGTGCGTGACCATCAGCAGGGTTTTGCCTTTCATCACTTCGCCCAATAATTCAAGGATTTGGCTCTCGGTAGCGGCATCCAGCCCTTCGGTCGGTTCGTCCAGAAGCACCAGCGGTGCATCATGCAATAACGCGCGAGCAATCGCCAGACGACGCAGTTCCCCACCGGAGAGCTGGCGTCCGCCTTCGCCGAGCCAGGCATTCAGCCCATTATCCTCAAGCAGTTTTTCCAGCCCGACACGGGCAAGCATCGTACGCAGTGTGTCATCGCTCGCCTGCGGTGAGGCCAGCAACAAGTTATCGCGCAGCGTCGCGCTGAACAGATGTACGCGCTGCGGCACCATACTGATAAGTTTGCGTAAATCAGCTTCCGCAAAGCTAGCAAGCGGCTGGTCATTGAGACGAATCTCGCCGTGCTGCGGATCCCATGCGCGCGTCAGTAATTGCAATAATGTGGATTTGCCGCACCCGGTTCGGCCAAGGATTGCCACATGTTCTCCGGCGGAAATCGATAAGGAAATTGAGTCCAGCGCACGCTGCGGTTGGCCTGGGTAGTTAAACGTCATGGCCTCGAATTGCAGGGCGACATCTGTAGGCGTGGCGGCACTGTTTTGCGGGAAGGTGACTTCCGGCTGACATTCCGTTACCTGCGTGATGCGTATGGCGGAAGCAATAACCTGCCCCAGATGCTGGAACGCACCGGCTACCGGGGCCAGCGCTTCGAAAGCTGCAAGCGCACAGAAGACAAACAGCGCAATCAATGCGCCGGGCTGCGTGTTACCACCAATATCGGCGGAAGCAAACCACAGCATCACAAGCACTGCCGCGCTGCTGATGAGCAGCATCACGGCCTGCGAAACGGCACTCAGATCGGACTGACGACGCTGGGCATCATGCCAACTGAGTTCAGTGTTTTCTAGCTGTTCACGATAGCGCTGGCTGGCACCAAAAATGGTCAACTCTGCCTGGCCTTGCAGCCAACTGATTAATTGCTGGCGATACTGTCCGCGCAGGGCGGTCAGATTTTCGCCTGTCGGTTTGCCCGCGCGGTAAAATAACGGCGGCAGGATAATCAAGGTTGCCAGCATAATACCGCCCAACATCAGAGCCAGCGGTATATCCAGTACGCTTAAGCCCAGTGTGACAACGATGATGACCACCAGTGCGCCGATCAACGGGGAGATCACGCGCAGGTAAAGGTGATCGAGCGTGTCGACATCGGCAACGACGCGGTTTAGCAACTCACCCTGGCGAAAGCGCGCCAGCCCGGCAGGGGAGAGGGGGAGCAGTTTACTGAATGTCGAGACGCGCAAGTGTTCCAGTACGCGAAACGTCGCGTCATGGCTGACCAGCCGTTCAAAATAGCGCCCGGCCGTACGAATAATCGCTGCGCCACGAACACCTGCAGCAGGCAGCATATAGTTAAAGCTGTAGATGCCGGCGACGCCAACCACGGCGCACGCGGAGAGGAACCAGCCGGAGAGCGTCAGCAGACCAATGCTGGCAAGCAAAGTGATAACGGCGAGGATAACGCCGAGCATCAGCATCCACTTGTGGCGTTTATACAGTGCGAGATAAGGCAGTAATGCGCGCATTTAAATCTCCTCCTGGCGATGGGCAAGGAGGTCGGCAAAGAACCCCTGCGCAGCAGCAAGTTCGGCATAGCTGCCTTGTTCCATAATTTGGCCATCCTGCATTACCCAGATAACATCCCAATCAGCCAGGTGTTCCAGATGGTGCGTAACCATCAGGGTCGTTTGCTGGCGCGAAGCCTCGGTAAGTGCCTGCATCACGCGTTGCTCACTGTGGGCATCAAGGCTGGCTGAAGGTTCGTCCAGCAGCAGCAGTTTACAGGGAGAGAGCAGCGCACGGGCAACGGCCACACGCTGTGCCTGGCCAACAGAGAGGCGTACAGCCTGATCGCCAGACTGAGTTTCCAGCCCCTCAGGAAGCAGTGGCAGAAACTCGCTGACCCAGGCTTTATCCAGAACGGTTTTCAACTCTGCATCGCTGGCGTTGGGGCGTGACAGCAATACATTCTCACGCAATGTGGTGCCGGGAAGTTGCGGATTTTGCCCAACCCAACTTATCGCTTCGCGCCAGCTATCCGGGTCCAGCTCGCTCAGTTCGACGTCGTTAACGCGTAATGAACCTTCGTAAGGCAGAAAGCCAGAAAGCACATTGATCAGTGAACTCTTGCCAGAGCCACTTCTTCCTACTACGACGACGCGCTGACCCGCGGACAGGGAAAAATTGAGCGGCCCGGCGAGTACCGCGCCTTCTGGGGATTTCAGAAGCAAATCGCTTGCCGTCAGCGTTACGGGCTCATCGGTTTTCAGCGTGAGATCACCTCGTTTCGGATGTGCAAGCGGTGCTTCCATAAACGTTTTCAGGCTGTCCGCAGCGCCAATTGCCTGGGCTTTAGCGTGATAAAAGGTACCGAGATCGCGCAGTGGCTGAAAAAACTCCGGTGCCAAAATTAGCGCGAGAAAACCGGCGAACAACGTTACACCAGCGCCGTAGTGACCGAAATTCAGCTCGCCAAGATAGGAAAAACCGAAATAGACCGCCACCAACGCAATCGATAATGAGGTGAAGAACTCCAGCACGCCGGATGATAAGAAAGCCATGCGCAGCACTTCCATAGTGCGGCTGCGAAAATCCTGTGAAGCATGACGAATATTTTCTGTTTCCGCAGCGCCCCGACCAAAAATACGCAGTGTTTCCATCCCACGTAAGCGGTCAAGGAAATGGCCGCTCAGGCGAGCCAGCGCTTTGAAGTTACGGCGGTTGGCGTCCGCCGCACCCATTCCGACCATCGCCATAAAGAGCGGAATTAGCGGGGCTGTACCCAGCAATATTAGCGCTGCTGCCCAGTTAATCGGGAACAGAGTGGCAATGATTAGCAGAGGTACGCTCGCCGCCAGCGTCATTTGTGGCAAGTAGCGGGCATAGAAGTCGTGCATATCATCGATTTGCTCAAGTATCAGCGTGGCCCAGCTTCCGGCGGGTTTTCCCTGGATCCACGCCGGGCCAGCCTGATGCAGGCGATCAAGAACCTGACGGCGGATTTCGAAGCGAATATGCGCACCTGCATGGAAACCAACACGTTCTCGCAGCCAGACCACCCAACTGCGCAGGATAAAAATCAGCACCAGCAAGATGAACGGCAGTAAGAGGGCTTCGCGCGGGATATTCTCCACAATCATGTGGTTCAGAATACGCGCCAGAATCCATGCTTGCGCGACGATCAGCACGCCGCTGACCACCCCGAGCAGGCGGGAGAGTGTCAGCCAGCGACGGGAAATAATGCTTTGCTGTTTTAACCAGCGGGTCAGTTCTTGTTGACGGGTTTTATTCATTGCGCGCTTTGCAGGTGAAGTTATCGGATTTTTGAGCTGGCGCAATGTTACATCGGAGCAAAAATAAAGGCGACTTATAGTCGCCTTTTTTACCTTTGTTACTGACTTGTAAAGATTATTTACGTTCAGCAAGTCCGTCGAGATAACGTTCTGCATCCAGCGCAGCCATACAGCCTGTACCTGCAGAAGTGATCGCCTGACGATAAATATGGTCCATCACATCGCCGGCAGCAAAGACGCCAGGAATGCTAGTTTGCGTGGCATTGCCATGAATACCGGACTGCACTTTGATATAGCCGTTTTCCAGCGCCAACTGACCTTCAAAGATGGCAGTGTTCGGGCTGTGGCCGATAGCCACAAACAGACCGGCAACCTCCAGCGATTCGACATTATCTGCATTCTGCGTATCGCGTAGACGCAGGCCGCTAACGCCCATCTGATCGCCCGTCACCTCTTCCAGCGTACGGTGGGTGTGCAACACGATGTTGCCGCTTTCGACTTTATCCATCAGGCGTTTGATGAGGATTTTTTCCGCACGGAAGGTGTCACGGCGATGGATCAGATGCACTTCAGAGGCAATATTTGCCAGATACAATGCTTCTTCCACTGCGGTGTTACCGCCGCCAATCACCGCGACTTTCTGGTTACGGTAGAAGAAACCGTCACACGTTGCGCAGGCGGAAACGCCACGGCCTTTGAACGCTTCTTCAGACGCCAGGCCCAAATAACGCGCAGACGCACCCGTGGCAATAATCAATGCGTCGCAGGTGTACTCACCACTGTCGCCAGTCAGGCGGAACGGACGATTTTGCAAATCCACGCTATTGATGTGATCGAAAATGATTTCGGTATCAAATTTGGTGGCATGTTCATGCATGCGTTCCATCAGCAGTGGCCCGGTCAGATCGTGCGGGTCGCCCGGCCAGTTTTCCACTTCAGTGGTGGTGGTGAGCTGGCCGCCTTTTTCCATACCGGTAATCAGAACTGGCTGCAGGTTAGCGCGTGCAGCATAGACCGCCGCGGTATAACCGGCAGGTCCTGAACCAAGGATAAGCAGCTTACTGTGTTTGGCCGTACCCATGAGATCCTCGTTGTTGTTTGGCAGACATTGGGCTGGATTGTAGGGAATTTACCGGCGTAAAAAAAGGGTGCAGCGATTTTGTTAACGATATGTGTAATAGAAAGGACCGATGGCTGAAGGGCTGTTAACCGCCTAAATATAATAATTCCTACTGAAAAAGGGTCAGTTATAAGGTGATAAAATGATGATTAGGGAACGACCCTGATGAATATCTGGCATGTTGTACTAAAAAAAGATGTTTTGCTTTGACAATCCCCTGCGCATTTGCGAAAACATCAAAGGAAGAAAAAAAGCAGTGTTTCGCGCGTGACGTAAATTCATGCATGTAAATGCCATTTTTACCGGGCTAGCGAAATCTACGTATGGCGTGGACAGACGCCATTCGTGATATCGATAGCTGCCCCTGGCAACGGTCTTCTCAATACTGCCCCTGGGATTACGTGACGCGCTAATTTAAATTACGCGCCGCGTAGCGCGACGGGCAAAGACTCTGAACAGTGAAGTGCACAGGGTCAAGACAGGAGTAGGGAAGGAATACAGAGAGACAATAATAATGGTAGATAGCAAGAAGCGCCCTGGCAAAGATCTCGACCGCATCGATCGTAATATTCTGAATGAATTGCAAAAAGATGGGCGTATTTCCAACGTCGAGCTTTCTAAACGAGTGGGGCTTTCCCCAACGCCATGCCTTGAGCGTGTGCGCAGGCTGGAAAGACAAGGGTTTATTCAGGGCTATACGGCGCTGCTGAACCCGCATTATCTGGATGCATCACTTCTGGTATTTGTTGAGATTACTCTGAATCGTGGCGCGCCGGATGTGTTTGAACAATTCAACTCTGCCGTGCAAAAGCTTGAAGAGATTCAAGAGTGTCATTTGGTTTCAGGCGATTTCGACTACCTGTTGAAGACGCGTGTGCCGGATATGTCGGCTTATCGCAAACTGTTAGGGGAAACCCTGCTGCGTCTGCCGGGCGTAAACGACACCCGCACATATGTGGTAATGGAAGAAGTCAAACAGAGCAATCGTCTGGTTATTAAGACGCGCTAATACGGAACAGGTGCAAAATCGCTGTTTTTTGATTACACTCCTGTTAATCCATACAGCAACAGTGCCGGGGAGACCCGGCGCTGTTGTCCGTTTTAGCATCAAGGACCTGGAGAGCCTGTCTTGAGCCAGGAATACACCGAAGACAAAGAAGTCACACTGACCAAGTTAAGCAGCGGGCGTCGACTCCTGGAGGCGTTGCTGATCCTCGTTTCACTTTCTGCCGTCTGGTTAATGGCAGCGCTTCTCAGCTTTAACCCGTCCGATCCCAGTTGGTCGCAAACGGCCTGGCATGAGCCTATCCATAATATTGGCGGCGTGCCCGGCGCGTGGCTTGCTGATACATTGTTTTTCATTTTTGGCATCATGGCTTATACCATCCCGGTGATCATTATCGGCGGCTGCTGGTTTGCGTATCGCCACCGGGCCAGTGAAGACTATATCGACTATTTTGCCGTATCGCTGCGCATGATTGGCGCGCTGGCGCTGATCCTCACTTCTTGTGGTCTGGCGGCGATTAATGCGGATGACATTTGGTATTTCGCCTCCGGCGGCGTCATTGGCAGCTTGCTAAGTACCACGCTACAACCCTTGCTGCGTAGCAGTGGCGGTACACTGGCGCTGCTCTGTATCTGGGCCGCCGGTTTGACGCTGTTCACCGGGTGGTCATGGGTGACCATTGCCGAGAAAATTGGCAGTGTGATTCTCAACATTCTCACTTTCGCCAGTAATCGTACCCGTCGTGATGACACCTGGGTCGATGACGAAGAGTATGAAGAGGATGATGAAGATAACGGTGAAATGGACGCTCCGCGTGAATCTCGCCGTACGCGTATTTTGCGTGGTGCACTGGCGCGGCGAAAACGCGTTGCCGAAAAGTTTGCGAATCCGATGGGGCGCAAAACCGATGAGGCCTTGTTCTCCGGCAAGCGGATGGATGACGATGAAGACGATATTGCTTATAGCGCTCGCGGTATCCCTGCGGATGCTGATGACGTGTTGTTCTCTGGGCATCGCGCAACTGAATTTGAACAGGAATACGATCCGCTGCTCAATGGCCGCAGTATAACGGCACCAGTGGCCGCTGCTGCTGCCGCGACGACTGTCGCTACGCAGGCTTATGCTACGCCTGTTGAGCCAGTTGTGCAGGCACCGCAGGAAATTGAGTGGCCCTATGCTCAGCCGCCCGTTCAGCAGGCCGCTGCGTATCAGCCAGCACCAGATGAGCAGAACTCACTCGCATCTTACCAGCCTGTACCAAACCCGTCGGTTTCACAGGAAGCTGCATATTCGTCTGCACAAGACGCTGAACCAGAGTGGCAGCAGCCTGTCGCGCAGGATAGTTGGACGCCAGAAGCTTCGGTGATGGCACAGCCGCAAGAAAACGATGTTTATACGCAGCCGCTACGCGATCCGCTGCCATGGCAGGGTGAACCACAGCCGCAAATCTCCCCGGCGCCAGAATTCGTCGTCGAACCTGAACCTGTAGTTGAAGAAGTGAAACAGACACGTCCACCGCTCTATTACTTCGAAGAAGTAGAGGAGAAGCGTGCGCGCGAGCGTGAGCAGCTGGCGGCGTGGTATCAGCCGATTCCTGAGCCCGAAAATATTGAACCGGTTTCGAAGCCAGTTGTACCGGCTATGCCATCGATACCGCCTGTTGAGGCAACCGTTGCGCCAGTTGCAGCCGGAATACAGCAGGCCGCCAGTAGTGTCACCGTGGCAACAACTGCCGCAGGTCCGATGTTCAGCCTTGCGGCTGGAGGTACACCGCGTCCGCAGGTGAAAGAGGGGATTGGTCCGCAGCTTCCGCGCCCGAACCGGGTCCGTGTACCAACGCGCCGTGAACTGGCTTCTTATGGCATTAAGCTGCCGTCTCAGCGGATGGCAGAAGAGCGTGCGCGCGAAGAAGATGAAACGCGCCATCATAACGATCAATTCACGGAAGATGATGCTGATATGCTGCAGCAGGATGAACTGGCGCGCCAGTTTGCCGCCACGCAGCACGATCGCTATGGTGATGGATTCCAGCATGAGGCGCCGCAATTCCAGTCGCAGCATGCTGTACCGAGTGAAGAAGACGCAGAAGAGGCGGAACTGGCGCGTCAGTTCGCTGCATCGCAGCAGCAGCGGTATGCGGGTGAACAACCTGCCGGGACGCAGGCTTTTATGCCGGAGGACTTTGCGTTCTCACCAATGAAGACACTCATAGATGATGGCCCGAGTGAACCGTTGTTTACGCCGGGTGGGATGCCAGAGCAGGAAATGCTGGCTGTGCCGCATCATCATCAACAACCGCAACAGCATTATCAGCAGCCAGCTCACCAACCTGTTGCACAGCCGCAGCAGTATCAGCAGTCGGTGCATCAATCTGTTGTACAGCCGCAGCAGTATCAGCAGCCAGTGCATCAACCTGTTGTACAGCCGCAGCAGTATCAACAGCCGGTGCATCAACCTGCTGCACAGCCGCAGCAGTATCAGCAGTCTGCGCATCAACCTGCTGCACAACCACAGCAGTATCAGCAGCCAGTGCAACAACCTACTGCACAGCCGCAAGAGAGCCTGATTCACCCGCTGCTAATGCGTAATGGCGACAGTCGCCCGATGCAAAAACCAACGACACCGTTGCCGTCGTTGGATTTGCTGACGCAGCCGCCAGCGGAAGTCGAACCGGTAGACACGTTTGCGCTGGAACAGATGGCGCGTCTGGTGGAAGCTCGACTGGCGGATTTCCGCATCAAAGCTGATGTGGTCAATTATTCTCCAGGCCCGGTTATCACCCGTTTTGAGTTGAATCTCGCCCCGGGTGTGAAAGCTGCGCGTATTTCGAACCTTTCCCGCGATTTGGCGCGTTCGTTGTCGACCGTTGCGGTGCGCGTGGTGGAAGTTATTCCGGGTAAACCGTACGTTGGTCTGGAACTGCCGAACAAGAAACGGCAAACCGTTTACCTGCGTGAAGTCTTGGACTGCGTGAAATTCCGCGAAAACCCGTCGCCGCTGACTGTAGTGCTGGGGAAAGATATCGCGGGCGATCCGGTAATCGCCGACCTGGCGAAGATGCCGCACCTGTTGGTTGCGGGTACGACCGGTTCCGGTAAATCGGTGGGCGTGAATGCCATGATCCTCAGCATGCTGTATAAAGCGACGCCGGAAGAGGTGCGCTTTATCATGATCGACCCGAAAATGCTCGAGTTGTCAGTGTATGAAGGGATTCCGCACCTGCTTACTGAAGTCGTCACTGACATGAAAGACGCTGCTAACGCCTTGCGCTGGAGCGTCAACGAAATGGAGCGTCGCTACAAGCTGATGTCGGCGCTCGGAGTGCGAAATCTGGCGGGCTACAACGAGAAGATCGCTGAAGCAGCACGAATGGGCCGCCCGATCCCGGATCCTTACTGGAAACCCGGTGATAGCATGGATGTCGAGCATCCGGTGCTGGAAAAACTGCCGTATATAGTAGTACTGGTGGATGAATTCGCCGATTTGATGATGACCGTCGGTAAGAAAGTGGAAGAGTTGATTGCGCGTCTGGCGCAAAAAGCGCGCGCCGCCGGGATTCATCTGGTGCTGGCGACTCAGCGTCCATCTGTGGATGTCATTACTGGCCTAATTAAAGCCAACATCCCGACACGTATCGCTTTTACCGTTTCGAGCAAAATTGACTCGCGCACCATCCTCGATCAGAGCGGTGCAGAATCGCTACTGGGAATGGGGGATATGCTCTATTCCGGCCCGAACTCGACCTCTGCGCCGGTGCGTGTACATGGTGCATTCGTTCGCGACCAGGAAGTGCACGCCGTTGTGCAGGACTGGAAAGCGCGCGGGCGTCCACAGTATGTCGATGGCATTACCTCGGATAGCGAAAGCGAAGGTGGTGCAGGTGGCGGTTTTGAGGGAGGAGAAGAGCTGGATCCGTTATTCGATCAGGCTGTTAATTTCGTGACCGAAAAACGTAAAGCCTCAATCTCCGGCGTACAGCGCCAATTCCGTATCGGCTATAACCGCGCGGCGCGCATCATCGAGCAGATGGAAGCCCAGGGAATCGTCAGCGAACAAGGACATAACGGAAACCGTGAAGTGCTGGCTCCGCCGCCGTTTGACTGATTGCAAAGATGTGTAACGCAATAGAAATTCAGTCTTTTCTTCTGTTGCTCCTGGTACTCGGTGCTTAGAGTGACAGAAGTATTCTCCCGCGTCGGGAGTGACGTATTTAAGGAACAGCAATGAAAAAAGTCGCTTTGGTTTGTGCATTAATGGGTAGTCTGTTGGTCAGCAATGTGTGGGCTGATGCTTCCAGCGACCTGAAAAGCCGTCTCGATAAGGTCAGCAGCTTTCATGCTACCTTCACTCAAAAAGTGACCGATAGCAGCGGCGCTGCGGTGCAGGAAGGTCAGGGCGATCTGTGGGTGAAACGCCCGAATCTGTTCAACTGGCATATGACCCAGCCGGATGAAAGTGTGCTGGTGTCGGATGGTAAAACGCTGTGGTTTTATAACCCCTTTGTTGAGCAGGCAACAGCAACCTGGCTGAAAGACGCCACGGGTAACACGCCGTTTATGCTGATTGCCCGTAATCAGGCAAGCGACTGGCAGCAGTACAATATTGAGCAGAAGGGTGATGACTTCGTTCTGACGCCGAAAGGCAACAACGGTAACCTGAAGCAGTTCACCATCAATGTAGGGCGTGATGGCACTATCCATCAATTTAGCGCCATTGAGCAGGACGATCAGCGCAGCAGCTATCAGTTGAAATCACAGCAAAACGGCACCGTTGATGCGTCTAAATTTACCTTTACCCCGCCGAAGGGCGTAACGGTTGACGATCAGCGCAAGTAAGAGGCGTGCATGAGTAACATGTCGCTCGACTTTTCCGATAATGCGTTTCAACCTCTGGCCGCGCGTATGCGGCCAGAAAATTTAGCGCAGTACATTGGTCAGCAACATCTGTTTGCGCCGGGTAAGCCGCTCCCGCGCGCGATTGAAGCCGGACATTTGCACTCCATGATTCTATGGGGACCGCCTGGAACGGGCAAAACCACGCTCGCCGAAGTGATTGCGCGTTACGCCAATGCAGATGTGGAGCGCATTTCGGCAGTGACCTCCGGGGTGAAAGAGATCCGCGAAGCTATTGAGCGTGCCCGTCAAAACCGCAACGCAGGGCGCCGTACCATTCTGTTTGTCGATGAAGTTCATCGCTTTAATAAAAGTCAGCAGGACGCTTTTCTGCCACATATTGAAGATGGCACTATCACTTTTATTGGCGCGACGACGGAAAACCCCTCTTTTGAACTCAATTCTGCATTGCTGTCTCGTGCGCGCGTTTATTTGCTTAAATCGCTGACCACCGAGGATATCGAACAGGTCTTAACGCAGGCGATGGAAGACAAAGCGCGCGGTTACGGTGGGCAGGATATTGTTCTGCCGGATGAAACCCGGCGGGCGATTGCCGAGCTGGTTGGCGGTGATGCGCGCCGGGCGCTTAATACGCTTGAGATGATGGCGGATATGGCGGAACTCGACAATTCCGGCAAGCGTGTATTAAAGCCGGAACTGCTTACGGAAATTGCCGGTGAACGCAGCGCCCGTTTCGACAATAAAGGCGATCGTTTTTACGATTTAATTTCCGCGTTGCACAAATCGGTCCGCGGCAGTGCGCCGGATGCGGCGCTTTATTGGTATGCGAGAATTATCACGGCCGGCGGCGATCCTTTATATGTCGCGCGACGCTGCCTGGCAATTGCCTCTGAAGATGTAGGCAACGCCGATCCGCGTGCGATGCAGGTCGCGATTGCAGCCTGGGATTGTTTTACGCGCGTTGGTCCTGCAGAAGGTGAGCGTGCGATTGCTCAGGCGATCGTCTACCTTGCCTGTGCGCCGAAAAGTAATGCGGTTTATTCGGCGTTCAAAGCGGCGCTGGCTGATGCGCGTGATCGCCCCGATTATGATGTGCCAGTTCATTTGCGTAATGCGCCAACCAAGCTAATGAAAGAGATGGGTTACGGACAAGAGTATCGCTACGCTCATGATGAACCCAATGCCTATGCGGCCGGTGAAGAGTATTTCCCGCAAGAACTGGCGCAGACGCGCTATTATCATCCCTCGACAAGAGGCCTTGAAGGTAAAATTGGCGAAAAGCTCGCCTGGCTTACCGAACAGGATCATAAAAGCCCTATAAAACGCTATCGCTAGGGCGGGCGTTGCGGTAAGGTTACGGCTTACACCGTCGACCGCAGGCTGCGGTCGTATCCTTTTATTTCAATTCGATAAGCACAGGAAAAGCATGCTCGATCCCAATCTGCTGCGTACCGAGCCAGACGCAGTCGCTGAAAAACTGGCACGCCGGGGCTTTAAGCTGGACGTAGATAAATTACGTGCGCTCGAAGAGCGTCGTAAAGTCTTGCAAGTTAATACTGAAAACTTGCAGGCGGAACGCAACTCGCGATCGAAATCCATTGGCCAGGCGAAAGCACGCGGGGAAGATATCGAGCCTTTACGCCTGGAAGTGAACAAACTGGGTGAAGAGCTGGACGCGGCTAAAGCGGAGCTGGAAACCCTGTTGGCGGAGATCCGCGACATCGCACTGACGATCCCCAACCTGCCAGACGATTGTGTTCCAGTAGGCCGTGACGAAAACGACAACGTTGAGGTCAGCCGTTGGGGTACGCCGCGCAAATTCGATTTCGACATTCGCGATCACGTAACGCTGGGTGAAATGCACAGCGGGTTGGATTTCGCCGCAGCGGTGAAACTTACAGGCTCTCGCTTTGTTGTGATGAAAGGGCAGATTGCGCGTATGCACCGTGCGCTGGCACAGTTCATGCTGGACTTGCACACTGAACAGCATGGCTACGCAGAGAACTATGTTCCGTATCTGGTCAACCAGGATACATTGTACGGCACCGGGCAGTTACCGAAATTCGCGGGTGATTTGTTCCACACTCGTCCGCTGGAAGAAGAAGCAGACAGCAGTAATTACGCGTTGATCCCGACTGCGGAAGTTCCGCTGACTAACCTGGTGCGCGATGAGATCATTGATGAAGATGATCTGCCGATCAAAATGACTGCCCACACGCCATGTTTCCGTTCAGAAGCGGGATCTTATGGGCGTGATACGCGCGGTCTGATCCGTATGCATCAGTTCGATAAAGTCGAAATGGTGCAGATCGTTCGCCCGGAAGATTCCATGGCGGCGCTGGAAGAGATGACTGGCCACGCTGAGAAAGTGTTGCAGCTGCTGGGGCTTCCCTATCGTAAAGTGCTGCTGTGCTCGGGTGATATGGGCTTTGGCGCTTGCAAAACTTACGATCTGGAAGTGTGGGTGCCAGCACAGGACACCTACCGCGAAATCTCTTCCTGCTCCAACGTGTGGGATTTCCAGGCTCGTCGTATGCAGGCGCGCTGCCGTAGCAAGTCGGACAAGAAAACCCGTCTGGTTCATACGCTGAATGGTTCCGGTCTGGCAGTTGGCCGTACGCTGGTGGCGGTAATGGAAAACTATCAGCAGGCTGATGGTCGAATTGAAGTGCCGGAAGTACTGCGTCCGTACATGAATGGCCTTGAGTTCATCGGCTAATCTGCTTGCAGTTAATGTTAATTCTGAAAGCGCCTGCGGGCGCTTTTTTATTGCTGATTTAAAACCAGACGCCGTGAGTGTGCTCAGCTCTTTGCCTTGCTGTCTCTGGGTTTACAGCTAACGAACGGGTAAGACTTTCTTCCAGGGCTTTTAGTACGCACTTTAAAGTCGTTATCTATATCGTCTGCTTTGCAGGTCGTTTTTTACTGATAAAAGAAAAGCGGCGTCTTGTAGATGTATGCAGCTAGCACCTGGTTTTGGATCAAAATTTCATAGCTCTGCCAGAAGTACTTTTAGAGTTTTTGGCGCGCCCTTTCGGGACAAAATCATTACAGCCTGCTGTGCAGGTGAATAATTTTACCTCACCTTTTCCGCGTCTGTTTCAGTCTTTTTGTTCCGGTATTCATCATGAATTTTTTCGACCGACAATTCCGTTTATTTGCAAAAATATTCTTTCATTATCAATAGGGTGAATCGTATCGTCCTTTGTTAAGCCCAATGCTGGATAAGTTTTACGAATCGTCGAGGTGCAAAATATGTCAGCGTCTAAAATCCGTGGATTGACAATGTTCTTACCGGTGGCATGATGCGCACGCAAACTGAACTTCCTCACGGTTTTTACCCATGTCCATCTATACCCGGCCAGTGCTGCTATTGCTCTGTGGCTTAATGCTGTTGACGCTGGCGATCGCGACGCTAAATACGCTCGTGCCGCTCTGGCTCACCCACGAAAATTTACCGACCTGGCAGGTGGGGATGGTGGGTTCTTCCTATTTCACTGGCAACTTGCTGGGTACGTTACTGACCGGGCGTTTAATTCGCCGTCTGGGTTTTAACCGCAGTTATTATCTTGCTTCGCTGATTTTTGCCGCAGGCTGTGTTGGTCTGGGGTTGATGATTGGCTTCTGGAGCTGGATGGTTTGGCGCTTCGTCGCTGGCGTGGGCTGTGCGATGATTTGGGTAGTTGTGGAAAGCGCCTTAATGTGTAGCGGCACATCGCGCAATCGTGGGCGCTTGTTGGCAGCCTATATGATGGTTTACTACGTCGGCACAGTGCTTGGCCAGGTAATGGTCAGTAAATTACCGACAGATCTGATGAGTGTGCTACCGTGGACGACTGCGCTGGTGTTGGCGGCGATCCTGCCGCTACTATTTACCCGCATTGTCAACCAGCAGAGCGAAGAACAGGCTCCGACCTCGGTATGGCCGATGTTGCGTCTGCGCCATGCTCGCCTGGGCGTGAATGGCTGTATTATCTCCGGGATCATCCTTGGTTCGCTGTACGGCTTGATGCCGCTTTATCTTTCCCACCAGGGGATTAGCGATTCAGGCATTGGTTTCTGGATGGCGCTGATGGTCAGCGCCGGTATCGTAGGTCAGTGGCCGGTTGGTCGGCTGGCAGATCGTTTTGGTCGTCTGCTGGTGCTGCGTGTGCAGGTGTTTGTCGTGATCGTGGGCTGTTTTGCGATGTTGAGCAATGCAGCCATGGCACCCGCGCTTTTTGTGCTCGGGACGGCGGGTTTTACCCTTTACCCGGTGGCGATGGCATGGGCCTGTGAGAAAGTGGAACATCATCAACTGGTGGCAATGAACCAGGCGCTGCTATTGAGTTACACTATTGGCAGCCTGCTTGGTCCGACGCTGACCGCAATGCTGATGCAAAGTTATTCAGATAGCTTGCTGTTTATCATGATTGCTGGTGTGTCGTTTATCTATCTGGTGATGCTGATGCGCAAAGCAGGACATCATCCAACGCCAGTGGCACACGCCTGATGTATACCGTTTGACAAGTCAAAATGAGTTTTTATAAAAGTGATGGTTTGTCCCTGTAGAGGCTACTGAAACCTTAAAAAGGTGCCAGACGTTTGCTGAGTTTAAATCCTGGTAGCGCTAAAACGGAGATCTCACTTCCTTTGCTGAAGGTCGCTCCCCTGGTTAGCAATAAAAAAGCCACAACGGTGCGTTGTGGCTTTTTTGTCTCAGAGAGGGCTCAGTACATCACTTTGTGACCGTACTGTTCCAGGATACCTTTAACGCGCTCCATCGTCTCTTTTTTCGGCGGGTGAATACCGTCCAGCTTGTACTCTTCACCCATCGCCACCCATTTATGTTTACCGAGCTCGTGATAGGGAAGGAGTTCGATTTTCTCGACGTTGCCCATGTCGCGGGTAAATTCACCAAGGCGGTGTGCAGAATCGTCATCGTCAGACCAGCCGGGCACAACGACGTAACGGATCCATACGTTGATATTTTTCTTCGATAAATACTGGGCGAATTCAAGGGTTCGATGATTGGATACGCCTACCAGATTCTGATGGATCTCATCGTTCATTTGCTTCAGATCGAGCATCACCAAATCGGTAACTTCCAGCAATTCATCAATCACCGGATCGTAACGGCGCACAAAGCCGTTGGTATCGAGGCAGGTGTGGATGCTCTCTTTTTTACAGGCGCGAAACCAGTCGCGAACGAATTCCGCCTGCAAGATTGCTTCCCCACCGGATGCCGTTACGCCACCGCCGGAGGCGTTCATAAAGTGCCGATAGGTAACGACGTCTTTCATCAGTTCTTCAACGGTGATCTCTTTGCCACCGTGTGTATCCCATGTATCGCGGTTATGGCAATACAGGCAGCGCATCAGGCAGCCCTGGAAGAAGGTGATGAAACGGATGCCCGGGCCGTCGACCGTGCCGCAGGATTCAAAGGAGTGGATGCGACCAATAACTGACATTGCGGTGTTTTCTCCAGATGTGGCCCATCCGGGGCCTGTGTCTGCGCAGTTTAATTCCTTCTGCGCTAAGTCTGTTTTGGCAGACATCCAGCAAGTATAGATGGCTGACGAAGCACACTTCAGGCGTTAAAAAGGCCCCACAGTCGTGGAGCCTTTATTATACGCTTATTACTGCGTAGTTTCAGTCAATACCATTACATGGTCTGAGTGAAAGTACGAGTAATAACATCCTGCTGCTGTTCTTTAGTCAGGGAGTTAAAACGCACGGCATAACCGGAAACACGGATGGTCAACTGCGGATATTTTTCCGGGTTTTCCATCGCGTCGAGCAGCATTTCGCGGTTCATTACGTTCACGTTCAGGTGCTGACCACCTTCGATGGACGCTTCGTGGTGGAAGTAACCATCCATCAGACCCGCCAGGTTGGTTTTACGTACTTCGTCGTCTTTACCCAGCGCGTTCGGCACGATAGAGAAGGTGTAAGAGATACCATCTTTAGCGTAAGCGAACGGCAGTTTAGCGACGGAAGTCAGAGAGGCAACAGCACCTTTCTGGTCACGACCGTGCATCGGGTTAGCACCCGGTCCGAACGGAGCACCAGCGCGACGACCATCCGGGGTATTACCCGTTTTCTTACCGTACACAACGTTAGAAGTGATGGTCAGAACAGACTGAGTCGGGATAGCGTTGCGGTAAGTGGTCAGTTTCTGAATTTTCTTCATGAAACGTTCAACCAGGTCAACCGCCATATCATCAACGCGAGCGTCGTTGTTACCAAACTGCGGATATTCGCCTTCGATTTCGAAGTCGATAGCCAGACCGTCTTCATCACGAATCGGTTTAACTTTCGCGTATTTGATAGCAGACAGGGAGTCAGCCGCTACGGACAGGCCAGCGATACCGCAAGCCATGGTACGGATAACGTCACGATCGTGCAGCGCCATCAATGAAGCTTCGTAGCTGTATTTGTCGTGCATGTAGTGGATGACGTTCAGTGCGGTGACGTACTGTTTAGCCAGCCAATCCATGAAGTGATCCATACGTTCCATCACTTCGTCGAACTTCAGAACGTCGCCTTTGATAGGTTCAGATTTCGGACCTACCTGCATTTTCAGTTTTTCATCAACGCCGCCGTTGATGGCGTACAGCATGGTTTTCGCCAGGTTAGCACGCGCACCGAAGAACTGCATTTGTTTACCCACAACCATCGGGCTTACGCAGCATGCAATCGCGTAGTCATCGTTGTTGAAGTCCGGGCGCATCAAGTCATCATTCTCGTACTGCAGAGAAGAAGTATCGATGGAGACTTTTGCAGCGAATTTTTTGAAGTTCAGCGGCAGTTTTTCAGACCACAGAACAGTGATGTTCGGTTCCGGAGACGGGCCCATGGTGTACAGGGTGTTCAGGAAACGGAAGCTGTTTTTGGAAACCAGTGTACGGCCATCAACGCCCATACCACCGATAGATTCAGTTGCCCAAATCGGGTCACCAGAGAACAGTTCATCATATTCAGGTGTACGCAGGAAGCGAACCATACGCAGTTTCATGACCAGGTGGTCAATCATTTCCTGAGCGTCTTTCTCAGTGATTTTGCCTGCTTTCAGGTCACGTTCGATGTACACGTCCAGGAAGGTGGATACGCGACCGAAGGACATTGCAGCGCCGTTTTGAGACTTAACAGCGGCCAGGTAACCGAAGTAGGTCCACTGGATTGCTTCCTGAGCGTTGGTAGCCGGAGCAGAGATATCACAGCCATATTTTGCCGCCATCTCTTTGATCTGACCTAGTGCGCGATGCTGTTCAGCAATTTCTTCACGCAGACGGATAGTTGCTTCCAGGTTTACGCCATTTTCCATGTCAGATTGCAGAGACAGGAACTGAGCGTATTTGTCTTTCATCAGATAGTCGATACCGTACAGCGCAACGCGACGGTAGTCACCGATGATACGACCGCGGCCGTAAGCATCCGGCAGACCGGTCAGAACGCCGGATTTACGGCAGTTCAGAATGTCTTTGGTGTAAACATCGAATACACCCTGGTTATGGGTTTTGCGGTATTCGGTGAAGATTTTTTTAAGTTGCGGATCCAGCTCGCGGTTGTACGCTTTGCAGGAGCTTTCAACCATTTTGATGCCGCCGAACGGGATGATTGCGCGTTTCAGCGGAGCTTCAGTCTGCAGACCAACAATTTTCTCTAACGCTTTATTGATGTAACCAGCGTCGTGAGATGTGATGGTTGAGGCAACGGAGGTGTCAAAATCAACTGGCGCGTGGGTGCGGTTTTCCAGTTTAACGCCTTCCATGACTTTGTCCCACAGTTTGGTGGTCGCGTCAGTAGCGCCAGCCAGGAAGGACTCATCGCCTTCGTACGGGGTGTAGTTTTTCTGGATAAAGTCACGTACGTTTACTGCGTTTTGCCAATCGCCTTTTACAAAACCTTCCCAGGCTGTGGCTAATTTTTCATTAAGCTCGGACATGTAACACCTACCTTCTTAAGTGGATTTTTTATTTACTGCCTGAAACAACCATTAATGATGGTCGTTGCCACGCAGGTAAATGACCCAGTATGTCAACCCGACTAATAATCCTCCACCAATGATATTCCCGATTGTTACAGGGATCAGGTTATCAGTGATGAAATTCATAATGGTCAGGTGAGAGAAACTTTCCGGGCTGGAACCAACTGCGGTCCAGAACTCCGGGCTTGCAAAGTTGCGGATTACAATACCCATCGGGATCATAAACATATTCGCAATGCTGTGCTCAAAACCGCTGGCAACAAACATCGCCACCGGCAGAACCATAATCATGGCTTTGTCCATCAGACTGCGGCCGGAATAACTCATCCACACGGCCATGCAAACCATCAGGTTAGCCAGAATGCCAAGCGCAACGGCTTCAATAAATGTGTGGTGTACTTTATGGTCTGCGGTTTGTAGCACGTTTAAACCCCAGCCACCGTTGGCGACCATATGCTCGCCAGATAACCACATTAACAGCACAAACAGCAGCGCACCTACCAGGTTGCCGACATAGACGTTAATCCAGTTACGGGCCAGTTGCCCCCAAGTGATACGCCCACTCGCTTTCGCTACGACAATCAGTACGGTTGAAGTGAAGAGATCCGCACCACAGATAATGCAAAGAATCAGCCCCAATGAGAAGCAGATACCACCGATCAGTTTAGCAATACCGTACGGCATTGCGCCGGTACCTGTGGTGGCGGTGATGTAGAAAACGAAAGCAATGGAGATAAACACACCTGCGGTAATCGCAAGATAGAAAGTCTTAAGCGGATGTTTAGTCGCTTTATAGACACCAGCTTCTTCGGCAACTTTGGCCATCTCGGCTGGAAGAATAAGATCAAAAGGGTTGTCAGCTTTCACACTAACTCTCTCTTTATTAAGTCGGCGACGAGATACTAACAAAGCATTATAGAAGAGAATTTGATATGGATCATATCTCGCCTGGCTTATAGGACCGCAAAGAGCGTGGTTTTTCTACGAATGCGGAGTAACTTGTTGATTATCAAAATAAAAATAAATTTTAAAAATTGCAAAATGAGTTGAAATTTTTTATGTGACCTCCCAAAAATCAGTTAATTAAAATGGAGTAATTGCCATAAGAAGTAACATTATTCGTTGGAGTGGATAATTATATTTACCCATATTTAACTTTAATATTACATATGGCTGTCATCGCCCAAAAATAAATAAAACGGGGCAATGAAATTGCCCCGTAATATAGCGTAGACCACGCATTAAGCCTACATATTGTCGTACTACTTGTCGCTATTTCGACCAGAATGCTCGTTTGGCTCGTTGTAATTTTTCGTAAGCCGCTAACAGCGACTGATGCGCCGGGAATGCCTGCAAGGAACCGTCTGCCGGTTGCAGATCATAGAACGGCTCTTCGCCGCTCAATGCGGCGCTGGCGGCTTCAACTGCTTGCGCACCATACATACGTACGAATGCATTCAGATATTGCAGCGGCTCGCGTTCTTCTTCCTGTGCCAGTAACAATAATGTCTGCAGGCAGCGGTAGTAATTTGCCCGTTCGGCGCTAAAGATCGAGGCGTTGAATTCCATCGTCCATTCAGTCCAGGCTAATGCCTGATCCAAATCGCCGCCTGCCAGCGCCAACATCGCTTTTAGTTCGCCAATGCGCAGCGTGTACCAGCCATTGTCTTTGCCGGTCGCCAGCCCCAACAGTTCGCGAACGCGGGTGAAGTCATCATGACCTTCGTCATCAAGCTGCGCGATAAGGTTGAGGTATTCCTCTTTTTCCCATTCACTGCCTGGCAAAGAGAGGATGGTTTCGCGCAAATGGCTGCCCATGGTGTTGTTCGCCAGCCACAGATCTTCCGCCGGATAAATATCGGACATACCTGGTACCAGAATACGGCAGGCGTAAACGCCCAGATGCTCATAATCGGCAATATAGACTTCTTTATCTTCTGCCTTAAAGATAGCCATGAGTGTGGCGAACTCTTCTTCAGTCGTACCTGCGAAGCTCCAGTCAACAAACGGATAATCTGCATCCTGCTTGAACAGATCCCAGGAGATCAAACCGCTGGAGTCGATAAAGTGCGTCTCGAGGTTGGCATGTTCAGCCACTTCTTCATCATCAAAGGTTGGCGGTGTGAAAACATCCAGATCTTTCAACCCGCGGCCTTGCAGCAGTTCGGTAACGGTACGCTCAAGCGCCACGCCGAAATCAGGATGTGCGCCAAAAGAGGCAAAACAGGTGCCGTTGGCCGGGTTGAACAGGACCACGCAGATAACCGGATATTTACCGCCCAGAGAACCGTCGTAAGCAAAAATCGGGAAACCTTCCGCTTCCAGTTTAGCAATTGCTTCGACAACGCCAGGATAACGCGCCAGCACCTCCTGCGGGATTTCTGGCAGGCTGATGCTCTCGGCAATAATGCGATTCTTAATATGGCGTTCGAACACTTCTGACAGCCCCTGCACGCGGGCTTCATTGCGCGTGTTCCCGGCGGACATGCCGTTCGAAACGTATAAGTTGCCGACAATATTCATCGGGATATAAACCGTCTGCTCATCAGACTGGCGGGTAAACGGCAGGGCGCAGATACCGCGCTCATCGTTGCCGGATTGCAGATCAACGAGCATCCCTGCAGCCAGTTCGTTCTGCGGGTCGTAGTAGGCACGCAGACGCGCATCCAGAATGCCTTCCGGCAGGGAGTCATCTTCTGGCAGTGGGAACCATTTCTCATTCGGATAATGGACGAACGGGCTCTGTGCGATAGCATCACCCAGCCAGAAGTCAGCGAAGAAGTAGTTGGTGGAAAGACGTTCGAAATACTCGCCCAGCGCAGAGGCCAGTGCGGCTTTTTTGGTCGCACCTTTGCCGTTGGTGAAGCACAGCGCGCACTCTTTATCGCGAATATGTACAGACCAGACGTTTGGCACCGGGTTCAGCCATGAGGCCTCTTCGATGTTAAAACCGAGATCGGTGAGCTTTTGCTGGAAGCGGGCGATGGAATCTTCCAGCGCGGCATCTTTGCCGGGAATAAATGTTTGAGTCATGGCGGTCACTTTTTTCGTACGTAAAGCGCGCAATGATACGGGTTTTGCGTGACTGACGCTATCTTCCACATCTGACCGACGAAAATAAAAGTTCTGGCTATGATTAAGAAAAATAACGAACTGTTCAGGCATAAAAAATGAAAGCGTTTGATCTGCACCGTATGGCGCTCGACAAGGTCCCTCTTGATTTTCTCGGGGAAGTCGCACTGCGTAGTGTCTATACCTTTGTTTTGGTCTTTTTATTTCTCAAAATCACCGGGCGACGCGGCGTACGCCAAATGTCCCTATTTGAGGTGCTGATAATCCTGACATTGGGATCGGCCGCCGGGGATGTCGCTTTCTACGACGATGTTCCCATGCTGCCGGTGCTGGTGGTTTTTATCACTTTAGCGTTGCTCTATCGGTTTGTGATGTGGCTGATGTCGCACAGCGAAAAGCTGGAAGATTTGCTGGAAGGCAAACCGGTTGTCATCGTTGAAAATGGTGAACTGGCGTGGGAAAAGGTGCATGCGGCAAACATGACCGAGTTCGAGTTCTTTATGGAGCTACGTTTAAGTGGCGTGGAACAACTCGGACAGATTCGTCTGGCAATAATGGAAACCAACGGTCAAATCAGCGTTTACTACTTCCCGGACGATGAGGTGAAACCTGGGTTGTGTATTTTGCCTGAAGGTTGCAGTGAGCGTTTCACGACGGTTCCCGAAACGGGAGATTATGTTTGTGTCCGTTGCAGTAAAATTGTCGCCATGCAAAAAGGGGAAAAACAATCTTGCCCGCGTTGTGCAAATCCGGAATGGTCGAAGGCAAGCCGGGCCGTTCGCGTGACATAACAGCGTTTTTATCGGGTCTGCAGTGGGCAAACAAAACTTTCTGCTATGTGAGTTAGCGCACATCCTGGCGATGTCGCCCATTACCCGTTGCGGCGCGTAGCGCTGAATGATAAAACCGATGTCACAGGAATAACTTATTGCTTTATAGCGTGGTGAGGGGAAATGACTCAGGTCTTTAATTTTAGTTCTGGCCCGGCAGTATTACCGGCGGATGTGCTCAAACAAGCGCAACAAGAATTGTGCGACTGGCAAGGCCTTGGCACGTCGGTGATGGAAATTAGCCATCGTGGTAAAGAATTTATCCACGTGGCGGAAGAAGCAGAAAAGGATTTTCGCGACCTGCTGAATATTCCCTCTAACTATAAGGTTCTGTTCTGTCACGGCGGCGGTCGCGGCCAGTTTGCGGGCGTTCCGCTGAACTTGCTGGGCGATAAAACCACCGCAGATTACGTTGATGCGGGCTACTGGGCAGCGAGCGCGGTAAAAGAAGCGAAAAAATACTGCTCACCGAACGTTATTGACGCCAAAACCACTGTTGATGGTTTGCGCACGGTGAAACCGATGCGTGACTGGCAACTGAGTGATAATGCGGCCTATCTGCACTACTGTCCAAACGAAACGATTGATGGTATCGCGATCGATGAAACGCCGGACTTCGGTGACGTGGTTGTTGCTGCTGACTTCTCCTCGACTATTCTCTCTCGCCAGATTGACGTAAGCCGCTTTGGTGTGATTTACGCAGGTGCACAGAAAAATATTGGCCCGGCGGGTTTGACGCTGGTGATTGTGCGCGACGATCTGTTGGGTAAAGCGCATCAGGCTTGCCCGTCGATCCTTGACTATTCCGTGCTGAACGAAAACGACTCGATGTTTAACACGCCGCCGACCTTCGCCTGGTATCTCTCTGGGCTGGTGTTTAAGTGGCTGAAAAAACAGGGTGGTGTGGCGGCAATGGACGAAATCAACCAGCAAAAAGCTGACCTGTTGTACGGCGTGATCGACAACAGCGATTTCTACCGCAACGATGTGGCGAAAGCGAACCGTTCGCGCATGAATGTGCCGTTCCAACTGGCGGACAGCGCGCTCGATAAAGTCTTCCTTGAAGAGTCGTTTGCTGCGGGCCTGCATGCGCTGAAAGGGCACCGTGTTGTCGGCGGGATGCGCGCCTCTATCTATAATGCGATGCCGCTGGCTGGCGTGCAGGCGCTCACTGACTTTATGGTCGATTTCGAACGCCGCCACGGTTAATCACACTGTTTTGACGTACCCCCGTAGTTTGACTGCAGGGGGTTTATTCTGTTTGTAGAGAGTGAAGTTTCATGGAATCCCTGACGTTACAACCCATCGCGCGAGTAGATGGCACCATCAATTTGCCTGGTTCAAAGAGTGTCTCCAACCGCGCCTTGTTGCTGGCTGCATTTGCTCGTGGCACGACTGTCCTGACTAACCTGCTCGACAGTGATGATGTGCGCCACATGCTCAATGCCCTCAGCGCGCTGGGGGTTCATTACACGTTGTCTGCCGATCGTACCCGGTGTGAAGTGGCGGGAGTTGGTGGTCCGCTGCACTCAGCAGAAAAACTGGAACTGTTTCTGGGTAACGCAGGAACCGCGATGCGTCCGTTGGCCGCTGCACTGTGCCTTGGCGAGAACGATATTGTGCTAACTGGCGAGCCGCGTATGAAAGAGCGCCCGATTGGTCATCTGGTCGAAGCGCTTCGTCAGGGCGGGGCAAGGATTGATTACCTCGAGCAGGAAAATTATCCGCCGCTGCATTTGCGCGGTGGTTTTACTGGCGGTGACGTGAGCGTCGACGGCAGCGTTTCCAGCCAGTTCTTAACCGCATTGTTGATGACAGCCCCGTTGGCACCCAACGACACGGTTATCACTATCAAAGGTGACCTGGTATCCAAACCGTATATTGATATCACGCTGCATCTGATGAAGACATTCGGTATTGAGGTTGAAAACCAGCAATATCAACGCTTTGTCGTGCGTGGTGCGCAGCAATACCAGTCGCCGGGCCATTATCTGGTCGAAGGCGATGCGTCTTCTGCTTCTTATTTCCTCGCGGCCGGCGCAATTAAAGGCGGCACGGTGAAAGTGACCGGTATAGGCCGTAACAGCGTGCAGGGCGATATTCGTTTTGCCGATGTGCTGGAAAAAATGGGCGCGACTGTTGTCTGGGGCGATGATTATATTGCCTGCACTCGTGGTGAATTGAACGCAATCGATATGGATATGAACCATATTCCCGATGCGGCAATGACCATCGCGACGGCAGCGCTGTTTGCCAAAGGAACGACCACTCTACGCAACATCTATAACTGGCGCGTAAAAGAGACCGATCGCTTATTTGCGATGGCGACGGAGCTGCGTAAAGTCGGGGCCGAAGTGGAAGAGGGCGAAGACTATATCCGCGTGACACCGCCAGCCAAACTGCAGCTTGCGGAAATCGGGACTTATAACGATCATCGTATGGCGATGTGCTTCTCGCTGGTGGCGCTGTCTGATACGCCGGTCACCATTCTTGATCCGAAATGTACAGCGAAGACCTTCCCGGACTATTTCGAGCAATTAGCCCATATTAGTACGCTGGCATAACCCCGCTCTTGCGGGCTGGTGTAAATCAGCCCGCTCCCCGCGCAATTATTCTACACTCAGCTGCATCCTCTTCGGTTATTCGCACGCAACAGTAACGGTTGTGGACATTGGCGCGTATAATGCGCGCGGTTATGTAACGATATGCCTTGATTAAGGAGAGAAAGATGACGGCAATTGCCCCGGTAATCACCATTGATGGGCCAAGCGGCGCGGGTAAAGGCACGCTTTGCAAGGCAATGGCGGAAGCGTTGCAATGGCATCTGTTGGACTCAGGCGCAATTTATCGTGTTCTGGCGCTCGCCGCGCTGCATCACCATGTCGATGTTTCTTCCGAAGATGTTTTGGTTCCGCTGGCAGCGCACCTGGATGTGCGTTTTGTCTCAACAAATGGTCATCTGGAAGTCATTCTGGAAGGCGAAGATGTCAGCAGCGAAATCCGTACTCAGGACGTAGCGAATGCGGCCTCGCAGATTGCGGCTTTTCCGCGAGTGCGGGAAGCGTTATTACGCCGCCAACGCGCATTCCGTGACGCGCCGGGTCTTATCGCCGACGGGCGCGATATGGGCACCGTGGTTTTTCCGGATGCGCCGGTAAAAATTTTTCTTGACGCCTCTTCTGAAGAGCGTGCGCATCGGCGCATGCTACAGTTGCAGGAGAAGGGCTTTAGTGTTAACTTTGAACGCCTTTTGTCCGAGATAAAGGAACGTGACGATCGCGATCGAAATCGTCCTGTTGCACCGCTGGTTCCCGCTGCCGATGCTCTAGTACTGGATTCAACCAGTTTAAGTATTGAGCAAGTGATTGAGAAAGCGCTACAATATGCTCGCCAAAAATTGGCTCTCGCGTAAGCGACCGAATTCGTAGTACCTGCTGCAATGGAATGTGAGCAGGCATGTGAAACAACCCCATCCGGCATGAAGCCAGGTGGACGTTAAATTGAAGAATCCTGAAGATTATCAATATGACTGAATCTTTTGCTCAACTCTTTGAAGAGTCCCTGAAAGAAATCGAAACCCGCCCGGGTTCTATCGTTCGTGGTGTTGTTGTTGCTATCGACAAAGACGTAGTTCTGGTTGACGCCGGTCTGAAATCTGAGTCCGCCATTCCGGCAGAGCAGTTCAAAAACGCCCAGGGCGAGCTGGAAATCCAGGTTGGTGACGAAGTTGACGTTGCTCTGGATGCAGTAGAAGACGGCTTCGGTGAAACCCTGCTGTCCCGTGAAAAAGCTAAACGTCACGAAGCTTGGATCACGCTGGAAAAAGCTTACGAAGACGCTGAAACTGTTACCGGTGTTATCAACGGCAAAGTCAAGGGCGGCTTCACTGTTGAGCTGAACGGTATTCGCGCGTTCCTGCCGGGTTCCCTGGTAGACGTTCGTCCGGTCCGTGACACTCTGCACCTGGAAGGCAAAGAGCTTGAATTCAAAGTAATCAAGCTGGACCAGAAACGTAACAACGTTGTTGTTTCACGTCGTGCGGTTATCGAATCCGAAAACAGCGCAGAGCGCGATCAGCTGCTGGAAAACCTGCAGGAAGGCATGGAAGTTAAAGGTATCGTTAAGAACCTCACTGACTACGGTGCATTCGTTGATCTGGGTGGCGTTGACGGCCTGCTGCACATCACCGATATGGCATGGAAACGCGTTAAGCATCCGAGCGAAATCGTAAACGTTGGCGACGAAATCACTGTTAAAGTGCTGAAATTCGACCGCGAACGTACTCGTGTTTCTCTGGGCCTGAAACAGCTGGGCGAAGATCCGTGGGTAGCTATCGCTAAACGTTACCCGGAAGGCACCAAGCTGACTGGCCGCGTGACCAACCTGACCGACTACGGCTGCTTCGTTGAAATCGAAGAAGGTGTTGAAGGCCTGGTTCACGTTTCCGAAATGGATTGGACCAACAAAAACATCCACCCGTCCAAAGTTGTTAACGTTGGCGACGTAGTGGAAGTTATGGTTCTGGATATCGACGAAGAACGTCGTCGTATCTCCCTGGGCCTGAAACAGTGCAAATCCAACCCGTGGCAGCAGTTCGCTGAAACCCACAACAAGGGTGACCGCGTTGAAGGTAAAATCAAGTCTATCACTGACTTTGGTATCTTCATCGGCCTGGACGGCGGTATTGATGGCCTGGTTCACCTGTCTGACATCTCCTGGAACGTTGCAGGCGAAGAAGCAGTTCGTGAATACAAAAAAGGCGACGAAATCGCAGCCGTTGTTCTGCAGGTTGACGCTGAGCGTGAGCGTATCTCTCTGGGCGTTAAACAGCTCGCAGAAGATCCGTTCAACAACTACGTTGCACTGAATAAGAAAGGTGCAATTGTAAACGGTAAAGTGACTGCTGTTGACGCTAAAGGCGCGACCGTAGAACTGGCTGACGGCGTTGAAGGTTACCTGCGCGCTTCTGAAGCTTCCCGTGACCGCGTTGAAGACGCAACTCTGGTTCTGAATGTTGGCGACGATGTTGAAGCTAAATTCACCGGTGTTGATCGTAAAAACCGCGTAGTTAGCCTGTCTGTTCGTGCGAAAGACGAAGCTGACGAGAAAGATGCAATCGCTTCTGTTAACAACAAACAGGAAGAAGGCAACTTCTCTAGCGCTATGGCTGAAGCTTTCAAAGCAGCGAAAGGCGAGTAATATCAAGCGCTCTAAATTATTTACGCTGTACCAGGACGCAAGTCACACGGCTGCAGCGTGAACAATGAGGAGTTACTTGACAGATTACAGGATTCGTCCTGTAATCAATGACAAAGGGCGGCTACGGCCGCCCTTGTTAAAGCTAGTAAAGCTAATTTTGCGTTGAAGGAAACCGGAGGAATCATGACCAAGTCAGAATTGATTGAAAGACTTGCAAGCCAGCAGTCGCATATTCCGGCTAAAGCTGTGGAAGATGCTGTAAAAGAGATGCTGGAGCATATGGCCTCTACTCTTGCCCAGGGCGAGCGCATTGAGATCCGCGGTTTCGGCAGTTTTTCCCTGCACTATCGTGCACCCCGCACCGGGCGTAATCCGAAAACAGGCGATAAAGTGGATTTGGAAGGAAAATACGTTCCGCACTTTAAACCGGGTAAAGAATTACGCGACCGCGCCAATATTTATGAGTAATTTTTAGCGACACGCTAAAATTCACTTTGACGAAAAAAGCACCTGTGGGTGCTTTTTTTGTTTCTCTGACCTCTTCATTTCTGAAGCTTCTTCGCACAATTTTGCAGATGCCTTGTAAGTGTGTCGAAAGCAACCAGCCTGCACCGCAAAACGGCGATTACAAACAGAAAGTATTGGCGACAGCGGGCATACTCTCCACGCAACAAGGAGGTATGCATGACGTTACCGGCATTAGCTATATGCCTGATAATTGGTATTTTGCCATTACAGTGGATGCCTTCACTACCAACTCTTGGGTGTGTGTGGTTTCTGATTGCCATTGGGTGTCTGTTCGCGTGTTTTCGACCTCGCCTGTTTCGTTATTGCGCAGTCACATTACTTGCATTCGCATGGGGAGTGCTGGCAGCAATGCAGGCTGTATGGCCTGCCGAGCATCTACCTGAAGCGAATCGCCAGGTTGAAGTGGTGATTACCGATACGGATCATATGACCCGGCATTGGGGCAAAATTACACGTCTGGATGGCAAGCGCTTGTTTCCGTCAGTAGGAATAAGCTTCTATGGCCAGTATTTGCCTGAGCCAGTTTGTACCGGCCAACTATGGACGATGACGATTAGAGCACGTGCCGTCCACGGGCAATTGAATGATGGCGGTTTCGATACACAGCGTTATGCAATGGCTTCCCATCTGCCGCTGAGTGGCCGTTTTATGGATGCTCGCCTGACCGAACCCCAATGCACATGGCGCGCACGCTACCTGCAATCATTAATTGAAACGCTGGCTAAATACCACTGGCAGCAGGTGATACTGGCGTTAGGGATGGGCGAGCGCGCAACGTTGGATGCCAATGTCAAAGAGATCATGCGGCAAACCGGTACGGCGCATTTGATGGCGATATCAGGACTACATATTGCTCTGGCAGCAATGTTGGGCTGGCAGATTGTTCGTGGCGCGCAATTTTTCTTTCCCGGCGGCTGGATTAGCTGGCGTTTACCATTGCTTATTGGCGTAGGGTTTGCAGTAAGTTACGCCTGGCTGACCGGGCTACAACCTCCGGCGTTGCGTACCGCTATTTCTCTTAGCGTCTGGGCCGTGTTACGGCTATCCGGGCGATTGTGGTCGCCCTGGCAGGTATGGCTTTGTTGCATTGCCGCTATTTTATTCACTGATCCCCTTGCCGTGCTATCAACCAGTCTGTGGCTGTCCGCTTTTGCAGTAGCCGCATTGCTGTTTTGGTATCAATGGTTACCGGCCTCTGCAAAACAACATACCAGGCTGGTCCAGGGTTGTATTAATTTGCTTCATCTACAAGTAGGGATGACGTTACTGCTGCTCCCTGTGCAGTTATCCATTTTCCACGGTATAAGCCTGAGCTCGTTAGTGGCAAATTTGTTGGCCATTCCGTTAGTGACTTTCATTAGCGTACCACTCATTTTGCTGGGAATGTTGCTGCACCTGGTCGGCCCTGCAACGGGAGAGTTGGCTTGCTGGTACCTTGCAGATAAGACACTGGATTTCCTGTTTGCTTTTCTGCATTGGCTACCCGTCGGTTGGCTTAATGTGGATATGCGTTGGCGGTGGTTCGCCTGGTTGCCGTGGCTAGTGTTGGTTGTTTGGCGTTTGCATTTATGGCGGAGCATACCGGCGCTGTGTCTGGCAGGGCTGACATTGCTTACTCAACCGTTCTGGCGCACAGAACGGCAGGGGGAATGGGCAGTTCATATGCTGGACGTTGGGCAGGGGCTGGCAATGGTGATTGAACGTAATGGTAAAGCGATTCTCTATGATACAGGCGTTGCGTGGCCCGGCGGCGACAGTGGACGGCAGTTAATTATTCCGTGGCTACGTTGGCACGCTTTACAGCCTGAAGGCATTATTCTCAGTCATGAACATTTGGATCATCGTGGTGGGGTGGACTCACTGATGAATGCCTGGCCGCAATTATGGATCCGTAGCCCGCTGGGTTGGTCTGCTCATCAACCATGCTTTCGTGGCCAGCAATGGCAATGGCAGGGACTAACATTTACCGTTCATTGGCCGTTAAGCGGCACCGGGATGAAAGGTAACAATCGTTCGTGTGTAGTCAGAGTCGACGATGGCCGACACAGCTTCCTGTTAACGGGGGATATTGAAGCGTCGGGAGAGATGGCGATGCTGAGCCACTATTGGACACATTTGCAGTCTACACTAGTGCAAGTGCCTCATCATGGAAGCAATAGTTCATCGTCGCTGCCCTTTGTGCAGCGAATTGGTGGCGAAGCAGCGCTGGCCTCGGCGTCGCGTTACAACGCCTGGCGGTTCCCCTCGATAAAAGTGATAAACCGCTACCGTGAACAGGGATATCGCTGGTACGACACGCCGCATCAAGGGCAGTTAACGGTATCGTTTTCGCCCCAGGGCTGGGAAATCCATAGCTTACGAGATCAACTTTTACCGCGTTGGTATCATCAGTGGTTTGGCGTCCCCGGTGATAACAGGTAGAATATGCGGCTATTTCAACAAGTGCTGGTTTTTTGAATGCATAACGACAAAGATCTCTCCACGTGGCAGACATTCCGCCGATTATGGCCAACTATTGCGCCTTTCAAAGCGGGTCTGATCGTGTCGGGGATAGCGTTAATCCTCAACGCAGCCAGCGATACCTTTATGTTATCGCTGCTCAAACCGTTACTGGATGATGGTTTTGGTAAAACCGACCGATCTGTGCTGCTGTGGATGCCGCTGGTGGTTATTGGGCTGATGATCCTGCGTGGTATCACCAGCTATATCTCCAGTTACTGCATTTCTTGGGTTTCCGGAAAAGTGGTGATGACCATGCGTCGTCGCCTGTTCAGCCATATGATGGGCATGCCGGTCTCATTTTTTGATAAGCAATCTACAGGCACTTTACTCTCGCGTATTACCTATGATTCTGAACAAGTGGCTTCCTCGTCCTCCGGCGCATTGATTACTGTTGTGCGTGAGGGGGCATCGATCATCGGCTTGTTTATCATGATGTTCTGGTACAGCTGGCAACTCTCCTTGATTCTCATTGTGCTGGCACCGATCGTTTCGATAGCGATTCGCGTGGTTTCCAAACGCTTTCGTAACATCAGTAAAAATATGCAAAACACAATGGGGCAGGTGACCACCAGTGCGGAGCAGATGCTGAAAGGGCATAAAGAAGTGCTGATGTTTGGCGGCCAGGAAGTAGAAACCAGCCGCTTTGATAAGGTCAGTAACAAGATGCGCTTGCAGGGCATGAAAATGGTCTCGGCATCGTCTATTTCCGATCCTATTATCCAACTTATTGCGTCACTGGCGCTGGCGTTTGTGCTGTATGCGGCCAGTTTCCCAAGCGTAATGTCCACCTTGAGTGCGGGTACCATTACCGTGGTCTTTTCTTCAATGATCGCGCTTATGCGACCGTTGAAATCGCTCACCAACGTCAATGCTCAGTTTCAGCGTGGTATGGCGGCCTGCCAGACACTGTTTGCGATTCTGGATAGCGAGCAAGAAAAAGACGAAGGCACACTGGTGATTGACCGTGTTCGCGGTGATCTTGAGTTTCGCAACGTGACTTTCACCTATCCGGGACGTGAAACGCCTGCATTGCGCAATATCAACCTGACAATTCCGGCGGGCAAAACCGTCGCGCTGGTGGGGCGTTCCGGTTCGGGTAAATCGACGCTGGCAAGCCTAATTACACGTTTTTATGATGTCGACGAAGGGCAGATCCTGATGGATGGTCACGACTTGCGTGAATATAAGCTCACTTCGTTGCGTGATCAGGTCGCGCTGGTGTCGCAAAACGTACATCTTTTTAATGACACGGTTGCCAATAACATCGCTTACGCGCGAACGGAAGAGTACAGCCGCGAAGAGATTGAACAAGCAGCAAAAATGGCCTATGCCTACGACTTTATCAATAAGATGGATGAGGGGCTGGATACGATGATAGGGGAGAATGGCGTGCTGCTTTCAGGCGGTCAGCGCCAGCGCATTGCGATTGCCCGCGCGCTACTGCGCGACAGCCCGATCCTCATTCTTGATGAAGCGACCTCGGCGCTCGATACCGAATCTGAGCGTGCCATTCAGGCTGCGCTGAACGAGCTGCAAAAGAACCGTACCTCAATGGTTATTGCTCACCGTTTGTCGACCATCGAACAGGCCGACGAAATTGTGGTGGTGGAAGATGGCCGTATCGTTGAACGTGGTACCCACGCAGATTTGCTGGAAGAACGTGGTGTCTATGCTCAGCTTCACAAAATGCAGTTTGGCGAATGATTGCACGCATCTGGTCCGGTGAATCCCGCCTGTGGCTACTGTTGCTACCGCTCTCCTTGCTTTACGGCCTGGTGAGCGGTGCTATTCGTTTCGCCTATCGCATTGGTTTAAAAAAATCCTGGCGGGCACCTGTTCCTGTTGTGGTCGTTGGTAATCTAACGGCTGGTGGCAACGGTAAAACGCCAGTTGTCATCTGGTTGGTGGAGCAACTACAGCAGCGTGGCATCCGTGTTGGTGTGGTGTCGCGTGGTTACGGCGGTAAAGCGGATCGTTATCCGCTCGTGCTGACACCTGAAACCTCTACGGCCCAGGCAGGGGATGAACCGGTTCTGATTTATCAACGTACTGGCGCGCCGGTTGCGGTTTCTCCCGTCAGAAGTGACGCCGTCAGTGCGATTCTTGCGCAACACCCGGTACAGCTGATCATTACGGATGATGGTTTGCAGCATTATAAGCTGGCGCGTGATAAAGAGATTGTCGTTGTCGATGGCGTCAGGCGTTTTGGCAATGGTTGGTGGTTGCCCGCAGGGCCAATGCGCGAGCGGGCATCGCGTTTAAAAAGTGTGGATGCCATCATTACCAACGGCGGCGAAGCCAGAGCGGGAGAGATCCCGATGCGTTTGCGGCCTGGGTTGGCCGTCAATCTGCTCACCGGCGAACGCCGTGAAGTTAACTCGCTGACTAATATCGTTGCGATGGCTGGAATCGGCCATCCGCCGCGTTTTTTTGCTACTCTCACCGAGTGCGGTGCGACGCTGCAACGGACGGTGGCGCTTGCCGATCATCAGGCATTAACGCTGCATGATGTAAAGCCACTGGTGAAACCGGGGCAAACATTGGTGATGACCGAAAAAGACGCGGTAAAGTGTCGGTCGTTTGCTGAGGATAACTGGTGGTATTTGCCTGTAGATGCGCAGCTTGAAGGCGAGCAGGCGCAAGGATTACTACAGGAATTGTTCACTCTGGCGCGCTGAGGGTATCGGCTGCGCCCTGTTACTTAAACAGGAACTCCCATGTCCGTGCCGCAACTTTCTCTGACTGCTGCTCGTCATCTGCATCTCACAGCCCAGGGGCTATTACGTAAACCTTCCCGTCGGGCAAAACCGGACGATATTCTCTCCACTATTCAGCGCATGTCGCTGCTGCAAATTGACACTATCAATATTGTTGCCCGCAGCCCTTATCTGGTGCTTTTTAGCCGCCTTGGGCACTACCCGGCGCACTGGCTTGATGACGCGCTACGCAACGGTGACTTGATAGAGTATTGGGCGCATGAAGCCTGCTTCCTGCCGCGCGAGGATTTTGCGCTGGTGCGTCATCGCATGCTGGCGCCAGATCAAATGGGCTGGAAGTATCGCGAAGCGTGGATGCAAGAACATTCGATGGAAATTGAACAGCTCATTGCACATATTGAGCAAAATGGCCCGGTGCGTTCGGCTGATTTTGAACATCCACGTAAAGGAGCCAGCGGCTGGTGGGAGTGGAAGCCGCATAAGAGGCATCTGGAAGGGCTGTTTACCGCCGGAAAAGTGATGGTAGTGGAACGTCGCAATTTCCAGCGTGTTTATGATTTAACTCAGCGGGTTATTCCGCACTGGGATGATGCTCGCGATCTGCTGTCGCAGGAGACTGCGGAGTATCAGATGCTCGAAAACAGCGCGCGCAGTTTAGGGCTGTTTCGTGCGCAGTGGCTGGCGGATTACTATCGCTTGCGGAAACTGGCATTACCCTTAGTGCTGGAGAAGATGCAGGACGCGGGAACCATATATCCCGTCAATGTCGAAAACATTGGTCCCGCCTGGCTGCATGCCTCTTTATTGCCGCTGCTTGAGCAGGCGCAGTCCGGCAAGCTTGTCGCTACTCACAGCGCAGTGCTTTCACCGTTCGATCCGGTGGTCTGGGATCGTAAACGAGCCGAACAACTGTTCGATTTTAGCTATCGTCTGGAGTGTTATACCCCGGCCCCTAAACGGCAATTTGGCTATTTTGTGTTGCCATTGTTGCATCGCGGGCGACTGGTGGGACGTATGGATGCCAAAATGCACCGTAAAGATGGCATTCTGGAGATTATTGTGCTGTATCTGGAAGATGGCGTTAAACCCGGGCATTCGCTGGAAAAGGGGCTGCTAGGTGCCATTACCGAGTTTGCCCGCTGGCAGGGAGCGCGGCGGGTCACGTTCTCGCGACTGCCTGAGGGATTATTTGCTACATCCCGCGCCGGGCTTGAAATAGACGCGGCGTAAGAAGTGAATATGATAAGCTTAAACCGTTAATTATCGGTGTATCAGGAGGAAAGATGGATCACCGTTTACTTGAAATTATTGCCTGCCCGGTGTGTAACGGCAAACTGAATTACACCCAGGATAAACAAGAGTTAATCTGCAAAATCGACAGCCTCGCCTATCCCGTTCGGGAAGGTATTCCAGTATTACTGGAAACTGAAGCGCGTTCATTAACTGCGGAAGAGAGCCGGCCATGAATTTCGTTGTGATCATTCCCGCGCGTTATGCTTCTACACGCTTACCCGGCAAACCCTTAGTCGATATTAACGGTAAACCGATGGTGGTACATGTGCTGGAGCGCGCCCGTGAATCCGGCGCTGAGCGTATTATTGTGGCGACAGACAACGAAGAGGTGATGCGTGCAGTGCAGTCGGTTGGCGGCGAAGTCTGTATGACCCGCGCCGATCACCAGTCCGGAACTGAACGCCTTGCTGAAGTCGTGGAAAAATGCGGTTTCAGCGACGACACCGTCATCGTCAATGTGCAAGGTGATGAACCCATGATCCCCCCGGCTATTATTCGCCAGGTAGCAGAAAATCTTGCTGCACGTGATGTTGGTATGGCAACGCTGGCGGTGCCGATTCATAGCGCGGAAGAGGCATTCAATCCGAATGCTGTGAAAGTGGTGATGGATACGGAAGGTTACGCACTTTACTTTTCGCGCGCCACGATCCCGTGGGATCGTGATCGTTTCGCACAATCTCGCGAGACAATTGGCGATACTTTGCTGCGCCATATCGGCATTTATGGTTATCGCGCTGGTTTTATCCGCCGTTATGTCAGTTGGCAGACCAGCCCGCTTGAACAGATAGAGATGCTGGAGCAACTTCGCGTGCTTTGGTACGGCGAGAAAATCCACGTAGCTGTTGCCAGCGTGGTGCCGGGTACTGGTGTTGATACACCTGAAGATCTGGCGCGCGTCCGTCAGGAGTTGCGTTAATCCTTCCGTCCCCTCCACCCGGAGGGGATTTGCCGCTTGCCGGCGAAATTCTCACGCTGTTTTGATCTCATCAGGATGACATCTGTGCTATCGGCGCTCATTATAAAAGCAGTCATCTTTGTGAGGGCAATCTGCTATGGAACAACTGCGCGCTGAACTGAGTCATCTGTTGGGTGAAAAACTGAGCCGCATGGAGTGCGTCAGCGAAAAGCCGGATTCCGCACTTTGGTCGCTGTATGACAGCCAGGGAAATCCGATGCCGCTGCTGGCGCGAAGCTTCTCAACGCCTGGCCTTGCGCGACAGTTGGCATGGAAAATATCAATGCTGGCGCGCGGTGGGGCCGTTCGCATGCCGGTTGTTTACGGTGTAATGACCCACGAAGAGCATCCGGGGCCGGATGTGCTGCTCATAGAACGCTTACGCGGCGTACCGGTAGAAGCGCCAACGCGTACGCCAGAGCGCTGGGAGCAGCTCAAAGACCAAATTGTTGAGGCATTGCTCTCGTGGCACCGACAGGATAGCCACGGTTGTGTTGGCACCGTTGACAGTACTCAGGAAAATATCTGGCCCTCCTGGTATCGGCAGCGAGTGGAAGTGTTGTGGACCACGCTCAACCAGTATCACAACACTGGGTTGACAATGCAGGATAAGCGCGTGCTGTTTCGCACTCGCGAGTGTCTACCCGCGCTGTTTGATGGTTTTAACGATAATTGTGTGCTGGTGCATGGCAGTTTTAACTTGCGCAGTATGTTGAAAGACGCCCGCAGCGATCAGCTTCTGGCAATGGTTGGGCCGGGAATTATGCTATGGGCGCCGCGTGAATATGAGCTGTTCCGGCTGGTAGAAGGCGTGCAGGCGGAAGGGCTGCTCTGGCACTATCTCCAGCGCGCGCCAGTCGCGGAATCTTTCCTTTGGCGGCGCTGGCTCTATCTGTTATGGGATGAAGTGGCGCAGTTGGTGAATACCGGTAGATTTAACCGCGCTAACTTCGATCTTGCCTCTAAATCACTGCTCCCCTGGCTGGTCTGAGCTGCCTTTCAGCCATTGCCAGAGACGCCCTAACGTTTCATAACCCACCCGGTCGCTGTGCATCAGCCACACCGGGGATGGGATGATGCGTTCCCACGGATTCAGCGGCGAGGTAATTGCCAGCTGGTTTGCCGGCGCAGGCAACGGATGCAGGCCAGCATGCTGGAAAAAAATCATTGCGCGTGGCAGATGAGACGCCGATGTCACCAGCAAGAAAGGTGCATCACCAATCGCCTGTTTCACCGCAAGCGCTTCCCGCTCGGTGTCTTTTGGTTGATCCAGCGTCATGATGTCACTGCGTGGCACACCCAGGCTTTCAGCGACACGCGCACCTGCTTCCGCCGTACTGACTGGGTTAGTTACTGCAGCTGCACCGGTAAAGATGATTTTCGATCCGGGGTTGGCCTGCCACAGACGAATGCCCTCCGTCAGACGCGGCAGGCTGTTATTGATCAAATTAGAACTCGGCGCCCACGTGTCGTTCCAGGTATAACCCCCGCCGAGTATCACGATGTATTTCACCGGTTGTGTACCGCGCCAGGTGGGGTAGGTGTCTTCGATCGGCTGTAACAATCGATCCGCTACGGGCTGTACGCTCAGCAGTAATAAAACCAGCCACCCGACGCTGATAATGACTTTGCCGGTTTTTTGCCAGCGGCTAAACCAGATCAGTGCAATGCCCAGACCGATCAGCAAAAGCAAAAAAGGCAGAGGCAGCATCAGGCCGCCGATGTATTTTTTAAGAGTAAAAAGCACCGTATCCGTCTCCTTTTTGACCATATAGCAGGCCTTTTGCGCCGATCTTACACCAGATGGGTTCATTATCGGCACGGCTGTGACAAAATAGCGGTTTTGCCAGGAACGTGGAGCACCCATGAAGGATCGCAATTTCGACGACATTGCCGAGAAGTTCTCACGCAACATCTACGGCACGACTAAAGGTCAGCTGCGTCAGGCGATTCTGTGGCAGGATCTTGAGGCACTGTTGGCCCGGATGGGCAACCAGCCATTACGGGTGCTGGATGCTGGCGGTGGGGAAGGCCAGACGGCGATTCGCATGGCGCAATTGGGCCATCATGTCACGCTCTGTGATGTGTCGAAAGCGATGATCTCGCGTGCCCAGGTGGCGGCCGAAGAGAAAGGTGTGAGCGGTAACATGCATTTTATACAATGCGCCGTTCAGGACGTTGCTCAGCATTTGGAATCGCCGGTTGATCTGATATTGTTCCATGCTGTGCTGGAGTGGGTCGCCGAACCGGTTCCTGTACTGCAAATATTGTGGTCGGTGTTGCGCCCCGGCGGTGCGTTGTCATTAATGTTTTACAATGCCGACGGCTTGCTGATGCACAATATGGTGGCAGGAAATTTTGACTATGTGAAAGTCGGTATGCCGAAGCGCAAAAAACGTACCCTTTCCCCGGATTTTCCGCGTGCTCCTGCGGATGTTTATGGCTGGCTCGAACAGATTGGCTGGCAGGTAACGGGCAAAACGGGTGTGCGCGTGTTTCACGATTATCTGCGCGAAAAACATCAGCAGCATGACTGCTTTGACGCGCTACTCGAACTGGAAACACGCTATTGCCGCCAGGAACCCTATATTAGCCTTGGCCGCTATATTCACGTGACCGCGCTTAAGCCGCAAATCGATGAAAGGACAAACGATGAGTGAATTTTCCCAGACAGTCCCCGAACTGGTTGCCTGGGCCAGGAAAAATGATTTCTCCATCTCGCTGCCGGTCGACAGGCTCTCTTTTTTGCTGGCTATCGCCACGCTCAATGGTGAGCGTCTGGATGGCGAAATGAGCGAAGGTGAATTGGTAGATGCTTTCCGTCATGTAAGTGATGCGTTTGAGCAAACCAGTGAAACCATTACCCAGCGTGCCAATAACGCCATTAATGATATGGTGCGCCAGCGTTTGTTAAATCGCTTTACCAGTGAGCTGGTGGAGGGCAATGCCATCTACCGTCTGACGCCGCTGGGTATTGGCATTACCGATTACTACATTCGCCAGCGAGAGTTCTCCACGCTGCGTCTTTCTATGCAACTGTCAATTGTGGCCAGCGAGTTAAAACGCGCCGCAGACGCAGCACAAGAAGGTGGAGATGAATTTCACTGGCATCGCAACGTTTACGCGCCGCTGAAATACTCGGTTGCGGAGATTTTTGACAGCATCGATCTGACTCAGCGCCTGATGGATGAACAGCAGCAACAGGTCAAAGATGATATTGCACAACTGCTGAATAAAGACTGGCGCGCGGCCATCTCCAGCTGTGAATTGCTGCTGTCTGAAACCTCCGGTACGTTACGCGAACTGCAGGATACGCTTGATGCCGCCGGGGATAAGTTGCAGACCAATCTGTTGAGTATTCAGGATGCGACCCTTGGGCGCGATGATCTTGAGTTTCTCGATCAACTGGTCTTCAACCTGCAAAGCAAACTGGATCGTATTGTGAGCTGGGGCCAGCAGGCCATCGATCTGTGGATTGGTTACGACCGCCACGTACACAAATTTATCCGTACCGCTATCGATATGGATAAGAACCGCGTCTTTGCTCAGCGTTTGCGTCAGTCGGTACAATCCTACTTCGATGCGCCGTGGGCGTTGACCTACGCCAGCGCTGACAGGCTGCTGGACATGCGCGATGAAGAGATGACGCTACGTGATGAAGAGGTCACGGGCGAGCTACCGCCCGATCTGGAGTTCGAAGAGTTTAACGAAATCCGTGAGCAGCTTGCGGCGCTTATTGAGCAACAACTGGCAATTTATAAGACCAAAGGTGTGCCGCTGGATCTCGGCCTGGTGGCACGCGAGTATTTGGCGCAATATCCGCGTGTTCGTCATTTCGACATCGCGCGCATCGTGGTTGATCAGGCGGTACGTCTTGGCGTAGCGCAAGCAGACTTCACCGGACTGCCGCCGAAGTGGCAGCCGATTAATGATTACGGAGCCAAGGTACAGGCGCATGTCATCGACAAATATTGAACAAGTGATGCCGGTTAAACTGGCACAGGCGTTGGCTAATTCTCTGTTTCCGGCGCTGGACAGCGCATTGCGCTCAGGGCGACATATCGGCCTCGACGAGCTGGATAATCACGCTTTTTTAATGGATTTCCAGGAGTATCTGGAAGAGTTTTACGCGCGTTATAACGTTGAGCTGATCCGCGCACCGGAAGGTTTTTTCTATCTGCGTCCGCGCTCCACCACGCTTATCCCGCGCTCGGTGCTCTCCGAGCTGGATATGATGGTGGGCAAAATTCTTTGCTATCTCTACCTCAGCCCGGAACGTCTGGCGAATGAAGGGATCTTCACCCAACAAGAGCTGTACGACGAGCTGATGTCGCTGGCGGATGAAGCGAAGTTGCTGAAGCTGGTAAATAACCGTTCTACCGGTTCCGATCTTGACCGACAAAAACTGCAGGAAAAGGTGCGCTCCTCGCTGAACCGCCTGCGCCGTCTCGGCATGATCTGGTTTATGGGTAACGACAGCAGTAAATTCCGCATCACTGAGTCCGTGTTCCGCTTTGGCGCTGATGTGCGTTCGGGCGATGATGCGCGTGAAGCGCAACTGCGCATGATCCGCGACGGTGAAGCGATGCCTGTCGAAAACCATCTGCAGCTCAATGATGAGCCTGAAGATAATCAGCCGGATAGCTCGGAGGAAGAGTAATGATTGATCGCGGTAAATTTCGTTCGCTGACGCTGATTAACTGGAACGGCTTTTTTGCCCGTACGTTTGACCTCGATGAGCTGGTGACGACGCTCTCCGGGGGCAACGGTGCCGGTAAATCGACCACAATGGCCGCTTTTGTTACGGCATTGATCCCGGATTTGACGCTGCTGCACTTTCGTAACACCACCGAAGCGGGCGCGACGTCTGGTTCTCGCGATAAAGGCCTGCACGGTAAGTTGAAAGCGGGCGTCTGTTACTCAGTGCTGGATGTTATCAACTCTCGCCATCAGCGTGTGCTGGTGGGGGTGCGTTTACAACAGGTCGCGGGACGCGATCGTAAAGTGGATATCAAACCTTTTGCCATTCAGGGCTTGCCCACATCCATGCTGCCGACGCAGTTGCTGACGGAAACGCTGAATGAGCGGCAGGCGCGCGTGCTGTCGCTGCAGGAAGTGAAAGACAAGCTGGATACGATGGAAGGGGTGCAGTTCAAGCAGTTCAACTCCATCACCGATTACCACGCGCTGATGTTTGACTTAGGGATTGTCGCGCGTCGTTTGCGCTCGGCCTCCGATCGCAGCAAGTTCTATCGCCTCATTGAAGCCTCGCTGTATGGCGGGATTTCCAGTGCCATTACGCGTTCGCTGCGCGACTATTTGCTGCCGGAAAACAGCGGCGTGCGCAAAGCGTTCCAGGATATGGAGGCGGCACTGCGTGAAAACCGCATGACGCTGGAAGCGATTCGCGTGACCCAGTCGGATCGTGACCTGTTCAAGCATTTGATCAGCGAAGCGACCAACTATGTGGCGGCGGACTATATGCGCCACGCCAACGAACGGCGGGTGCATCTGGACAAAGCGCTCGAATTTCGTCGCGATCTGTTTACCTCGCGCCAGCAACTGGCGGCAGAGCAGTATAAGCATGTCGATATGGCGCGCGAACTCTCCGAGCATAGCGGTGCGGAAGGGGATCTGGAGGCCGATTATCAAGCCGCAAGCGATCACCTGAACCTGGTGCAAACCGCGCTGCGTCAACAGGAAAAAATCGAGCGTTATGAAGCGGATCTCGACGAACTGCAAGTTCGCCTTGAAGAACAGCATGAAGTCGTTGCTGAAGCCGCCGAGCGTCAGGAAGAGAACGAGGCCCGCGCGGAAGCCGCCGAGCTTGAAGTGGATGAGCTGAAAAACCAGCTTGCCGATTACCAGCAAGCGCTGGATGTTCAGCAAACGCGTGCCATTCAGTACAACCAAGCCTTGCAGGCGTTGCAGCGTGCGAAAGAGCTGTGTCATCTGCCGGATTTAACGCCAGAAAGCGCAGACGAATGGCTGGAAACCTTCCAGGCCAAAGAGCAAGAAGCGACGGAAAAACTGCTGTCGCTGGATCAGAAATTAAGCGTGGCGCAAACCGCGCACAGCCAGTTCGAGCAGGCTTACCAATTAGTGGCGGCGATTAACGGCCCGCTGGCGCGTAACGAAGCCTGGGATGTGGCGCGTGAGCTGCTGCGTGATGGCGTTAACCAGCGCCATCTGGCCGAGCAAGTCCAGCCGCTGCGTATGCGCCTGAATGAGCTGGAACAGCGTCTGCGTGAACAGCAGGATGCCGAGCGTTTACTGGCAGAGTTCTGTAAGCGACAGGGCAAACAATATGACGCGCAAGAGCTTGAAGCGCTGCATCAGGAACTGGAAGCGCAAATCGCCGCACTTTCTGACAACGTTTCCGCCGCTGGTGAGCAACGCATGGCGCTGCGTCAGGAACTGGAACAACTACACTCGCGCATTCAGTCGCTGACCAAGCGCGCGCCGGTGTGGCTGGCGGCGCAAAGTAACTTGACGCAACTGTGTGAGCAAAGCGGTGAGCAGTTTGAGTCCGGGCAGGACGTTACAGAGTACCTGCAGCAGTTGCTGGAACGTGAGCGTGAAGCTATCGTTGAGCGCGATGAAGTGGGCGCGCGTAAACGTGCTGTTGATGATGAAATCGAACGTTTAAGCCAGCCGGGCGGTGCCGAAGATGGTCGACTGAATGCGCTGGCAGAGCGCTTTGGCGGCGTACTGCTGTCGGAGATTTATGATGATGTCAGCATTGATGATGCGCCATATTACTCCGCGCTATACGGGCCATCGCGTCATGCGATTGTGGTGCCGGATCTGTCACGGGTCGCTGACATGCTGGAAGGGCTGGAAGATTGCCCGGAAGATCTCTATTTGATCGAAGGCGATCCTCAGTCTTTCGATGACAGCGTGTTCAGCGTCGACGAGCTGGAAAAAGCGGTGGTGGTGAAAATCGCCGATCGCCAGTGGCGTTATTCACGTTTCCCAACGCTGCCGCTGTTTGGCCGTGCGGCGCGCGAAAGCCGTATCGAAAGCCTGCATGCGGAGCGTGAAGCGCTGGCGGAACGTTTTGCCACGCTCTCTTTTGATGTGCAGAAAACACAACGCCTGCATCAGGCATTTAGCCGCTTTATTGGGAGCCACCTGGCGGTGGCATTTGATGACGATCCAGAAGCGGAAATTCGCACACTCAGCAGCCGCCGTGGCGAGTTGGAGCGTGCGATCAGTAACCATGAAAATGACAACCAGCAAAACCGCGTACAGTTTGAACAGGCGAAAGAGGGCGTTGCCCAGCTTAACCGTTTGCTGCCGCGCATCAACTTGCTGGCCGACGATACGCTCGCCGATCGTGTGGATGAAATTCAGGAACGTCTGGACGAAGCGCAGGAAGCAGCCCGGTTTATCCAGCAGTTTGGCAACCAACTGGCGAAGCTCGAACCGGTTGTTTCCGTACTGCAAAGCGATCCGGAGCAGTTTGAACAGTTAAAAACGGATTACGCGACCTCACAGCAGGTGCAGCGTGATGCCCGTCAACAAGCTTTCGCCCTGGCGGAAGTGGTACAGCGCCGTGCGCACTTCAGCTACTCCGATGTCGCCGAAATGTTTAACGGTAATAACGATCTCAACGAAAAATTGCGCCAGCGTCTGGAGCAAGCAGAAGCGGAACGCACCAAAGCGCGTGAAGCGATGCGCAGCCATGCAGCGCAGTACAGCCAATACAACCAGGTACTGGCTTCGCTGAAAAGCTCGTTCGATACCAAAAAAGAGTTGCTCAACGATCTGCAAAAAGAGCTGCAGGATATTGGCGTTCGCGCTGATAGCGGAGCAGAAGAACGAGCACGTATCCGTCGTGACGAGTTGCATGCTCAGCTCGCTGGCAACCGTGCGCGTCGTAACCAGTTGGAAAAAGCCATCACCTTCTGCGAAGCGGAGATGGATAACCTGACGCGTAAGTTACGCCGCCTGGAACGTGACTACCATGAAATGCGTGAGCAGGTTGTCACCGCGAAAGCAGGATGGTGTGCGGTGATGCGAATGGTGAAAGACAGCGGTGTTGAACGCCGTCTGCACCGTCGCGAGCTGGCTTACCTTTCTGCCGATGAATTACGCTCAATGTCGGATAAGGCGCTCGGCGCTCTGCGGCCGGCGGTCGCGGATAACGAACATTTACGTGATGTGCTGCGCCTGTCGGAAGATCCGAAACGTCCTGAGCGCAAGATTCAGTTCTTTGTCGCGGTATATCAGCATCTGCGTGAGCGTATCCGCCAGGATATTATTCGTACCGATGATCCGGTTGAAGCCATCGAACAGATGGAAATCGAGCTTAGCCGCCTGACGGAAGAGTTGACTTCCCGTGAACAGAAGCTGGCGATCAGCTCGCGTAGCGTGGCGAATATTATTCGCAAAACCATTCAGCGCGAGCAGAACCGTATCCGTATGCTGAACCAGGGGCTGCAAAGCGTCTCTTTCGGCCAGGTGAATAGCGTGCGCCTGAATGTGAACGTGCGGGAAACCCATGCCACATTGTTGACGGTACTTTCTGAACAGCACGAGCAGCATCAGGATCTGTTTAACAGCAGCCGACTGACCTTCTCGGAAGCGCTGGCAAAGCTCTATCAACGTCTGAATCCGCAAATCGATATGGGTCAGCGTACGCCGCAAACCATCGGTGAAGAGCTGCTGGACTACCGTAACTATCTTGAGATGGAAGTGGAAGTCAACCGTGGTTCCGACGGCTGGCTGCGTGCGGAATCCGGTGCGCTGTCGACCGGTGAAGCGATTGGTACCGGGATGTCGATTCTGGTGATGGTGGTACAGAGCTGGGAAGATGAAGCGCGTCGACTGCGCGGCAAAGATATCTCTCCGTGCCGCTTGTTGTTCCTTGATGAAGCTGCACGCCTGGATGCCCGCTCTATCGCTACACTGTTTGAGCTGTGCGAACGTCTGGAAATGCAGCTGATTATCGCGGCACCGGAAAATATCAGCCCGGAAAAAGGCACCACCTACAAGCTGGTTCGTAAAGTCGTGCAAAATCATGAACATGTGCACGTTGTCGGTCTGCGTGGTTTTGCCGCCCAGCTCCCGGAAACGCTCCCCGGCACGGCGGATGCATCGTAAAGCAGTCTCATGCGAAAGGGCGACAGCAATGTCGCCCTTTTTGTTTGCGGAAAGCTATTGCCAGCCCGCGTTTAATCTTTAAACTTCTTTACATTAGGTAAGGCAAATGCTTTTTTGTCTTTATATACTGAGAGAAAGGTGACGAATTAGTCACGAGCAATGTAAGAGAAACAGGGGGCAAGGGATGTTGCTTAAGAAGTCGTATGGTCGTCGGATGTCGGCACTCAGTTTATGCCTGGCATTCGCATTCGCTCCACTGTTTAATGTGCAGGCCGATGAGCCTGAAATCGTGCCGGTGGATAGCACGGCGACGCCAGGCGAGCAGCCAACTGTGCTGCCACAGCCGCAGGAACAGTCGCCTGCGACGGCAATGTTGATTGGCGTTAAATCTTTCCCGCCCGGTGTTTCCGTTGCCGATGTGCGTACACAACTCCAGACGCAATTACCTGCCAACTGGACGCCGGTCTATATGGATCAGCTCGCCGCGTTGTATGCTGCGCGCGGGCAGAAACCAATGTGGGACAACCGTGAAGCGGTACAGGCGTTTCAGCAGCAACTGGCAGAAGTGGCGATTGCAGGGTTTCAACCACAATTCACGACCTGGGTTGAGCTGTTAACCGATCCCGCGGTTTCTGGCATGGCACGTGATGTTGTGCTGTCTGACGCGATGCTGGGTTATCTGCAATTTGTCTCGGGCATTCAGTCAAAGGGGCAGCGCTGGCTTTATAGCGACAAACCCTATGCGCTTGCAACACCAGCCATTTCGGTCATTAACCAGTGGCAACTGGCGCTGGACAATGGATCTCTGCCTGCCTTTATCAATCATCTTGCACCGCACCATCCGCAGTATGCGGCTATGCACCAATCGCTATTGGCGTTGGTCGGTGATTCGCGCCCGTGGCCGCAAATCACCAGCACGGTGACGCTGCGACCGGGGCAGTGGAGCAATGATATTCCGGCACTGCGTGAGATCCTGCAGCGTACCGGCATGCTGGATGGCGGACCAAATATCGCCTTGCCAGGTGATAACGTCGCCGTCAGCCCTTCGGCCCGGCCCGTGAAAAAAGTGCAGCAGACGCGCGCAGCATATGACCGCCAACTGGTGGAAGCGGTAAAACGCTTCCAGTCATGGCAGGGATTACATGCGGATGGCGTGATTGGTCAAGGCACGCGTGACTGGCTGAACGTGAGTCCTTCACAGCGCGCTGGGTTGCTGGCGCTGAATATTCAGCGCTTGCGTTTGCTACCGGGCACGCTTTCGACCGGCATCATGGTCAACATTCCTGAATATTCGCTGGTTTATTACCTCAACGGGAACCAGGTGCTGGCATCACGGGTGATCGTGGGCCGCCCGGATCGTAAAACGCCGATGATGAGTAGCGCGCTTAATAACGTGGTGGTTAACCCGCCATGGAACGTGCCGCCAACCCTGGCGCGCAATGATATTCTACCGAAGGTTTGGAACGATCCGACTTACCTTGAGCGCCACGGTTACACCGTATTGCGAGGATGGAACAGCAAGGAAGCGGTTGACCCGTATATGGTCGATTGGGCGACCATTACTCCCGCGAATTTACCGTTCCGTTTCCAGCAGGCTCCCGGTGCGCAGAATTCGCTGGGACGCTATAAGTTCAATATGCCGAGCTCGGACGCTATCTATCTGCATGACACGCCAAACCATAATCTGTTCCAGAAAGAGGCGCGGGCATTGAGCTCGGGCTGCGTGCGCGTCAACAAAGCCTCTGAACTCGCTAATATGCTGTTGCAGGATGCGGGATGGAACGATACGCGGATTTCGGATGCGCTAAAACAGGGGGATACGCGGTATGTCAATATTCGTCATGATATCCCAGTCAATCTCTACTACCTGACCGCTTTTGTCGGTGCCGACGGCCGGACGCAGTATCGTACAGATATTTACAATTATGATCTGACGGCGCGATCGGGTGCACAAATCTTGTCGAAAGCTGAACAATTAATCAGATAAATGAAGCAGTTTCAGTCAGCGTGTTGTCGTAATAACTGGCATAAAACGGGCTCTGAAGGCCACAGAGCCCGTATTTGCTGGGATGAGGCAGCCTTGACGTGGCGTTTGTTGCCCGGTAAGGTGCCTCTCGTGCGCTAAAAGAGTGCATAAATTTTGTTCAACATTGCTTATCTGTAGAATTTATTATCATGGATAAATTTGACGCTAATCGCCGCAAATTGCTGGCGTTGGGTGGGGTCGCACTCGGTGCTGCCATCTTACCAACACCGGCTTTTGCAACCCTTTCCACGCCACGACCGCGTATTTTGACGCTGAGTAATCTTAATACCGGTGAATCTATTAAAGCTGAGTTCTTCGATGGCAGGGGCTATATTCAGGATGAATTAGCAAAACTTAACCATTTTTTCCGTGATTACCGCGCGAATAAAATCAAAACCATCGACCCTCGTTTGTTCGAGCATCTTTTCCGTTTGCAGGGGCTGCTGGGAACACGCAAACCTGTGCAACTGATCTCCGGCTACCGTTCTGTTGATACCAACAATGAACTCCGCGCACACAGCCGCGGTGTGGCGAAACAGAGTTATCACACCAAAGGTCAGGCAATGGATTTTCATATTGAAGGGATTTCGCTGAGTAATATTCGCAAAGCCGCGTTATCTCTGCGCGCGGGTGGTGTAGGATACTACCCCAGCAGCAACTTTGTGCATATTGATACCGGGCCGGTAAGGCACTGGTAAAACTCAGGCTGAGCTACAGGAGCAGTATGAACTATCGTATTATTCCGGTTACCGCGTTCTCCCAGAATTGTTCGCTTATCTGGTGTGAGCAGACCCAACTTGCCGCCGTGGTCGATCCCGGCGGTGACGCCGAACGGATTATTCAGGAAGTGGACGCCTCTGGCGTGACACTCACGCAGATCCTGCTTACGCATGGTCACCTTGATCATGTTGGCGCGGCAGCCGAACTGGCGCAGCATTATGGTGTGCCAATTATCGGCCCGGAAAAAGAAGATGAGTTCTGGCTGCAAGGCCTGCCGGCACAAAGCCGGATGTTTGGCCTGGATGAGTGCCAGCCGCTGACGCCCGATCGTTGGTTAAATGAAGGCGACAGCGTAACAGTGGGTAAAATAACGCTGCAGGTATTGCACTGTCCTGGTCATACGCCGGGGCATATTGTGTTTTTCGATGCACAATCCCGCTTGCTGATTTCCGGCGACGTGATTTTTAAAGGCGGTGTGGGGCGCAGCGATTTTCCGAAAGGCAACCATGGGCAATTGATTGATTCCATCAAGCGCAAATTGTTGCCGCTGGGCGATGATATTACTTTCCTTCCCGGCCATGGCCCGATGTCTACGCTGGGAAATGAGCGGTTGCACAATCCGTTCCTGCAGGATGAATTACCGGTCTGGTAAATAAAAAAGGGTCGCTTCGGCGACCCTTTTTGTTGCTGCTGTAACTTACAGTACGGCAACGATAGCTTCGCACAGCGGCGACATATTATCCGGCGTCATACCCGCGACGTTAATGCGTCCTGAAGCAACCGCGTAGATCCCAAACTCTTCACGCAAGCGCAGCACCTGCTCTTTGGTCAGGCCGCTGAACGAGAACATACCGTTCTGTTTGGTGATGAAGCTGAAATCGCGATTAGCCCCTTTCTCCTGCAAGGTATTAACGAACAGCAGGCGCATACGCTGAATGCGCTGACGCATGTCCGTTAACTCTTGCTCCCAAATGGCACGCAGAGCCTCGTTACCGAGAATGGTTGCAACCACCGACGCGCCGTGCGCTGGCGGGTTAGAGTAGTTGGCACGAATAACGGCTTTCATCTGACTGAAGGCGCGATCGGCGCTTTCCGCGTCTGCGCTCACCAGTGTACAAGCACCGACGCGCTCATTGTACAGGCCAAAATTTTTCGAGAATGAACTAGCCACCAGTAACTCTTTATGCAGCGCAGCAAACGCGCGCAGCCCTTCAGCATCTTCTTCGAGACCGCGAGCAAAGCCCTGGTAAGCGAAGTCGAACAGTGGCAGCCAGCCTTTTTCAACGGACAGCTTCGCCAGTGTTTCCCACTGTTCGAGCGTTGGGTCGATACCTGTCGGGTTATGGCAGCAGCCGTGGAACAGCACTACATCGCCAGCCTGGGCGTTGTTCAGGCTGCTCAACAGCCCCTCGAAGTCCAGCGCATGGTTTTGCGCGTCGTAGTAAGCGTACTCACACACTTCCAGACCGGCTGAATTAAACACGCCTTTGTGGTTCGGCCAGCTCGGGTTGCTCACCCAGACTCGTTTTGCAGAGGTGTTTTTGGCGAGGAAATCCGCCGCCACACGCAGGCCACCCGTACCGCCAGGCGTTTGCGCGGTGCGCGCACGTTTGTCATTGATAATCGCGTTGCCTTTGCCGAACAGCAGTTCCTGAGTGCAACGGCCAAACTCAGGAATACCGTCGATACCGAGGTAGTTCTTGGTGGTTTCATTTTCCAGCAGATAAAGCTCAGCTTTTTTAACGCTGGTCAGTACCGGGGTCTTGCCGGTTTCATCTTTATAGACACCAATGCCTAAGTTGATTTTATTGGGGCGTTCATCGGTGCGAAACAGATCGGCCAGACCCAGAATGGGGTCGGCAGGGGCGGCGGTTATATTCTCAAACATGACGAGGTTCCATTTTGATGACAGAAGGGAGATCCGCTATCAGGTTAACGGCTGACACAGGAATTGCCAACCGTTTGCGATAAAAAGCGCGATGCTTTTCAAAACTCATCGTAATTAATCTTGCAGGCATAAAAAAACAGGGCCAATGGCCCTGTTTGATATGCATATAACAGTCGAGGGTGACTATTAGAACTGGTAAACGATACCAACTGCTACGGTGTCGTCAGAACCTACGCCCAGTTTGTTGTCTTTATCAATCTGGTTGATGATGTAGTCAACATAGGTGGACATGTTTTTGTTGAAGTAGTAGGTTGCGCCAACTTCAACATAGTTGATGTAATCTTCGCTACCGATACCTGCAACATCTTTCGCTTTAGATTTGTAGTAAGCGATGGACGGACGCAGACCGAAGTCGAACTGGTACTGTGCAACAACGGAGAAGTCCTGAGTTTTGTTCAGGTAACCATTGCGCTCAACGCTGCCCGGAGGTGTAGTATTCAGGCGTGTTGCGTTGCGGGTTTCACCATACAGAGCTGCTAGGTAGATGTTGTTAGCATCGTATTTGATACCGGTCGCCCACTGCTCAGCTTTCTTACCTGCCGCGCCGTAGCCAGTCGCAGACGCATCGTTAGCTTCCTGCGTATTGGTACGATCTGCTGCGCCGTAAGCACCAACGATACCAAAACCTTCAAAGTCATAGCTTACAGACGTCGCCCAGCCGTCTCCGTTGGAGCGAGTAATATCATCCGCACTATCAGTGAGTTTTGTAGCACGCTCGTTTTTACCCAGGTACTGAACGCCAAAGTTCAGACCGTCAACCAGGCCGAAGAAGTTGCTGTTACGGTAAGTCGCCAGACCACCGTTACGGCTGGAGAAGAAGTTGTCGCTGTTCGCGGTGTCGCCGCCGAACTCTGGCAGCATATCGGTTACGCCGATTGCATCGTATACCAGACCGTAGTTACGACCGTAATCTAAAGAGCCTGCGTCGCCGAATTTCAGACCAGCGAATGCCAGACGCGTTTTGTTACCCTTCTGAGCATCGGTACCACCTTCAGAGTTGTTACCCTGGAAGTTGTATTCCCACTGGCCGTAACCGGTCAGTTGGTCGTTGATTTTGGTTTCGCCTTTGAAGCCCAGACGAGCGTAAGTTTTATCGCCGTTGCCGCCGTAGCTGTTGGCACCGTTGTCTTTAGAGAAGTAGTGCAGACCTACAGCTTTACCGTAGATGTCTACTTTGTTGCCGTCTTTGTTGTAGATTTCTGCAGCGTTAGCTGCACCGGCTGCCAGCAGAGCAGGGATAACCACTGCCAGAATATTGCGCTTCATCATTATTTATTACCCTCATTGGTTTTTTTTGAACACCTGCCACTGCCGCCAATAAATTCCGTCAATAAAAATTTACGGAACTATTGATGAGAGTTTGGTGTCTTTCTGTGTCTGAAAGGCATCTTTCCAAACATAACAACGTTTCGCTAGTCTGAAAGTGCTACAAATGTATTAAAGCAGTAACAAAAAGAAATATTGTGTAAGATTTTGTGTATTTAAGGGAACTTTGTGAACCATCTCAAAATTCGGCACAGAGTGCTGGTTTATTGAGCGTGTTTATTACTATTTATATGAATTACTTATATTTAATTAAGATAAAGGCTTTTCTTATCCAGTAAATGTCTGCGGCACGTTTTTTCTAATAATGACATTCAGCCATCTGGATGTCTGTGTGAATTTTAACCAAAAGTGCTAATTAACAGGCTGACATATCCCGCAATAAAAGGATGGGGTGTTTTTTGTAGTGAAGGTTTTCAGGCGTAAAAATGTGCAAAGAAGGGTAAAAAAGCAGTGAAATTCGATGAGGGCGCTGAGGTGCTGTTAATAAAAGTTGACGGGTGTCACATAAATGAAAAAGGCCAGCGATAACGCTGGCCTTTAGAACATCAGAACGTTGCGCTGCGTGGCGTGCGCGGGAATGGAATTACATCACGCACGTTCTGTACGCCGGTCACATAGGCAATCAGGCGTTCAAAACCGAGACCGAAACCGGAGTGCGGTACTGTGCCGTAACGACGCAGATCGCGATACCACCAGTAGTCTTCTTTATTCAGTCCCATTTCCGCCATACGGGCATCCAGGACATCAAGACGCTCTTCACGCTGCGAACCGCCGATGATTTCACCGATACCCGGTGCCAGCACGTCCATCGCCGCCACGGTTTTGCCATCTTCGTTAAGGCGCATATAGAAGGCTTTGATATCTTTCGGGTAGTTTTTCACTACCACCGGCGCTTTGAAGTGTCTCTCGGCCAGGTAACGTTCATGTTCAGAAGCCAGGTCAACGCCCCAATAAACCGGGTTCTCGAACTTCTCACCGCATTTTTCGAGAATGGCGACCGCATCGGTGTAATCTACCTGGGCGAAATCTGCCGCGATGAAACGCTCCAGACGACCAATCGCGTCTTTGTCCACACGCTCTTCAAAGAATTTCAGATCATCCAGACGCTCTTCCAGAACCGCTTTAAAGGCGTATTTCAGCATCGCTTCAGCCAGACGGGCGTTATCGTCGAGATTGGCGAAAGCGATTTCCGGTTCCAGCATCCAGAACTCTGCCAGGTGGCGGCTGGTGTTGGAATTCTCTGCGCGGAAAGTCGGGCCGAAGGTATAAACCTTGGATAGGGCGCAGGCATAGGTTTCAGCATTCAACTGACCGGAAACGGTCAGGAATGCTTCTTTGCCAAAAAAATCTTTATCAAAATCAACTTTGCCTTCCGCAGTACGCGGCAGGTTTTCCATGTCCAGCGTGGAGACGCGGAACATTTCGCCCGCGCCTTCGGTATCTGACGCGGTGATAAGCGGCGAGGAGACCCAGAAGAAACCTTGTTCGTCGAAGAAGCGATGCAGCGCCTGCGCCAGCGTATGGCGAACGCGCGCAACCGCGCCAATCAGGTTGGTGCGCGGGCGCAAATGGGCAACTTCGCGCAGATACTCAATGCTGTGGCGTTTGGCCGCCATCGGGTAGGTATCCGGATCTTCAACCCAGCCGGTGACTTCGACAGATGTGGCTTGAATTTCCAGACTCTGACCTTCGCCCGGTGAGGCCACAACTTTGCCGGTCACAATTACCGAGCAACCGGTAGTCAGGCGTAAAATGTCCTGATTGTAATTGGGCAGAGAATTATTAATAACGGCCTGTACAGGATTAAAGCAGGAGCCGTCATAAACGGCGAGGAAGGAGATACCAGCTTTAGAATCTCGGCGGGTGCGTACCCATCCGCGTACGGTGACTTCACTGTCAACGGCAACGCGGCTATGGAATACGTCGGCTACAGGCACAACGCTCATAATATTCTCTCTGTTAATAGTCGGAAAAAATAAACACTTGTCCGCCCGATAAGGGGGGATATCTATGTTACCTGGCGTACGCCATCAGACAAGCAGAATTCGCAGGAACAATTAATAAATTATCGGCAAAAAAGAAGGGAGCATTCAGGCTCCCGGTGATTAACTGGCTTTTTTGACCTGCGGCAGGTCAAATGCTTCGCGTAGTGCGCGGACAAACGCCTTGTCGTGGCAGATAGTTTTGCCGGGGCTGTCGGATAATTTCGCCACCGGTTTTCCGTTGCATTCAACGAGTTTGATAACAATATTCAGCGGTTTCACGCCGGGAATATCACACGTCAGGCGTGTCCCGATACCAAAGCCCAGCTTGACGCGCTCGGCAAAGTGGCAATAGAGATCCAGCGCTTTGTTCAGATCGAGATTGTCCGAGAATATCAGCGTCTTCGACAGAGGATCGATGCCGAGCTTCTCATAGTGGGCAATGGCTTTTTCACCCCATTCCACTGGATCGCCAGAATCATGGCGCAGACCCTGGTAACGGGTTGCGAATTCCGGGCCGAAGTCACGTAAAAACGCATCCATCGTAATGCAGTCTGTTAACGCAATCCCCAACTGGTTTGGATACTCTTCGAGCCATGCCGCGAGTGCTGCGCGCTGGCTGGTGGCCAAATCGGGGCTGATCTGTTGGTGTGCCTGGAACCACTCATGCGCCTGGGTGCCCATGGGGGTCAGCGACAGGCGGCGGGCCAGGTCATAATTACTGGTACCAATAAACCAGGGTTCTTGTTGCAACCGTTCGACTATGGCTAGTTGTACATCGCGGGAGAAACGGCGGCGCGTACCGAAATCCATCAGACGGAAACCGGACATATCAACCTGCGCGGTGCGCGCAGCAAAATCCGCCAGCTTCTCTTCCAGATGCAGTAGAGCCTGCTGAACGCCTGTCTGCGGCGAACGGCAGCGATGAACCACTTCACTGATCACGGCCAGCAGCGGTACTTCCCACATGATCACTTCACGCCACGGGCCGGAAAGGCTGATATGCAGCTTGCCGTTGTCGTTGGTGATCGTGACCTGGCGCGGGTCGTAACGAAAATGACGTAGCCAGTTAAGGTAGTCAGGCTGGAAGAAGGGGAGGCCGGACAGCCACAGATACTCGTCATCTTGCAGACGCAACGACTGCATGGCCTCGACCTGTTCGCGGACGGCATCGGCATAAATACCGAGCAGGTCATCACCGCGACAGCGGAATTCAGCCGTGACATGCACGTCATAATAGTGGTGGAACACCGCTTGTTGCATGTGCAGCTTGTAAGCGTCGGTATCCAGCAGCGTTTGCAGACCAGAGAAAGCGAGTTGAGTCATGGTGCGCAGTAGCATCCTCTTACAGGAGCGTTTAGTACAATAAACAAAGCAAATAGTCGCTGGAGTATACCTTGTTTACCAGGTTATTGAACCCTGATCACACCATAACGCACAGAACGGGTCGATGGCATTTCGTGCCTCCTGTTATAAAAATGTAGCAGACAGAGCTTTTCCCTCTGAAAAGATGAAGATTCTGCGTGGCGCGTTTGCGGCAACCGGAATAGACTGGAGTCGTAACCAACAGAAGATGCTAAAGGTTTTTTATGACACAACAGCCACAAGCCAAATACCGCCACGACTACCGTGCGCCGGACTACCTGATTAGCGATATTGACTTGACCTTTGACCTTGACGCTGCCAAAGCCGTCGTCACCGCGCTGAGCAAAGTGTCACGCCATAGCGCCTCTGCTGTGCCGCTGCGCCTGGATGGCGGCGAGCTGACGCTGATTTCCATTCACGTAAATGATGAGCCCTGGACCAACTATAAAGAAGAAGGCTCCCAACTGGTGATCGATGGCTTGCCAGAGCGTTTTACCTTGCGCATTGTGAATGAGATAAGCCCGGCCGCGAACACTGCGCTCGAAGGGCTGTACCAGTCCGGTGAAGCGCTGTGTACGCAGTGTGAAGCGGAAGGCTTCCGCCATATTACCTGGTATCTTGACCGCCCGGATGTGCTGGCGCGTTTTACCACCAAGCTGATTGCCGATAAAACCCGCTATCCGTTCTTGCTCTCTAACGGCAACCGCGTTGATCAGGGCGAGCTGGAAAATGGTCGTCACTGGGTACAGTGGCAGGATCCGTTCCCGAAACCCTGCTATCTGTTTGCGCTGGTCGCCGGGGATTTCGACGTTCTGCGAGACACGTTCACCACCCGTTCCGGGCGTGAAGTGGCGCTGGAGCTGTATGTCGATCGCGGCAATCTCGATCGTGCGCCGTGGGCGATGACCTCACTGAAAAATTCCATGAAATGGGACGAAGAGCGTTTCGGCCTCGAATACGATCTCGACATTTATATGATTGTCGCTGTCGACTTCTTCAATATGGGCGCCATGGAGAACAAAGGGTTGAACATCTTCAACTCGAAATACGTGCTTGCCCGCACCGATACCGCTACCGATAAAGACTACCTTGATATTGAGCGCGTAATTGGTCACGAATACTTCCATAACTGGACCGGTAACCGAGTGACCTGCCGCGACTGGTTCCAGCTCAGCCTGAAAGAAGGCCTGACGGTGTTCCGCGATCAGGAGTTCAGCTCTGATCTGGGTTCCCGTGCGGTAAACCGCATCAATAACGTGCGCACCATGCGCGGTATGCAGTTCGCTGAAGACGCCAGCCCGATGGCGCACCCGATCCGCCCGGATAAAGTCATTGAAATGAATAACTTCTACACCCTGACGGTGTATGAAAAGGGCGCGGAAGTGATTCGCATGATGCATACGCTGCTTGGCGAAGAGAATTTCCAGAAAGGGATGCAGCTCTATTTTGAGCGTCATGACGGTAGCGCGGCGACCTGCGACGATTTCGTGCAGGCCATGGAAGATGCGTCGAATATTGACTTGTCGCATTTCCGCCGCTGGTACAGCCAGGCCGGTACGCCGGTGGTTACGGTGCACGATGATTACAACCCGAACACCGAACAATATACGCTGACCATTAGCCAGCGCACGCCGCCGACTGCCGAGCAGCAAGACAAACAGCCGCTGCACATTCCGTTCGATATCGAACTGTACGATAACGAAGGTAAAGTGATCCCGTTGCAGAAAGACGGTCATCCGGTGCATAACGTCCTGAACGTCACTCAGGCGGAGCAGACGTTTATCTTTGATAATGTCTATTTCCAGCCGGTGCCGTCGCTGCTGCGTGAATTCTCCGCGCCGGTGAAGCTGGAATATAAGTGGAGCGATCAGCAACTCACCTTCCTGATGCGCCACGCAAGTAACGATTTCTCCCGCTGGGACGCGGCGCAAAGCCTGCTGGCAACGCATATTAAGCTGAACGTTGCGCGCCACCAACAAGGCCAGGCGCTGTCGCTGCCACTGCATGTCGCGGATGCTTTTCGCGCGATCCTGCTGGACGAGACGATTGATCCAGCGCTGGCTGCGGAGATCCTGACGCTGCCGTCGGCAAATGAGATCGCCGAGCTATTTGAAACCATCGATCCTGTGGCCATCGCGGCGGTACGTGAAGCGCTGACGCGCACGCTTGCCACCGAACTCGCCGATGAGTGTCTGGCTGTGTATAACGCGCACAAACTCGATAGCTACCGCGTTGAACATGCGGATATCGGCAAACGTTCCTTGCGCAACACTTGTCTGCGCTATCTGGCGTTTGGCGATGCGCAACTGGCAGACAAACTGGTGAGCCAGCAGTATCACAGTGCGGATAACATGACGGATGCGCTGGCGGCGCTCTCAGCGGCTGTTGCCGCACAGCTGCCATGCCGCGAGATGCTGATGCAGGAGTACGATGACAAATGGCATCACGACGGTCTGGTCATGGATAAATGGTTTATCCTGCAGGCTACCAGCCCGGCGGAAGATGTGCTGCAAACGGTGCGCAGCCTGCTGAAACACCGCTCGTTCACCCTCAGCAACCCGAACCGCATCCGCTCGTTGATTGGCGCTTTTGCTGGCAGCAACCCGGCAGCGTTCCATGCGCTGGATGGTAGCGGCTATCAGTTCCTGGCTGAAATGCTCACTGAGCTGAACAGCCGCAACCCGCAAGTAGCATCGCGTCTGATTGAGCCGCTGATCCGCCTGAAACGCTATGACGCTAAACGTCAGGCGATGATGCGTGCGGCGCTGGAGCAGTTAAAAGCATTGCCGAACCTTTCCGGCGATCTGTACGAGAAAGTCAGCAAAGCACTGGCGTAATAAAAATGCCGCCTTCACCGAAGGCGGCAATAATTTCCCCCGCAAAGGGCGCGTCGAGACCGTTATAAAGAAGCGTCTGCCAGTTCGTGATTTAACCCCAAAGCCAACCAGACAGAACCCAAACCGGTGGCTGATCACGCCGACAGAGCGTGGTTTGCCGTAAGCAATAAGCCTTAATGGGCGGATCTGTGCCGGTTAATACAGAACATTAAGCGTGACGAGTTTGAGGTAACGGAACGGTTTCCGACTCGCTGCGTTTCATCACCCGGCTCAATACTTCCGCTTCCAGTTCTGCCAGCCTCACCGATCCCAGGCGGCGTGGACGCGGCAGATCGACGGCTAAGTCCAGCCCGATTTTTCCATCTTCTATCAGCAGTACGCGATCCGCCATTGCCACTGCTTCGCTGACATCATGTGTCACCAGTACCACGGTGAACCCGTGTGCCTGCCATAACTGTGTGATGAGTGCCTGCATCTCCAGCCGGGTTAACGCATCCAGCGCGCCTAATGGTTCGTCCAGCAGTAACAACCCCGGTTGATGTACCAGCGCACGTGCCAGCGCGACCCGCTGTTTCTGACCGCCGGACAACGCCGCAGGCCACTCGCTGGCTCGTTTTTCCAGCCCGACCGCGCGTAACGCATCCTGCGCAGCTTCCCGCCAGCGGCCTTTCAACCCTAAACCGACATTATCTATCACTGATTTCCATGGCAGCAACCGGGCATCCTGAAACATCATTCGCGTGTCGTTTTGAATGTTCGCCAGCGGCGTATTGCCCGCCAGCAGTTCTCCTGCATTGGCGGTTTCCAGCCCGGCCAGCAGGCGCAGCAGCGTGCTTTTGCCTCCGCCGCTGCGGCCTACCACGGCGACAAACTGCCCGGCGCCAATATGCAGATCCAGCCCGCTCAGCACGGTGTTATTGCCGTAGTGCTTACTCACGCCGTTCAATAACAGCGGGATCCCCTGAGTGAGTCGCGCAGTGTTCATGCTGTTGCCTCCTTGATATGGTAAGCAGGATGCCAGCGTAGCCACAGACGCTCCAGCAACTGGGCACTCACATCGGCCAGTTTGCCGAGCAGGGCATAGAGAATAATGGCTACCACGACAACATCGGTCTGCAGGAACTCGCGCGCATTCATCGCCAGGTAGCCAATCCCGGCATTGGCGGAAATCGTCTCGGCCACAATCAGCGTCAGCCACATCAGGCCGAGCGCAAAGCGTACGCCAACCATAATCGACGGCAGAGCGCCGGGCAGGATCACATGGGCAAAGAGGGAAAAACCGGACAAACCGTAACTGCGTGCCATCTCCAGTAATCCCCGGTCGATGTTGCGGATGCCGTGCCAGGTATTGATATAAATGGGGAACAAGGTGCCAAGCGCAACGAGGAATATCTTCGCGCTCTCATCAATACCAAACCACAAGATAACCAGTGGGATCAGTGCCAGATGCGGCACATTGCGCAGCATCTGGATAGAAGTATCCAGCAGGCGTTCTCCCCAGCGCGACAGACCACTAATCAACCCAAGTGTCAGGCCGATACTGCCGCCAATCGAGAAACCAATCGCTGCACGCCAGGAGCTGATCGCCAAGTGTTGCCACAATTCACCGCTTACGCTTAATGTCCAGAACGCTTCCAGCACGCCTTCCGGCGAGGGAAGGATCCGCGTGGAGAGCAAGCCGGTGGAGGAGGCGATTTGCCACACCACCACAACCCCTGCAGGCAGCAGCCAGGGGGCAATGTGCAGTAGCCATTTCTTTTCTGCTGCCATAATTACCTCAGCTTTGTGCCACTTTACGGGGAATAAATTCGTTCGCCACCGTTTCTCCCTGCAGTTGCAACGGCTGTGGCTGCGGAATTTGCGGAACCGCGACATCAAGATGCGGGAACAGCAGTTCGCCGACGCGATATGCCTCTTCCAGATGTGGATAGCCGGAAAGAATAAAGCTGTCGATGCCGAGGGCGGCGTATTCATTAATTCGCGCCGCGACGGTCGGGCCATCACCCACCAGCGCGGTTCCCGCGCCGCCGCGCACCAGCCCAACGCCAGCCCACAAGTTGGGGCTGATCTCCAGTTGATCGCGTTTGCCGCCATGAAGCGCCGCCATCCGCTGTTGACCTACGGAATCCTGGCGCGAGAAAGCGGCCTGTGCTTTAGCAATCGTGGCATCATCCAGATGGGCGATCAGGTTGTTCGCCGCCTGCCAGGCCTCTGCATTCGTTTCCCGGACAATCACATGCAGGCGAATACCGAAGCGCACTTTACGCCCGTGAGCCGCGGCTTTGGCGCGCACCTGTTCAATTTTTTCTTTTACCTGCTCAGGCGGTTCGCCCCACGTCAGATAGAGGTCAACCTGCTCAGCGGCCAGATCTTGTGCTACATCGGACGATCCGCCGAAATAGAGCGGCGGACGTGGCTGCTGCACCGGTGGGAAAAAGAGTTTTGCGCCGCGCACATGGATATGTTTACCGTCGAAGTCAACGGTGTCGCCTTCCAGCAGACGCCGCCAGACGTGGGTAAATTCCGAAGAGGCTTCATAACGCTGCGTATGATCGAGAAACACGCCGTCTCCGGCCAGTTCTTGCGGATCGCTGCCGGTCACCAGGTTAAACAACGCACGTCCATTTGAGAGCCTGTCCAGCGTAGCCGCCTGGCGCGCAGCGACAGTCGGTGATGTAACGCTGGGGCGCAGGGCGACAAGAAACTTCAACCGCTGTGTCACCGGGATAAGCGAGGCGGCGACCAGCCAGGCATCTTCACACGAGCGCCCTGTGGGGATCAGTACCCCACTGAACCCTAAACGATCCGCAGCCTGAGCGACCTGTTGCAAATAAGCATGATCTACCGGGCGCGAGCCGTGGTCGGTACCTAAATAGTGACCATCACCGTGGGTGGGTAAAAACCAGAACAGATTTAAACTCATGACTTGGCTCCTTGTTTGGCCGGTTGCCAGATGCGGGTGCGAATATCGACTTTTTTCGGTAGCAAACGGTTCTCATAAAAGAGATCGGCCGTTTGCTGTTGCAGTGCGGCGGTGGTTTCATCGACCGGCGAGATTTTTGTTGGTGGGCGGTGATCGAAATAGGTGGCAATCACCGGCTGGGGCAGTCCCAGCGTTTTGGCAAACAGCGCGATGCTTTCGTCACGCTGGCTAAGCGTCAACGCGTCGGCTTCGCTAAACGTATCCAGAACGCCCTGAATAAATGCACCATTCTTTTCTGCATAGGGACGCGAGGCCAAATAGAAGGAGCCGGTCTGTTTCAGCGTGGTGCCGTCTTTTAATACACGCACGCCACCCTGCAACAGTGCCGCCGAATAGTAAGGATCCCAAATAGCCCATGCATCAACGTTACCTTGCTGGAACGCGGCACGTGCATCTGCAGGTGTCAGGAACACCGGCTGAATATCGCTGAATTTCAGCCCGGCCTGTTGCAGCGCGCGCAGCAGTAAATTGTGCGAGCTGGAACCTTTCTGGAAAGCGACTTTATGCCCTTTCAGATCGGCAACTGTTTTGATCGGGCTGTTTTGGGCAACAAGGATCACTTCTGCTTTCGGCTTTGGCGGCTCAACGCCGACATACAGCAGATCCGCGCCAGCGGCTTGGGCAAAAATCGGCGGAATATCGCCCGTGCTGCCGAGATCGATACTGCCAATATTCAGCGCTTCCAGCATTTGCGGGCCTGCCGGGAATTCGGTCCAGGTAATTTTGGTGTTCGGGTAACGTTTCTCCAGCAGGTCATAGCTTTTTGCCAGCACCATACTGACGCTGCCTTTCTGGTAACCAATACGCAAACTCTCCGGTGCCGGTTCGGCGGCCTGTGTCCAGGCGGAAAGCGTCAATAAACCGCTTAACGCCAGCCATTGCGTGCGGCTTTTAAATAGATTAAACATGCGCGACTCCTTGCGGCAGATGGAAATCCGGCGCCTGAATGTCCCGGCGGTGCAACGCTTGCCAGAAGGTTTCCAGTGCCTTATCCAGACGGGTCTGCAAATTGGGTGTCAGGCTGGGTTTGTGCTGGTAATCCAGCACCTGGCTATCATCGGCGAAAACACCGTGCAGGATCTCTTGTGCTTTCAGCGCGCTGAGTACCGGCTTCAGGGCGTAATCCACCGCCAGCATATGCGCTACGGTACCGCCAGTGGCCAGCGGCAATACCACTTTGCCTTCCAGTGCACGCTCAGGCAGCAGGTCGAGCAGCGTTTTTAGGGCTCCGGAATAAGCTGCTTTATAGATCGGTGTCGCAACGATCAGTCCGTCCGCCTCGTTGAGTTGCCCAATAAACGTTTGCAACGCGGGGCTATCGAAACGGGCATAGATGAGATCCTCTGGTGCAAAATTTTGCAAATGCCAGTGATACACCTCGATATCCTGTACATTCAGGCGCTCGCGGGCATACTCCAGCAAAGCGCTGGAGCGGGAAGGAAAGCGTGGGCTTCCGGCCAGGGTAACAACTCTCATAATCGCTCCTTATAACCAATTGTTTGCTTTTAGATAACATTCATAACAATTTAAGGCATTGTGGCAGAGTCGATTTATTCCGCTAAATGATTTATTCGATGAAAAAATGCTGAAATTTGCATAAAGGAGAGTTGTAAGAGAAAACGATTGCGTCGAATCGCCTTTTTTTGCCTCAGGTCAATTCCCTTTCGCCGGGTAATCACTGATAATACGCCCCCGGTTTGCAACCGGGAATCCAGGAGAGTTCATGTACTACCCCTTCGTTCGTAAAGCCCTTTTCCAGCTCGATCCAGAGCGCGCTCATGAATTAACGTTCCAGCAATTACGGCGTATTACCGGCACGCCTTTCGAAGCCCTCGTGCGTCAGCGTGTACCGGAGAAACCCGTCAAATGCATGGGTCTGACCTTTAAAAACCCGTTGGGGTTAGCGGCTGGGCTGGATAAAAATGGCGAGTGCATAGATGCGCTGGGCGCGATGGGGTTTGGCGCCATCGAAATTGGTACCGTGACGCCACGCCCACAGCCGGGTAATGACAAGCCGAGGATCTTCCGTCTGGTGGATGCTGAAGGGCTGATCAACCGCATGGGCTTTAATAATCTTGGCGTGGATAATCTGGTTGAGAACGTGAAGAAATCGCGCTTCGACGGTGTTCTGGGCATTAATATTGGCAAGAATAAAGACACACCCGTCGAGCAGGGTAAAGATGACTACCTGATTTGCATGGAAAAAATCTATGCTTATGCGGGTTATATCGCCATTAATATTTCTTCGCCAAATACGCCCGGTTTACGCACGCTACAATATGGCGAAGCGCTGGACGATCTGCTTACGGCAATTAAGAATAAGCAAAACGATCTGCAAAACTTGCATCATAAATATGTTCCGGTAGCCGTAAAGATCGCACCAGATCTTTCTGAAGAGGAATTGATCCAAGTGGCCGATAGTTTAGTTCGCCACAATATTGATGGTGTTATTGCCACGAATACCACGCTTGAAAGATCGTTGGTACAGGGAATGAAACATTGTGACGAAACGGGTGGTTTAAGTGGTCGTCCGTTGCAATTAAAAAGTACGGAAATTATTCGGCGGTTGTCGCAAGAATTAAAAGGGCGCTTGCCGATTATTGGCGTCGGCGGCATCGACTCGGTGATAGCGGCTCGCGAGAAAATCGCCGCCGGTGCGTCATTGGTGCAAATTTATTCGGGCTTTATTTTTAAAGGTCCGCCGTTGATTAAAGAAATCGTTACTCATATCTAATCTTTTATCCCTTCCTGTGCAACCAGGGCTTTATTTCCCGCCCTGGTTGTTTTATATTCCACCACTGTTGCTAATTTAAACATTTTAGTCTTTTATTATTTAGGTAATAAACGAGGCGGCAAACAGGATGAAAAAGTTACAGGATGTTTAGGGGAAGGGGAGAGGAAAATGCGAATTAAACCTGACGATAATTGGCGCTGGTATTTTGATGATGAGCATGATCGCATGATGCTCGATTTAGCCAATGGCATGTTATTTCGCTCTCGTTTTGCCCGTAAAATGTTGACGCCAGACGCTTTCTCGCCGTCTGGTTTTTGCGTTGACGATGCTGCGCTTTATTTCTCCTTTGATGAAAAATGCCGCGATTTGCCATTATCCAATGAGCAGCGCGCTGAACTTGTGCTTAATGCACTGGTAGCGATTCGCTTCCTCAAGCCGCAAATGCCGAAAAGCTGGCACTTTATGACGCATGATTCCCAGTGGTCTCCTGTTACGGGCGAAGGTGCTTGCGTCTGGCTGAGTGATACGCAAGAGTGCGTGAATCTGCTGGTGGTTGAACCTGGTGAGAACGCGGCGTTGTGCCTGCTGGCGCAACCCGGCGTAGTGATTGCCGGGCGCACCATGCAATTGGGCGACGCGATTAAAATAATGAACGATCGCCTTAAACCGCAGCTGAATTCCAATGCGATTCCACTCGAACAGGCGGTTTAAGCCTCCAGTCGTAGCGATGTTTTCGGCACACAGCTACAACAAAGAATTGAACCATCCTGTGCAATCGCTGATTTCTTCAGCGCACTGACTTCACCTTCCACTAAACTGATCCGGCAGCAACCGCAAATACCCGCGCGGCAGGAGTAGGGTACGCGAATCCCCTGGTTCTCCAGCTGTTCCAGCAACACTTGTTGGTTATTGCCGCGAAATGTTTGACCTTGCCAGTTGATTTCCACGGTTCCTGCGGGTAACGCATCCTGGATAAGTGACTCTTCCACTTCGTCAGCGCCGTATAATTTCGCTGGCGCAGTGGCCAACACCGCCACCTCATCGCCAACACGAATCACACCGCTGTTACGCGCGATCAGGTTTTGACCAAAATCGACGGTGCCATTGTCCTGCGCAGTGCGAAAACGCTGTAAGGTAGCGAGAGGTTCACCGGAAGGGTGTTTTTGCCCACGTTCCGGGCTGACGGTAGTGAACACACAGCGGCTGCACGGTTTCACGACATCGAAAACCACTTCGCCAATACGCACCACTTTCCAGCTGTCCTCTTCCCACGGTTGCGCGCCTGTTACCACCAGGTTGGGGCGAAACTGCTCCATTTGTACGCTGGCAGGGCAACGACTTTGTAAATCGCGCAGCGAGGCTTCATTAGCGAGCAGATACGGAAAGCCATCAGCGAAAGATAACGGCACATCGTCGTGGCGTTTGACGCGGCGGGTTAATTCAGGTCCAACCCAGCGCAATTGCACCTCGCGCGAAAAAAAGCCGCTCAGCCAGTGATTAATCTCTTCGGGCGCAATGAGCGCAGTAAAGTGGTTACCCCACACTTCCGTGGGCGCGGCTTCGGGCGAAAAATCGGCAAAGCGAATCACCGCGCTGCTGCCGTCCGGTGCGGTCAGGTGCAAACCATCGGTTAACGGTGATGGCATAAAGCGCACCATCTGCGGAAACTGTCGTGCGGTAATAAAAGTGCCATCGGGTTGCGTGACCATAAAAACACGGTCAAAAGCGAGGCCGCTGATGTCGGCAAGCGCATGTGTCAGGCCGATACCGCGCATGGATTTTACCGGATGAATAAAAAGACGTGAAAGCGTTGGCACGTCTTCCCCCTGTCAGATGAAAATTAGCCCTCAACTTTATGACATGAACGCCAGATTAGCTATAATGCGCAACAATTTTCGTTGAATGTAAGTGAGATTATGATTTCTCTGTTTGCCAGTACGGCCCGCGGGCTGGAAGAGCTGTTAAAAACTGAACTGGAAAAACTCGGCGCTGTTGAGTGCCGGGTTGTTCAGGGTGGTGTCCATTTTGAAGGGGACACGCGGCTCCTGTACCAAAGCCTGATGTGGAGTCGTCTGGCTTCGCGCATTATGCTGCCGCTCGGGGAGTGCAAGGTTTACAGCGATCTTGATCTCTACCTTGGTGTGCAGGCGATCAACTGGACAGAGATGTTTAATCCGGGCGCAACCTTCGCCGTCCACTTTAGTGGCCTGAACGATGAAATCCGTAACAGTCAGTACGGCGCGCTGAAAGTAAAAGATGCGATCGTCGATAGCTTTACCCGCAAAAACCTGCCGCGTCCAAATGTGGAACGTGAGATGCCGGACCTGCGTATTAACGTCTGGCTGAACCAGGACACGGCGAATATCTCCCTTGATTTGAGCGGCGAAGGTTTGCACCTGCGCGGCTACCGCGATCGCACCGGTATGGCGCCGATCAAAGAAAACCTGGCCGCCGCGATCGTGATGCGTTCTGGCTGGCAGCCAGGCACTCCGCTGCTCGATCCGATGTGCGGTTCCGGGACACTGTTGATTGAAGCTGCGATGGCGGCAACCGATCGCGCGCCGGGTCTGCACCGCGGTCACTGGGGTTTTGGTGGTTGGGCGCAGCACGATGAAGCGCTGTGGCAAGAGGTGAAAGCCGAAGCACAAACGCGTGCGCGCGAGGGGCTGGCTAATTACGCGTCCCATTTTTACGGTTCAGACAGTGACGCGCGTGTCATCGATATTGCGCGTAAAAACGCCCGCCGCGCCGGGATTGGCGAGCTGGTAACCTTCGAAGCGAAAGATGTTGCTGAGCTGAGTAACCCGCTGCCAGCAGGTCCCTACGGTACGGTTGTCAGTAACCCGCCGTATGGTGAGCGTCTGGAGAGTGAACCGGCGCTGATTGCGCTGCACAGCCTGTTGGGTCGTCTGCTGAAGGCACAATTTGGTGGCTGGAATCTGTCACTGTTTAGCGCCTCGGTTGATCTGCTGAACTGCCTGCAACTTCGTGCTGAGCGTCAGTTCAAAGCGAAAAACGGCCCGCTGGATTGTGTGCAGAAAAATTACCATCTGGCGGAAAATACCGGCGAAGCAAAAGCGCCTGCCATGGCGGAAGATTACGCGAATCGCCTGCGTAAGAACGTTAAAAAGCTGGAGAAATGGGCGCGTCAGGAAGGTATCGAATGCTATCGCCTGTATGATGCCGATCTGCCAGACTACAACGTCGCGGTCGATCGCTATGCTGATTGGGTGGTGGTGCAGGAGTATGCCGCACCAAAAACGATTGATGCGCAAAAAGCGCGTCAGCGCCTGTTTGACATCATCGCGGCCACCATTCATGTGCTGGGGATTGCGCCAAACAAGCTGGTGCTGAAAACCCGTGAACGGCAGAAGGGCAACAATCAGTATCAGAAAATGAATGAAAAGGGTGATTTCATGGAAGTGAGCGAATATAACGCTCGCCTGTGGGTCAACCTGACCGATTATCTTGATACTGGTCTGTTCCTCGATCACCGTATCGCTCGCCGTATGCTCGGTCAAATGAGCCAGGGCAAAGATTTCCTGAATCTTTTCTCTTATACCGGCAGCGCCAGCGTGCATGCGGGTCTGGGTGGCGCGCGCTCGACGACAACTGTGGATATGTCACGCACTTATCTGGAGTGGGCTGAGCGTAATCTGCGCCTCAACGGTTTGAGCGGTCGCGCGCATCGCCTGATTCAGGCCGACTGCTTAGCCTGGCTGCGGGAGACCGATGAGCAGTTCGACCTGATCTTTATCGATCCGCCGACCTTCTCCAACTCCAAACGCATGGAAGAGTCTTTTGATGTACAGCGCGACCATATGGCGCTGATGGAAGATCTCAAACGCCTGTTGCGCAAGGGCGGCACGATTATGTTTTCCAATAACAAACGCGGTTTCCGTATGGATCTCGACGGGCTGGCGAAACTGGGTCTTAAAGCACAAGAAATCACCCAAAAAACGCAGTCGCAGGATTTTGCCCGTAACCGTCAGATCCACAACTGCTGGCTGATTACCGCAGCCTGAAAGGATAAATAAATGTCATTAATCAGTATGCATGGCGCGTGGCTGTCGTTCAGCGATGCGCCTCTTCTCGATAATGCTGAGCTGCATATCGAAGAAAACGAACGCGTGTGCCTTGTTGGGCGTAACGGCGCGGGGAAATCGACACTGATGAAGATCCTCAACCGGGAAGTTAACCTGGACGACGGTCGCATTGTGTATGAGCAAGATTTGGTGGTGGCGCGCCTGCAACAGGATCCGCCGCGTAATGTCACAGGCAGTGTCTACGATTTTGTCGCTGAAGGGATTGAAGAGCAGGCCGAGTATCTCAAGCGTTATCATGAGGTTTCTCACCTGGTAATGAGCGATCCGAGCGATAAAAACCTCGCCGAGTTAGCGCGTGTGCAGGAGATGCTGGATCACCACGGTTTGTGGCAACTGGAGAACCGCATCAACGAAGTGCTGGCGCAGCTTGGGCTGACGGCGGATATGTCGCTCTCTGCCCTTTCCGGCGGCTGGTTGCGTAAGGCGGCACTGGGACGCGCGCTGGTGAGCGGCCCGCGCGTGCTATTGCTCGACGAACCGACCAACCACCTGGACATTGAAACTATCGACTGGCTGGAAGGGTTCCTGAAATCTTTCGGCGGCACCATTATTTTTATCTCTCACGATCGTTCGTTTATTCGCAATATGGCGACGCGTATCGTCGACCTCGATCGTGGCAAGCTGGTTTCTTACCCGGGCAATTATGATCAATATCTGCTGGAGAAAGAAGAAGCTCTGCGCGTGGAAGATCTGCAAAATGCAGAGTTTGATCGCAAGCTGGCGCAGGAAGAGGTGTGGATCCGTCAGGGTATCAAGGCGCGTCGTACTCGCAACGAAGGCCGCGTCCGCGCGTTAAAAGCAATGCGTCGTGAGCGCAGTGAACGCCGTGAAGTGATGGGCAGCGCGAAGATGCAGGTGGAAGAAGCCTCCCGCTCCGGCAAGATTGTTTTCGAGATGGAAGACGTCAACTACGGCATCGACGGCAAAGTGCTGGTGCGTGACTTCTCCACACAAGTGCAGCGCGGCGACAAAATTGCGCTGATCGGCCCGAACGGCTGTGGTAAGACTACGCTGCTGAAATTGATGCTGGATCAACTCAAAGCCGATAGCGGGCGTGTCCATGTCGGCACCAAACTCGAAGTGGCCTATTTCGATCAGCACCGCGCCGAGCTGGATCCGGATAAAACGGTGATGGACAACCTTGCTGAAGGTAAGCAAGAAGTGCTGGTGAACGGTAAGCCGCGCCACATTCTGGGTTACTTGCAGGACTTCCTGTTCCATCCAAAACGGGCGATGACGCCGGTACGTGCGCTCTCAGGCGGGGAACGTAACCGACTGTTGCTGGCGCGTTTGTTCCTGAAACCCAGCAACCTGTTGATTCTTGATGAACCGACTAACGATCTGGATGTTGAAACGCTGGAACTGCTGGAAGAGCTTATCGACGCCTATCAGGGTACGGTTCTGCTGGTGAGCCACGATCGTCAGTTCGTGGATAATACCGTGACCGAATGCTGGATCTTCGAAGGCGAAGGTCAGATTGGTCAGTATGTTGGCGGCTATCACGATGCCCGTGGTCAGCAGGCTGCTTCGCAGATGCAAAAGCAGGATGCCGCGAAAAAAAGTATGGAAGCGCCGGTAGCCAAAGCAGAAACTGTCAAACGCAACAGTAGCAAACTAAGCTATAACCTGCAGCGTGAACTGGAACAATTACCGCAAAAGCTGGAACAGCTGGAAGCGCAGCTTGGGGATTTGCAAGCGCAGGTCGCCGATGCCAGTTTCTTTAGCCAGCCACACGACCATACGCAGAAAGTCTTAGCCGATATGGCTTCGGCGGAGCAAGCGCTTGAGGAAGCGTTTGAACGCTGGGAGTATCTGGAGGCTCTGAAAAACGGCGCATAAAGGGAGCCTGTATGTGTGAACACCACCACGCCACTCGTCACATTCTTTGTTCGCAATGTGACATGCTGGTGGCGTTACCGACGCTCCAGCATGGACATAAAGCGGCTTGCCCGCGTTGTGGGACAACGCTTGCGACCGAGTGGGACGCGCCGCGGCAGCGTCCCACTGCTTATGCTATTGTCGCGCTCTTTATGTTGTTGCTCTCCAACCTTTTTCCCTTTGTAAACATGAAAGTGGCAGGCGTGGCCAGTGAGGTGACGCTGCTGGAAATCCCTGGCGTCATGTTCTCGGAAAATTACGCCAGCCTTGGTACTTTCTTTCTGTTGTTCGTGCAGTTTGTGCCAGCGTTTTGCCTGGTGACGATCCTGCTGTTGGTTAACCGCGTGCCGATGAATTTTCGCCTGAAAATTGGTCTTGCCCGCGTGTTATTTCAACTGAAAAGTTGGGGGATGGCAGAGATCTTCCTCGCTGGGGTATTGGTGAGCTTTGTCAAACTCATGGCTTATGGCGATATTGGCATCGGCAGCAGTTTCATTCCCTGGTGCCTGTTCTGTCTGCTGCAATTGCGGGCGTTTCAGTGCGTAGATCGCCACTGGTTGTGGGATGACATTGCGCCTGCGCCCGGTGTTGCGCAACCTTTGCATGTCGGCGTACCCGGAATCCGCCAGGGGCTACGATCCTGCCCTTGTTGTACGGCGATAGTGGCGATTGACCAACCCATTTGTCCACGCTGTCATACTCACGGCCATGTGCGTCGGCGCAACAGCATCCAGTGGACGCTGGCGCTGCTGGTGACCGCCATCATGCTCTATCTACCGGCCAATATCCTGCCCATCATGGTGACCGATCTGCTGGGTGACCGCATGCCGTCGACCATTCTGGCCGGGGTGGTTTTATTGTGGAGCGAAGGCTCGTATCCGGTCGCGTTAGTGATCTTTATCGCCAGTATTTTGGTGCCAACGCTGAAAATGATTGGCATCGCCTGGTTATGTATTGACGCGAAAGGGCATGGAAAGCGCGACTGTGAACGCATGCATTTTATTTATGAAATAGTGGAATTCGTTGGGCGTTGGTCAATGATCGACGTGTTTGTTATTGCTGTTCTGTCTGCGCTGGTGCGGATGGGAGGGCTGATGAATATTTATCCTGCGATGGGTGCGCTGATGTTTGCGCTAGTCGTTATTATCACGATGTTTGCGGCAATGACTTTCGATCCCCGTCTTAGTTGGGATCGCGAGCCACAAACGCACCATGAGGAGTCGTTAAAGCATGGAGAATAAGAGTGGGGAAGCCAACGTGCAAAAGGTGAGAAACTGGTCACCCGTGTGGATTTTCCCGATTGTGACGGCGCTGATTGGGGCCTGGATCCTTTTCTATCATTACAGCCATCAAGGCCCGGAAGTCACCCTAATCACCACTAACGCCGAAGGGATTGTCGGTGGTAAAACGACGATTAAAAGCCGCAGTGTGGATGTCGGTGTCGTGGAGAGCACGACGCTAACCGATGATTTGACCCATGTTGAGATCAAAGTGCGGCTTAATTCCGGCATGGAAAAGCTACTGCATAATGACTCGGTTTTCTGGGTGGTGAAACCGCAGGTGGGCCGCGAAGGAATTAGCGGGCTTGGCACGCTACTTTCTGGCGCGTATATCGAACTTCAGCCCGGTGTGAAAGGCAATGCGCCGGAGCGCTATAACTTGCTCGATTCCCCGCCGCTAGCGCCGCCGGATGCGAAGGGGATTCGCGTGATCCTCGATAGCAATAAAGCGGGGCAATTAACGGCTGGTGATCCGGTGTTATTCCGCGGCTATCGTGTGGGTTCCGTTGAAACCAGCACCTTTGATACGCAAAAACGGACCATGAGCTATCAGTTATTCATTAACGCGCCGAACGATCGGCTGGTGACAAGCAATGTGCGTTTCTGGAAAGACAGTGGCATTGCCGTCGATCTCACCTCCGCCGGGATGCGCGTCGAGATGGGGTCGCTGACGACACTGTTTGGCGGCGGTGTCAGCTTTGATGTGCCGGACGGGATGGATTTAGGGCAGCCGGTGGCAGAAAATAGCGCCTTTAAGTTGTATGACGATCAGCGCAGTATTCAGGATTCGCTATACACCGAACACGTTGATTATCTGATGTTCTTTAAAGATTCGATCCGTGGATTGCAACCCGGCGCGCCAGTTGAATTCCGCGGCATCCGCCTTGGTACGGTGAGCAAGGTGCCTTTCTTTACGGAAGGTATGCGCCAGGCGTTGAATGATGATTACCGTATTCCTGTCCTGATCCGTATTGAGCCGGAACGTCTGGCGAACCAACTGGGTGAAGATCCGGATATGAGCGCACATCTTAATGAGCTATTGAAGCGCGGTTTGCGAGGCTCGTTGAAGACCGGCAATATCGTTACTGGCGCGCTGTATGTTGATCTCGACTTCTACAATAATGCCCCCGCGATCACCGGCATGCATGAGTTTGCTGGCTATCCAATTATCCCGACAGTGAGTGGTGGATTGGCGCAGATCCAGCAGCGGTTAATGGATACGTTAGACAAAATCAATAATTTACCGTTGAACCCGATGATCCAGCAGGCGACAAGCACGCTATCTGAAAGCCAACAAACGCTTAAACGTCTGCAAACGACACTGGATAACCTCAATAAATTGACCGCCAGCCAGTCGATGCAGCAATTGCCCACAGATATGCAAAGCACGTTACGCGAGCTCAACCGCAGTATGCAGGGCTTCCAGCCGGGCTCCGCCGCTTATAACAAAATGGTGGCGGATATGCAGCGCCTCGATCAAGTGCTGCGTGAACTGCAGCCGGTGCTGAAAACGCTCAACGATAAGAGCAACGCGCTGGTGTTTGAAGCGAAAGGGAAACCCGATCCGCAGCCGAAGAGGGCAAAAGAATGAAAAAGAGCGCATTAGCGATGCTGGCGCTGTTGCTGACAGCTTGCAGTAGTGGTGGTGATAACAAAAGCTACTATCAACTGCCTTCGCCGTCGCAAGTAAAGGTGCAGGAGATGGCCGGGCAAAAGCAGGGAAATCGGCAATTGTGGGTTGAGCAGGTTTCGGTACCTGATTTACTCGCGGGTAATGGCGTGGTGTACCAAACCAGCGATGTGCAGTACGTCATTGCAACGAATAATTTATGGGCAAGCCCGCTCGATCAGCAACTGCGTAACACGCTGGTGTCCAATTTGAGCAATCAGCTGCCTGGCTGGGTGGTCGCATCGCAGCCGTTGGGGAGTGAACAAGATACGCTAAACGTAACAGTGACCGGTTTTCATGGTCGCTATGATGGGCGAGTGATTGTTAGCGGCGAATGGTTGCTTAAACATCAGGGACAATTGGTTAAGCGCCCCTTTCATATCGAGCTGAAACAGCAGCAGGATGGTTATGATGAAATGGTGAAAATGCTGGCGCAGGGTTGGCAACAAGAAGCTGCCAGTATTGCGAATGCGTTAAATCGTCTGCCATAAGTAAATCTAAACACTATAAAAACCGCTATATGCGAAAGCTATGGCGGTTTTTTTATGTTTGGGCACAAACCATTAGTTGTGCTAGCTCACATTTTTTGTACAAATGAATTTTTGTGTAGCTCACATTTATGACACTGGCGTGAATTTTGCGCATTGACGACGAACTCTATTCAAGGTATTTGTGACCTGTGGCTGCACATTAAGTGACCACTGTTTTCTTTTCCACCAGATCAAATAATGAGGGAAACGAGGCATGAAGAGACAAAAACGCGATCGCCTGGAACGGGCACATCAACGTGGTTATCAGGCTGGTATTACCGGGCGTCCGAAGGAAATGTGTCCCTACCAAACCCTGAATCAAAGGTCCGAGTGGCTGGGAGGCTGGCGAGAGGCCATGGAAGACAGGGCAGTCATTGCCTGATTCTGTCTCTTTAAAAAAGAAACCTCCGCATCGCGGAGGTTTCGCCTTTACTGGGGTATGTAAGTAACCCGATATCAGAAATTAGACGTGTCCTGGAACAGACCCACTTTCAGGTCAGCAGCAGTGTAGATAACGCGGCCATCAACCAGCACTTCGCCATCCGCCAGACCCATAATCAAACGGCGGTTCACAATGCGTTTAAAGTGAATACGGTAAGTCACCGTTTTTGCCGTTGGCAGTACCTGACCGGTAAATTTCACTTCACCGACGCCCAGCGCGCGGCCTTTGCCTTCGCCGCCGAGCCAGCCGAGATAGAAACCAACCAGCTGCCACATTGCATCGAGGCCGAGGCAGCCTGGCATCACCGGGTCGCCAATGAAATGGCAGCCAAAGAACCACAGATCCGGGTTGATATCCAGCTCAGCTTCAACGTAGCCTTTATCGAAGTTACCGCCGGTTTCAGTCATTTTGACCACACGGTCCATCATCAGCATGTTCGGTGCTGGTAATTGCGGGCCTTTTGCACCAAACAATTCACCACGACCAGAGGCAAGAAGATCTTCTTTTGTATAGGATTCGCGTTTATCTACCATGTTCTCAGTAAGCCTTATTTGTAGTTTCGGACGCAGGATAGCTAACACGTGTACGCTGAACAAGTCCGATCAGTTTCGGATAAACAAGTTCAACCAGCGAAGCGGCCACGGGAAGCGGTGGCGCGCATCCTGCTGCGTTGCCTGCGCGATACGTTCCTGGATGAGTTGCTTAAGGTTGTTTTGCCCTTCGGCATCCCACGACAAGCCCGTTAATAAGGGTAGCGCATCCATCATGTCATCCACGGCCCAGATGAAAAATTGCTGCGCCTGGATAGCATCCAGGAGTTCCTGATGCAGGCAGAGATGGCGCACATTTGCCGAGGGGATAATCACACCTTGTTTGCCTGTGAGCTGGCGCTGCTGGCAAATAGCGAAGAAGCCCTCGATTTTTTCATTCAGGCCGCCGACCGGCTGAGAGCGACCAAATTGATCCACTGAACCGGTGATCGCAATGCTCTGATTAAGCGGAACTTCAGACAGTGCGCTGATTAAAGCGCACAGTTCAGCCATGGATGCGCTGTCACCGTCGACTTCGCTGTACGATTGTTCAAAGGTGAGTGAGGCGGAGAAGGGAATCTGTTGTTCCAGATCCAGCTCTGCCATCAGGAACGCTTGCATGATCATCATGCCTTTGGCGTGGATATTACCGCCCAGCTCAGCTTTGCGCTCAATATCGTTAAACTCGCCATCACCAACATGTACCACACAACTGATTCGCGAGGGCTCACCAAAGGCGCGTGGATGTCCCGGAAACTCAATAACGGACAGCGCATTGATTTGACCGATGCGTTCTCCTTCGGTTTCGATCAGGATTTGCTCAAGCAGGATCTCATCCTGCATGCGTTCCGCCAGAAAGCCTTCACGCCACTCTCGCTGAGCAAGCATTGTCTGGAACTCTTCCCCGCTGAAGGTTTCATCGGTGGACATGGCTGCCACTTCTCGCAGTTGCCGTGACAACCACATTGGGCAAAGTGGTAATGTTTCCTGATCGCCTGTGTAGCGGACGGCTTCACGAATGAGTTTTGACCATGCATCAGCCGCAGGAACAGGCAAGTGCGCATCGCGTGCGGTTTGCTCGACCCACTGGTGCCATATGGACATTGTTTCAGCATCGGCAATTTGCAGCGTTTCTTCGTATTCGCTGTAAATTGCCTGCGATGCGAGTTCCGGCTCCATTTCCTGGAAATCCGCCAGTGATTCACGTTCACCCACCAGGATGACTTTGAGATCCATCGGCATGGGCGGCACAATGACGGGCAGGGGGCGCGATTCATCAAAGGAAACCCAGTCAAAACGACGCTGCGTTACCATGGTTTTCAGGCGCATCCACAGAAGCGGCTGCGCGAGCAGAGTACGTAAGGAAATAATCAGCACCCCACCGTTTGCCTGGTGGACGAGACCGGGTTGCAAAGTGATTTCCTGATTAAACTGGCGAAGGCAGCCAAAAAGTTGTTCTGCCTCGACCCATTCGGCGATTACGGTAGGTTTGTCGCCGATAAAATTTGCCTGCATATCAGCAGAAGGTTCAAAGCGAATCGCTGAACCATTAACATGATATTGGCCGCCAGAAAATGGGCGGGCTTCAGGAATGAGCATTTCGGTGGCGCTGGCAATAAGCGCAAGATATTCGGCTTCTTCTGGTGCTTTAGCCAGCAAAAAGCGTGACGTCGCCTGCGGATAGAGCAATTGCTCCAGCGCGTACTGTAATCGGGGTTGCGTGTCGGCCAGGGAGAAGTCCGTTTCGCGGGCTATTTCGGACGATTCAAACACTTCCTGATAGCTGGTGGTATCAGGAACCAGGTCGTTCCATTCAAGTTTTGTAATGGTCAAAGTCGTTTTTTTAGTCTGATGTCAAAGGCGCGATTATACCGTAAACGCTCGTACAGCACACATTGATTACACGCTTTCGCGACGCGAACGCTATTGCCTTAACCGGGGTAGTGATTTCTTTTCAGCAGAGTTGGAAAAAACTGATATTCTGAACTGAGTTACACGGTCACGTTGAGAGCGCAATGAAATATCAACAACTGGAAAATCTCGAAAGCGGCTGGAAATGGAAGTATCTGGTAAAAAAGCATCGTGAAGGGGAATTAATCACGCGCTACATAGAAGCCAGTGCCGCTAAAGACGCGGTCGATTTATTGTTGACACTCGAAAATGAACCCGTACAGGTCAATGACTGGATTGGGCAGCATATCAATCCGGCATTGATTAACCGGATGAAGCAAACTATCCGCGCCCGCCGCAAACGGCATTTCAACGCCGAACATCAGCATACGCGTAAAAAATCGATCGACCTGGAATTTGTGGTCTGGCAGCGTCTGGCTGGGTTAGCGCAACGCAGGGGAAAAACGCTTTCTGAAACGATTGTGCAGCTGATCGAAGATGCTGAACACAAGGAGAAGTACGCATCTCAGATGTCCACGCTGAAACATGACCTGCAGGTACTACTCGGGAAAAAATAGGTTTGGGGATTATCCCTACATATAATTTCAGGCAATAAAAAACCCCGCCGATGAGCGGGGTTTTTTTAGACGGAAACTTAAGCCTGCGGCTGAGTTACAACGTCTTTGCTACCTTTAACTTCGATCTCTACGCGACGATCCGGTGCCAGGCAGTCGATCAGCGCTGCACGCGGTTTCACGTTGTCACAGGTGCTGCCGGTAACCGGGTTGGATTTGCCCATGCCACGTGCGGAGATTTTGTTAGCCGGGATACCTTTAGAAACCAGGTAATCAACTACGGATTGTGCACGTTTCTCAGACAGACCCTGGTTGTAAGCGTCAGAACCGATACGGTCGGTGAAGCCCAGAACCACTACGGAACCGTCTTTCGGATCCAGGTTGCTCAGCTGACCGTACAGCTGATCCAGCGCCTGCTGACCTTCCGGTTTCAGCGTCGCTTTGTTGAAGTTGAACAGAACGTCAGACTTCAGAGTGAAGTGCTTGGTCTGTACTTCCGGAGCCGGAGCCGGGGCCGGAGCAGCCACTACCGGAGCAGCATCTTCCTGCTGGCCGAAGCGGTAGGAAACACCTACGCTCAACATGCCGTTATCCGGACGAGCACCAACGGTGCTTGCATCACCGATATTGTTAACCCACTGGTATTCCAGGCGGGTAGCGATGTCGCGGGTAACTGCCCATTCAACACCACCAGCGAAGACCGGGGAAACACCGGTATCGTGATCTTTGAAGCCCTGGTTGTTCTGAGCATCTGCACGCCAAACCATACCACCCAGACGAGTGTACAGGTCCAGATCGTCAGTTACCGGGTAACCCAGTTTAGCCGTCAGCTGAACGCCCTGAGCTTTGAACGCGCCGTTAACGGTGTCGCCTTTGTACGGCATACGACCCAACCAGTCATAGCCCAGTTCGAAACCTACGTACGGGTTAACCTGGTAGCCACCGAACGCACCAGCACCCAGTTGGCTTTCGTGGGTCGGGCCATCGTTCTGCCATACCGCACCTTTGTCATGATACTGGGACCAACCCAGTTTACCACCTGTATACCAGGTGTTATCTTTCGGAGCGGCCTGCGCTACGGTAGCGAAACCAGCCAGTGCCACTGCAATCGCGATAGCTGTCTTTTTCATTTTTGCGCCTCGTTATCATCCAAAAATCGCCATGGGAATCTCTGTTGAGAAGCCACGGTTAAATCCTTCACCGGGGGCATTGCTCACTGACAACTCTGCAGATATCTTTACCGATATCTTTGGCTTATGCCGAGCACCCCTAGCGATGTAAAGTCTACAACGTAGTTGGAAACTTACAAGTGTGAACTCCGTCAGGCATATGAAAAAAAAGGCTTTGTATACACAATATTTAACACTTCTGATAAATATTTCGCCACGGCTCTTTCCGTACAAAGCGCGCTACACAGGCTTTCGCGCTGTATTTTGACGATAAATTTTAAGCCCTGCCCTTACGCAAAAATTATCCTAGGAAAACTCTTAAATTTACTCAATGATACAAATTCGAGTGAATTTTTATCCCAGAAAGCTGTCTCGCAGCCAGAGGATCGTGGCGTATTGGGCGCATAACGAAGCCTATCGCATTGCCTTCTTCTGCCGCCATAGCTAATAGCCTATGTTCCTCAGCCGTCAACTCTTCAGAATGCCAGCCAATAACAACGCTATAGTTGCCGGTGCGCAGTGCCTTGATCATTGAGTCCAGCGTTACGCTTGGAGAGAGCTGGTTCACCTGCATTACCTTGGTGAGGGGTAACCCAGCGGATTGCACCCACTCACGGCTGAGCTTTTGTTGAGGCGTCAACCAAAGCTGCCAACGGGATTGTTGCCCGAGTTGCTGCAGCAAAGGCAGTAAAAGCAGCTGCGTCATCCAGGGCTGGTCTTCACGATAGACCATTTCGCTAATCAGCCCGGTAGTGATGCTGGAGGTCTCAACGTGATTCAATTTGTTGAGTGTAGAAGCGAGTGTTGTCGAACGATTAGCATAGCCTGAAGTGTACATAATCAATCCAGCCCTGTGAGTTACTGTATGTTTATACAGTAACCTTTGCATGCTCAGAGATCAACCTCATTTTCTGAAACTATCTCGCATTTTTGTTTCGTCCCCGTCATGTAATGAAAAATTTGCTTGCTGTCTTGCTCACAGTTGCCTATGTTCCTGCATAATGGTTTCACTAATCACAAACTATCTTTTACTACGTGATTTATAAGGGAAAAATCATGGAAGACCTATCTTATCAACGGATATATCAGTCGCGCGAATACCTCATGCCTCTCGGAACAATTTGTCACCGCGCTCATTTTGGCGGTTACAGCTTGTCTGTGGATAAAACTGTTTTCGCGATGGTTGCCGAGGGGGAACTCTACCTTCGAGCATGTGACGAGAGTGCGCAATACACGGTTACGCAAGATGCTCCTTTGCTGGTATTCAACAAACGCGGGCGTCAGGTTTCGTTAAATTACTACTTCGTTAGCGAGAGTTTGTGGTGCGATCGCTCGCTACTTCTGCAACTTTCGGCACTTTCACTCGATGCTGCCCGGCGTGATAAAGATCGGCGCAGTGCCAGGACGCGGTTGCGCGATCTGCCTAACCTAACTTTTCAACTTGAAGCCCAACTCCATGAAGCAGGTGTTCTGGATGCACATACATTGCGAATGCTCGGGGCGAAAGTTTGTTGGCTTAGATTGAGAAAAACAAATGAGCATCTGAGCGCAAAAGTGCTTCTCGCACTGGAGGGCGCAATTGTTGGGCTTCATGAGGCTGCGTTACCGGCGCCTCGACGCCGGGAACTGATGGAGTGGTTTAAGGGTGTTTTGAAGAAAGGTGCAAACCCTTATTGAGTGATTTGGCTTTTCAGACGGCTCACTTCAGGCAATAAAGCGATCAGCAGGCCAATCTGTTGCAGTACCAGTGGCTCTTTGCTATCCGGGCGCGGTTCCAGATGTTTAATGCGTTGGGATAGATCGACAAGGGTATCCTGAACACGTTTTTGGTCTGCTGGTAGGTGATGCAGGGCATCGTCAACATAGCAGACTGCATCATCAAGCAAACGTAGAATATCCGGCTGGGATAGCTGCTCACGATGTGCGCCAAGTGCGGAAATATAACTGGTAAAGGTATGATTCAAACACAATAAACGGAACGCGGCATCGCGAAGTTCAGGTGAGGTTCCGGGTTCGGAAGACATATTTGAAACGACCGATGCCAGTTCCGCGTCACGGTTATAAGCATTACGTCTGGCGATGCGGTAAGCAAGACGGTTATCGCGTCCCTGATGGTATTGTTCAAGAATGGCATCAAGGTAGCGGCAGTTCGCGTCGAAGGCTTGCTCTGTGACACGGGGCAGGTGTCGAAAACGCCAGTCCGGCCAGATAAAACTCACCGCCGCCCAGGCGATAGCACAACCTATGAGCGTATCAAGAATACGGGGAAGCGCGACTTCAAATCCTTCGCCCAGTAAGTTAAAGCACAACAACACCAGCAATGTAATAAACATCGTGGCATGAGCGTATTGCACTGTTCGGAATGTGAAAAACAGAACGCCGGTGATGACAATGAGTATCAGTTGCCCTTCATGTGATGGAACGAAGTAAAGTACCGGCAATCCGATCGCAACCCCAATCAGCGTACCAATTACGCGCAGCCTCAGGCGGTGGCGAGTGGCGTTATAGTTCGGCTGGCAGACAAACAGACTGGTCAGCAAGATCCAATAACCATGCTGTAGCCCCGTTATTTGGATAAAAGCATAACCGATACATAACACCACCGACATGCGCACTGCGTGTCGAAAGAGGGCAGATTCTGGCGTCAAATTATTACGTAACCGTTGCCGTATGTCGTTGAAACTACTCAGGCTATCATCCGAAAGCTGATTCTCAGTGTCATTTGATAATGCGTGCTGTGGCTGCCCTGATTCAATAGTTGCCAATTGAGCGTCAATAGCCCTTAGGTTATCCAGAAGAAAACCAAGTGCTTTTATATGCTCCTGAGGCGTGATGCCATCGGCACGAAGACGATCAAGTGCCGCGTCAAGGTGGGTAAATGCCCGTTCGAAGCGAGTATCGTGTTGATACGGAGTGCGTAGCAAAATGGCGCGTGATAACTGAGCGCACGCATGTGATTGCATGGAAAGTAAGCGCTGAAAGCGGAACATCACGTCGCTATAACGAAAGTGTTCGCGCAGTGTTTGATATTGGATATGCGACGAACTGGCGCGTTCGTGAATATCTTGCGCCGCAAAATAGTAATGCAATGTTTGACGTGTGCCGCGCTGCCCACGATCTCCGCGCAAACGCGTGAGCAACGTGGCTTTGGTTTGATTGAGCGTGTTCACTAACTGGCCATTCGCCAGTGCTAAATCATAGAGCGGCGCCTGGCTATCATCTTCAATATCCGGATCGAATAGACGTGATTTCAGTTCAAGGTATTGCGCCAGTTGTTCATAGCAACGCGCCAGATTGTCTTGTAGAGCGCGAATGGGGAAAACCAGATGTCCAACCAGCGTCAGCAAATTAAACCAAATGGCACCGGCCAACAGCAGTAGTGGTTGCTGATACCACTGTTCGAAAAGGGAAATCCCCAGCATGGTGTAGACCGCAATGAGCAGTGCCCCAAAAGCAATGGTGGCGTAACGCTGTCCAAGCCCGCCAAGCAAGATGAAACCAATGGTGGATGTCACTAGCCCAAGCGCAAACAACCATGGCCACGGGAAGAGTAACTCCACGGATGCAGACGCAATAAAAAAGCACACTAGCGTAATTATCAGGTTTTTCAGACGCCCCGTCAGGCGATCATCCAGATCGGCAAGTGCGGCGGCAACGACGCCAAGCGTTAACGGGATGGTCAGTTTCACCTCGCCGAGTAGCCAGGGCAGCAAAGCAGTCCCGCAAAGCGCAATAAAAATTCTGACGTTATAGAGCCAGGCACTGTTCCATGTATAACGGCGAAGCAGAGGACTTAACATAGTGGCAAGCGATCCGATTATTGAAAGCGACGATGCGCATTGGCTTCACGGGCTGCGCGAGCGGTTTCTACAGATACCACCCGACGGCCAACTGGCCACAGTGCAATCGCAGCGATTTTAAAGTTCGCGACGCCAACGGGAATGCCGATGATGGTAAGACACTGAGCAATACCGGCGGTAATATGCATAATGCATAGCCACCAGCCAAACAGAACAAACCAGACAATATTCAATAATGTCCCACCCGCATTTAGCAGGCTGTTTTTGCTCTGCGGTTCGAGTTCATCAATGTGAATGGCTTCATTTCCCCAGGGGATAAGTGAGAGCTTTGTGATTTCCCAGCAGGAACGCGTCAACGGCAGAGTGATAATGAGCAGGGCGCTAATTATTGTAGCGAGTAGCCACCCGAGTGTAGTGGCGAAACCACCAAGCACAAAATTTAGAATATTCAAAACAGTACGCATAAAACCTCAGTACAAACCGGTCGGTAGTGAATGCCGGTAATTGTAACGATTATTTGGGCTGGAGCGCCAATTCTCTGGCAGGTAAACTGGCAATTATTGTCACAAGTTGAGAACGATAAGTCATGGAACTGAAAGCGACCTCACTGGGAAAACGTCTGGCGCAACACCCTTATGATCGCGCAGTCATTCTGAACGCCGGCATTAAAGTGGCAGGTGACAGACACGAATACCTTATCCCGTTCAATCAGTTGTTGGCGATTGAATGCAAGCGTGGGTTGGTGTGGGGCGAAATGGAATTTCAGCTTGCCGACAACAAAGTGGTTCGTCTTCACGGAACGGAATGGAGCGAAACACAGCGTTTTTACCATCTCTTAAATGAGCGCTGGAACCGGTGGAGCGCGGAAATGAGCGAGGTCGCTGCCGGGGTTTTATCTGAGCAACTGGCGCTGATTTCCGGGCGTATTGAGCCAACGAAATGGCTTACCCGCAAGCAACTTCAAGGGTTACAGCAGCAATTGCAGCAGGAGTTTGCTGCGTTGCCGATTCCAACAAGCCGATTACCGGAGTTTGATAATTGCCGTGAGCTTTGGCGTCAGTGCCAGTCGTGGTTAACGGATGTTGAGAAGCGCCGGACACAGCACAATCAAACTTATACTGAAACGATGGTTACTCAGTACGCCGCTTTTTTTGAGCAAGTTGAAACATCTCCTTTAAACCCGGCGCAGGCGCGGGCCGTGGTCAACGGTGAGCACTCTTTATTAGTGCTTGCTGGTGCGGGGAGCGGAAAAACCTCGGTTCTGGTAGCCAGAGCCGGCTGGTTGCTGGCTCGTGGCGAAGCCTCGGCGGATCAAATCCTGCTGCTTGCGTTTGGTCGCAAAGCTGCCCAGGAGATGGATGAGCGTATCCAGCAACGGCTACATACCGAAGAGATTACCGCGCGCACTTTTCATGCGCTGGCGTTGTATATCATCTCCCAGGGAAGCAAAAAGGTGCCCGCGTTAAGCGAGCTGGAAAATGATACGTCGGCTCGCTTGTCCTTGCTAACAGACACCTGGTGCCAGCAGTGCAGTGAAAAGAAAGCACAGGCGAAAGGGTGGCGTCAGTGGCTGGAAGAAGAGATGGAATGGGAAGTCCCTGAAGGCAATTTTTGGGAAGATGCAAAATTGCAACGCCGCATCGCTCCACGCCTCGATCGTTGGATTGGGCTGATGCGTATGCATGGTGGTGCACAGGCGGAGATGATCGCTGGCGCACCAGATGAAGTTCGTGATCTGTTCAGTAAACGCATCAGATTGATGGCGCCGATTTTAAAAGCGTGGAAAGCCGAGCTAAAGTCTGAAAACGCCGTCGATTTTTCCGGGCTGATTCATCAAGCGATTAATGTGCTTGAAAAAGGGCGTTTTATTAGCCCATGGAAGCATATTTTGGTTGATGAATTTCAGGATATTTCACCGCAGCGCGCGGCTTTGCTGGCTGCGTTGCGTAAGCAAAACTCGCAAACAACTCTGTTTGCTGTCGGTGATGATTGGCAAGCTATCTACCGTTTCAGCGGCGCGCAACTTTCCTTAACCACCGCTTTCCATGACTATTTTGGTGAAGGTGATCTCTGCGCACTGGATACGACTTATCGCTTCAATTCACGCATTGGTGAAGTGGCAAATCGTTTTATTCAGCAGAATCCATGGCAGCTTGCAAAACCACTGAACAGCTTGAAAACAGGCGATAAAAACGCAGTGACGCTGATGGCGCAGGATCAGCTGGATGCGCTATTAGATAAACTCAGCGGATATGCAACGCCAGAAGATAGGATTCTGGTTCTGGCGCGTTATCACCATGGAAAACCTGCCGTTCTGGAGAAAGCAGCCACCCGCTGGCCGAAACTTCAGCTCGATTTTACGACTATCCACGCCAGTAAAGGGCAACAAGCGGATTATGTTATTGTGGTGGGGTTGAAAGAGGGCGCGGATGGTTTTCCTGCCCCAGCGCGTGAATCCATTATGGAGCAAGCCTTGCTGCCGCAGGCGGAAGAGTTCCCTGATGCGGAAGAGCGGCGATTGTTGTACGTCGCGTTGACGCGCGCACGCCATCGCGTCTGGCTGTTGTTTGATAAAGATGAACCGTCACGCTTTGTCGACACGTTAAAATCGCTGGATGTGCCAGTCGCGCGAAAACCATGAAACGAAGACGGCCGCGCGCTGCGGCCGCCGGGACTTATTTCAGACGCTCAGCGAGGTAACGTTGGTAGTCCGGAATGAGGATGTCGACGCTGTTATTAAACTGCGGAGAGTCGATAATAAAATCAGCGGTAGATAAATTGGTCGCAACCGGGATATTCCACACCGTTGCAAGACGTAAGAGGGCTTTCACGTCAGGATCGTGCGGGACAGCATTAAGCGGGTCCCAGAAGAAAATCAGTACGTCGATTTTGCCTTCTGAAATCAATGCGCCGACTTGCTGGTCGCCGCCCATCGGGCCGCTCAGCATGGCGTTGACTTCAAGGCCGGTTGCTCGCTGAATCAAATTTCCGGTTGTACCAGTCGCATAGAGCTCATGCTTGGCCAGTACAGGCTGGTGACGTTCTACCCATTTCATTAATGATTGCTTGCAGTGGTCGTGTGCGACCAGTGCAATATGTTTGCGCACGGGTAAGGTGCGAGTGGTTGATTCCATAATCCGCTTCCGTCAGTGATTTTCGCTACAGATTACTGGAAGCGTCTGATGCTGCAAGAGAAGTGGATAAAAAAATCTGAAAATGGTCGAGTGGGTCTGTTTGATTTACACTTTGGTGACATCGCCGGGAGGAAAACATGAAAGAAACCGATATTGCCGCTATTTTACAGTCGACCCAAACTATTGCGCTGGTTGGTGCGAGTGATAAACCCGATCGACCAAGCTATCGCGTAATGAAGTATTTGTTGGACCAGGGTTATCATGTGATTCCCGTCTCGCCGAAAGTAGCAGGCACTACTCTTCTTGGGCAGCAAGGCTATGCAACGCTTGCCGATGTGCCAGAAAAGATCGACATGGTGGATGTTTTTCGTAATTCGGAAGCGGCGTGGGGAGTTGCTCAAGAGGCGATTGCCGTTGGCGCGAAAACGCTTTGGATGCAATTAGGGGTGATTAATGAACAAGCCGCCGTGCTGGCGCGTGAGGCGGGGTTAAGTGTAGTGATGGATCGCTGCCCGGCGATTGAGATCCCGCGGCTCGGTCTGGCGAAATAAAAAATACCCCGCATCTGGCGGGGTATTTTTAGTTGCGCAGGCGCGGAGCCTGAAGCTGTCGGCGAATGGTGCGCGCCAGTTCGTCCATGGATGGCTGCTCCGGATGTTCATCCGTAATTTCGCTTGTCAGCTGCGCTTCTGCCAGGTATGTGTGCACTGGCTGGCCATCATCATCTTCCATCACGACATGATACCAGGGCAGTGCGCGGAGTTCGTCGTTCACCGCCAGTTCGTCTGCTGACGGCTCGTCCAGTGAATACTCAGGATCGATATCGACCACTACGCCAAGATACCCCAGCAGTGAGTGGCGAACTTGCTGACCGATACCGAATTTGCTGGCAATCATTGTCACCTCCCGGGAACCTTACATACCCGCAGATATGCGGGCGCGGTTCCAAATTTCAAGTTACATAACGCGGCAGGCAAACCCTTTCAGATACAGCCCTTCCGGGTAGGTAGCGATCACAGGATGATCGGCGGCCTGACGGAACTGTTCTATAAATTGTACATCACGGCCAGCATCTATTGCGGCGTCAGCTATGATTTTCTGAAATAAATCGGTGGTCATCAAACCGGAACAGGAGAAAGTAAGCAGCACACCGCCGGGATTCAGGAGCTGGATCGCCAGCATATTTATATCCTTATAACCGCGACATGCACCCATCAACTGGCTTTTGTTTTCCACGAACTTTGGCGGATCCATTACGATGACATCGAAAGTTTCGCCCTGATCGCGATATTTACGCAGCAGTTTGAATACGTCGTCGCGAACAAATTCTGCTTTGCTTAAATCCAGCTCATTCAGAGTGATGTTCTGTTTTGCGACATCCAATGCTTCCTGCGAAGTATCGACACTGACGACCTGGCGGCATCCACCCATCAGTGCGGAAACGGCAAAGCCGCCAGTGTAGGAAAAGCAGTTTAATACGCGCTTGTCTGCCACATAGCGACGTGTTGCCAGCCGGCTGTCGCGCTGATCGAGGTAGTAACCGGTTTTGTGCCCGCCCTGAATATCGACAAACAACTTCATGCCGTGCTCTTTGATAGGCAACAACGCGGGCGGCAGTTCGCCAGCCACCAGCCCTTGCGCGAGTTCCAGCCCCTCTTTTTTTCGCACGGCAACATCGCTGCGATCGTAAATTGCGCATTGTGGATAGAGAGACTGGAGCGCTGAGATAATGGCTGGACGCTGGTATTCTGCGCCAGCGCTAAGAAGTTGAAGGACAAGAAAATTACCGAAACGGTCGATGGTTACGCCTGGTAACCCATCTGATTCACCAGCAATCAGTCGATAGCTGTCCAGACCATCGCGTTGCGCCAGCCAATCTCGCCACTGCTGCGCTTGCTGTAGGCGGCGGGTGAAGAACGCGATATCAATGCTTTCATTTTTATCGAAAGTCCAGACGCGAGCACGAATTTGCGATGCAGGAGATAATGCTCCACGCGCCAGCCACTTGCCCTGATGATCGACAATATCAACCGTTTCACCGAGGCTGGCTTTGCCTTCCATTCGCGCGACAGCGCCGGAGAAAATCCAGGGATGACGGCGCAGCAATGATTTCTCGCGCCCTTTGGCTAACACTAAACGTACACTCATATTCGGCTATTCTATAAACTGAAGAAAATGGGCGCTATTGTCACGGGTTCACCGGGCAAATGCAACGAGCCTGAGTAGAAAGGGGGTCAAAGATGGCACATGTCTGCACAATTGCCTGGGTACACGGAATGGTGCAGGGCGTCGGGTTTCGCTATACCACACAACACGAAGCGCAGAGGCTGGGTTTAACGGGGTATGCACGTAACCTTGATGATGGCAGCGTCGAAGTGGTTGCGTGCGGCGACGAACAAGCGGTGAATCAGCTGATTGCGTGGCTAAAAGCGGGTGGACCGCGTAGTGCCCGGGTTGATAGAGTCCTTGCTGAACCGCATCAACCCGGCAGGGAATGGACAAACTTCGGTATTCGCTATTAGATGCACTTCACCGGTTTTGGTAAACCAGCGATCTTTGTCGCCTGCTTAGCAGGCCCTTTTGGAAACAGGCGGTACAAATAGCGGCTATTGCCTTTCTCTTCGCCGAATTTATTCGCGATCGCTTTTACCAGCATGCGAATGGCGGGAGAAGTATTGAATTCCAGGTAAAATTCACGCACAAATCGCACCACTTCCCAGTGTTCAGGAGAGAGGATTATGTTCTCTTGCTCTGCGATGAGAGGCGCTAAGGTTTCACTCCACAGCGTAGTGTCCTTTAAATAGCCTTCGCTATCGGTTTCGATTTCTTTACCTTCAAAGATCAACATAATTTTTCGCAGCGTTAGTCAACAACGGCGGGAGTGTAGCAAAAAACAAAGCCCCGCATAAGCGGGGCTAAGCGGGAATCAGTCTTGTTTAATCTCGGTTGGCGAAACCCAGAATACTCAACAGGCTGACAAAGATGTTGTAGAGCGACACATAAAGACTGACAGTGGCGCGGATGTAGTTGGTTTCACCGCCGTGAATGATATTGCTGGTTTCATACAGGATAGCGCCGCTGGAAATCAGGATGAATACGGCGCTGATAGCCAGGTGCAACGCAGGCAACTGCAAGAAGATATTCGCGACCATGCCAATCAGTACCACCACTACGCCCGCCATCAGCATGCCGCCGAGGAAAGACATATCCTTGCGTGTTGTTAACACGTATGCGGAACAGCAGAAAAAGACCAATGCGGTGCCGCCGAGTGCCAGGCCAATCAGATCTCCCATTCCGGCTGAGAGGTAAGCATTAAGCATTGGCCCCAGGATATAGCCGAGGAAACCAGTGAACGCGAATGCAGCCAGGATACCGGTCGGTTTGTTCGCCAGTTTATAAGTTAGAAACATTAAACCGTACATCCCAACGAGTGTCAGGATTAGGCCCGGAGAAGGCAACATTAATACGGTGCTAGCAGTCGCCGTAATTGCCGAAAACGCCAGCGTCAAGCTTAAAAGAAAATAGGTATTACGCAGGACTTTGTGCGTACTTAGCAGGGAATTGCCGTCACGCGATGAAGTAATAATACGATCCATGAGTCACTCTCTTATGACAGATGTAATTGATTGCAGAGTCTAAAAAAGTCTCGCTTGCTGACAAAGTTGTTTTACCCATCTTTACTCATAAAGCAGAAGTGCTGACACAGTGTTTCATGCGAAGGAATGAGCACTACACAGTATAAAGGGATAAATGTGAGAGAGATCCATATTGGTGTCTTATATGTCACTGAAATCTATTGCTATATAACTATTGGGGCGCTAAGAGTGTAAGCGCGTCGTGACAATGTATATTACTAAGGCGAAAGGACATGAAACCACAAACACGTAACCACATTGCACTTTCATTATTGACTATCGGCATTCTAAGCGCGTGTTCTGGCGCGCTTGCAGCGACGATACCCGAAGGAACAACGCTTGCTGAAAAACAAGAGTTGGTGCGTAACAATGGCAGTGAACCCGCATCGTTGGATCCACATAAGGTGGAAAGTGACGTCGAGTTCAACATTATTAGCGACATTTTTGACGGGTTGGTTGCAGTTAAGAAAGATGGATCTATTGAACCTCGACTGGCGGAAAAATGGGAGAATAAAGATAACACGGTTTGGATTTTCCACTTACGCCCGGGAATAACATGGTCTGATGGTACTGCGATCACGGCAAAAGATGTGGTCTGGAGTTGGCAACGTTTAGTCGATCCGAAAACAGCATCCCCCTATGCCAGTTATCCAGGAAATATGCATATCGTTAATGCTGCTGATATCGCACTAGGTAAAAAAACGCCTGATACGCTTGGTGTGAAGGCGTTAGATGATTCAACGCTGGAAGTCACTTTGACACAACCTACGGCATCCTTTTTGCCGATGCTGGCGCATCCATCTTTGGTTCCGGTAGACAGCGTGTTGATCAATCGTTTTGGTGATAAATGGACAAAACCGGAACATATAGTCACTAGCGGTGCCTATAAGATTACCGATTGGGTCGTTAATGAACGCATTGTTGCCCAACGCAATACCCGCTATTGGGATAATAAAGCGACGGTGATTAATAAGGTCACTTATCTTCCTATCAATGCTGAAACTGCGGATGTTAACCGTTATAAAGCTGGTGAGATTGATATTACCTACACTATTCCTGTGAACCAGTTTACCCAGTTAAAGAAATCATTAGGCGATCAGGTGCATGTTGCTCCACAACTGGCGACTTATTATTACGAGTTTAATACCACTAAGCCGCCATTTAACGATCCTCGAGTACGCCGTGCGCTCAACATGGCGTTGGATAAAGATGTCATCGCGGATAAAGTGATGGCGCAGGGGCAGCGTCCTGCATGGGTCGTCAGCCAGCCGGAAATTGGCGGTGTGAAAATAGCTTCACCAGATTACGCGTCATGGCCACGGGAAAAACGACTTGCCGAAGCGAAAAAACTCCTTAATGAAGCTGGCTTCAATGATACACACCCACTGAGTTTTAGCCTTCTGTATAACACGATGGAAACACATCAGCGGATTGCGATTGCTGCCAGCTCAATGTGGCAGAAAAATCTTGGTGTTAATGCAAAACTACAAAATCAGGAATGGAAAACCATGCTTGATACTATGCATACGGGTAATTTCGATGCGGTACGGTATGCATGGATTGCAGACTATGCTGATGCGGCAACTTTCCTGAATAATTTCCGTACCGGTGACAGTGAAAACACAAGTAAATATAGCAATCCGGCGTATGACGAAGCGCTGAAAAGTGCAGCGAAAGCGAAGGATATTACTGAACGTGGTAAATATTATCAGCAGGCAGAGGACATACTCGGAGAGGATGTTCCGGCAATCCCGGTATATCATTATGTTCGTACGCATCTGGTGAAGCCTTGGGTGGGTGGTTTTGCGCCCGATAGCTTGGGTGTCTACTTGACAAAAGATTTGTACATTAAGAAACACTGATCTAGATGCGCTGAATAAACGGTCATAGTGCTGGTATTTCCATCTAACAGCACGGTTTTGATGGTTTTTCAGGCAAACAAACATTCCCGGGCTTTACATGAGACTCGAGGATGTTTATAGTGCGCCTCACACCGGAAGTGTGGCCGAGCGGTTGAAGGCACCGGTCTTGAAAACCGGCGACCCGAAAGGGTTCCAGAGTTCGAATCTCTGCGCTTCCGCCAAATATAAAGCCCCAGCTTACTAAGTAAGCTGGGGCTTTTTTATTCCGGGCAAATCACCTGTGGTTACATTCAGCAATCACTCTTAGTAAGTGGATAGGGCAATGTGTGAATTGCACTTATGCACAAGCAGTTCTGTTGTTGATATTAAAGACGAAAGCAGGGGAGGACTGGTTTCGTCATCCCCATCATGCAAATTTAAAGGCTCTCGCTCCACTTTTAGCGGGCGCAAAAGAAAAGGGGCCGTTTACCGATGGTGAAAAGAAATCCTTGCGATCCTTGGGGATGGATTGAATACGTGATGCTTTTATTAGGATAAACGTAAAAACTGGGTAAAACAGTCGCGATGACTTTATCCGGCAAGGTTTCTAAGCTATCGACTTTGTTTATGCCGGATGACTGAAAAGTGTAAGTGCCGCGATTTTCGGTCCAGGTAAAGGAGATATCTCTTCGTATAGTGCCTTCTGGGTGAGCGTTTTCAAGGTAACTTCCGCTTACTGAAACGATTCCACTTCTTTTTTCTTTATTGTACATAAAATCGAATGTAATGTTGGCTTGTGTTCCTTTATGAAAAACAATCATAGAAGCGCTGCAACTTTCAGCACTTCTGTTTTTTATAAGCAACGAGTAATAAAGATATCCCGCTACAATCCCTACACTTATAAAAAACAGGCTTAAAAAGAAGATTGTTTTTTTAGTCACCGTTTACTCCCCTGATTAAAAGTGAAATGCATCCTGGCGATAATGTTGTCGAGAATTTACTCTTGCAGACTAAAGCAGCGAGTGATGGTGAGGTCGGTGATGTTGGAAAATAGATCCAGGGATAGTTTTTACAATTCAAACCGGAGTCTTTAATAAGAGATTTATATTTAAGATAATATTCGTTGTTATCATGACTATCATCCTTAGTGTAGAAATGGCAACCGTCTTCCTTTTCAATAAAGCTATAACTTTCAAAAAAAGCAGCATCGTTGTTAATACTCCATGTTAGGTAAACTACGAGCAAGCCTATGATAAATGAGGCTGTAGCTGCAAAAATTCCATTCGACATTGCAGACGACTTTTTTTTCTTAATCGCAAAAGTGTCTGTCTCAGCGGGAAGATCTTGCTTGTTCAGCACATCATCGTTTGGTTGGTTAAGCACTTCAGTAATGTTAAGAGTTGTTTGATAACGGGTAGTAGAAACAGGAAAAGGTGTGGCCGGTTCGTTATCATTTCGCCTTGAGATTTTTACGCTATCATCTATCTGAAAACCTTTCCGGGGAATGGTTGCAATAAGTCTTCTGTCTGTCTCACCTACAGCGCGCAGCCCACGGCGAACAATAGATATATTCTGGTAGAGTGTATTCGTTGGAACTAACATTCCTTCTTCTTCCCAAACTTTCTTAAAAAAGTCTTGTTGAAGTACAATATCTGGAGATGCTTCAAGCAGTAAGAGAAGGCAACGGCTGGCTGGTGATGTTAGCGTAACGTTCATTTCGGGATTATTTACTGAGGACAGTCTTTTCATTCCCGGCCTGAATTCTATGTTGTCGTTGATAATCCAGTACATATATATTCCAAAGCAGCCAGAGGCTGTGTCCATTATTAGCAATGTATGTAATAGGTTAAAATATTATGATGTCAATTTCAGCATAACAATAGATGCATTGCTATGTTTTTTACAACAATTAATGTCGTCAGCCAGAGAATTTTATCGTAGATTGATTAATAGCCAGATTTGTTGATACTAAAATTCTAAAAAATCTTTTAAAGTTAGGAGGATGCCTCTGGGAGCTTTAGAGGGAAATATATCTTAAACTGAATTTTGTTGCTTTAAGGTCCTATTTAAGATAGCAGGAATAACGAGTTTTTCTGGCGAGAATATATATTTATAAAATATATGATTGTTGGATGCTAACGGAATCATGTTTCGTTATGTGGTGCTTAAGGCTGGTGGTGGCTAGGCTCTCTAGGAATAAATGTATTAGCGTTACATTATATATAGAGATGGTGGTTAGATCATCAATCATTAAACTGGTAATGTTAATAGTTAATTGATTTAAAGCATAAGTAGTGATTATATATGAAATCAATAACGTTACCACGTTAACAATGTTTGATATTTAATGAATATTGATTTTGTTTTTTAAGGATAATTAAGTTGTTTTGGCTGTAGTGATGAAGATAATTGTAGAAGTGTTAGTCGTTCTGGTACTTTTAATTTTCTAGAGGTAATGGAAATCAAATTTTACTTTTTAGTTTTTATTTTGCTATGTAGTGCTCGTGCATATGCTGATACTCAATTGTCGCGACTAGCCAAAGAGCAGCAAAAAAATGATAATAACGCCGCTCAAGAAAATCGGATTGATAAAAAAGATGTTTTTTCGGAAGTTGAAGATAAAAACGTTATAGATTTTGAGTTGCCATTTGAAAAAGATTGTTACCCTGTTGCAGAACTCATCCTCGAAAATGAATTTTTAGATAATAGAATGATTCGAAGCATAAAGGATGAGGTCTCGAATAGTTGTCTTGGGACGAAAGGTATTGAGTACGTTGCGACCAATTTGCAAGATTATTATATAAAGGCCGGGTATGTAACAACGCGCGTGAATATTCCTGTTCAAAATTTAAAAACAAAAAAGTTACAGCTGAAAATTATAGCTGGGATGATCGGTAACGTTATCATCGAAAATGATGACGTCAGAAGTTGGATCCTGCCGTTTACATCAGGTGATATTCTCAATTTGCGAGATATTGAACAGGGCCTGGAAAATATGCAGAAAGTGCCCAGTGTTAATATTAAGATCAATATTGTGCCTGGAAATAGCTATAGCCATAGCGATATCGTTATCAATACTAATCGTAAAAAATTATGGAATATCAGGGCGACGTATAACAACTGGGGCGATCGAAGTACAGGAAAGATGCTTACTGGTATTTCAGGTTATTTGTACAATTCTGCAAGGCTTGGCGATCTTTTCTATTTGTCTGGTACCAGCAGTACAACAGGTGGATATAAAAGCATCAGCACTTTTTATAGCTTACCTGTAGGTTTTTGGGACTATGAGGTTTTCTATAGTAGCAGTATGTCACGCCAGCGTGTTGGACTGAGTTATTGGGATTTAGACTATCAAGGAAAAAATCAATACCTTAGTTTGAAAGGAACCCGAACTCTTTTTCGAAATATGGATAAAAAAATAACCGGGAGTGTAGAAATATTAAGGCGTAGATCTGCGTATCAATTAGGTGGCGTGGATTTAGCTCTGCAAGAACGTGATATGAGTAATCTTCGCCTTGGGTTAAATTTTAAACAAAACTTCCAGGATGCGACGCTAGACTCCTCCCTTAGCTGGCAACGTTTTATGACTTGGCTAGGTAGCGAGAAAACGCCAGATATGGAATCTGGGGATGTAAGTTCTAAAAGCCAAGTTTTTAATCTGAATACAAATTATGTGAAATGGTTCAACGCTGAGGCTTTGCACTATTATTATGAATTGAATATGGGTGCTCAATTTTCGCAAGTGCCGTTAACATTACAAGATCAATTTACAATCGGTAACCGTTGGAACGTTAGAGGGTTTGAAACCAGTGCAGGATTAGATGGAAATAAAGGGTTTTATATCCAGAATACATTCCATTTCCCTATCGGGAATTACAGTTCTGAATTATATTTTGGCGCGGACTATGGGCAGATTATGGGTGAAATATACCCACAAAATACTTTTGGTGACAAAAGGATAATTGGATCAATCATTGGGGTTAAAGGAACAATTAAATCATTAGGATATGATATCTCTTTATCCTCTCCCTTAATGTACCCGGTTGGTCTCGTTGAAGATCAATTTATATCTAATTTTAATATAACTTATCAACTGTAATTTTATGGTAAAGCTAGGAATAAGTATCGGTACTGATATCGTTGAAGTTGAACGGGTTACCAACGCGATTAATAATGGTGGTATGTTTTTTTTACAACGCGTATTTACAAAAAAAGAGATACTCAAAATTAATGCCAATGAACCGGATTTTGAAAGGGCATCCGGATTTTGGGCTGCAAAAGAATCAATTGTCAAAGCGCTTGGTTGTGGTTTTCGAGATGGAGTGTGCTTTAAAAATATTGAGATAAATCATGATGAGTATGGTTGTCCATCTTTTTTATTTGCTGGAATATTGAGCAAGGTAATTAAGGAAAGTGGTGTTGTTGACGTGTCACTTAGCATATCGCATTGTCGCACTCATGCCGTAGCAGTATCTGTTGTTAACTCAATTGTGTGTAATGGAAATGTATAAATATAATGATCTAAAAGGCAAAACAGTATTGATATCGGGAGCTAGTGGTGACATCGGTATTGCCATCTGCGAAAAATTTCTTGAACAAGGATGTGAAGTTTATGCATTGTATAACACCAATGCGGATCGTCTAGATGAGTTAAAAGAAAATAACGCAGCAGGACAAAGATTAAACATATTACAATGTGATATAGCTGATCCTGAAAAGATAGCTATATTAATGAAATATTTGAATACCAAAGTAACGAAGATCGATGTGTTAGTGAATAATGCCGGTATTGTTAAAGATAGTCTCTTTGCATCAATGACTTTTGAGGACTTTAGTACTGTTATTGATACAAATATGCTGAGTACTTTCAGATTGACGAAGGAAGCACTAATGCTGCTGAGATGTTCTGAAAGCCCTGCCATTATCAATGTTGCTTCTATAGCAGCAGTAATCCCAAGTATAGGGCAGGTTAATTACAGTGCTTCAAAAGGTGCTCTGCTCGGTTTTACCAGAACACTAGCTGCAGAATTGGCCCCCCGGGGTGTGCGAGTGAATGCCGTTGCTCCTGGAATGATTGAATCGAGGATGGTAAAAAAAGTTTCTCGTACTGTAGTGCGCGAGGTTACTCATTCTATTCCTTTGAAGCGCCTGGGGCAGTGTCAGGAAGTAGCGAATACAATTGTGTATTTAAGTTCTTCTGCAGCCAGTTATATTGTTGGCCAAACCATCGTGATCGATGGTGGCCTGGTAATGCGGTGATTTATGTCCAGATATTCTATTCCTTCTAAAATTTTTCTTGAGATGGGCGGGTGGCGGCAGCCCTTACTAATGGTCGACAGAATAGATGATTATAAATATGGGGAAAATGGGTATGTGCAGATCGTAAAGCATGTTACTTATAATGAACCCTATTTACTTGGCCACTTTCCAGATGACCCTATCATGCCCGGCGTTCTCATTGCTGAGATATTTGGTCAGGCAAGTGAGTATTTTTCGTTTATTACTGATGTATGCGATATCTATTTTGAAAAGTTTGGTATTGAATTGAAAAGCTTGCGAGATATTTATGCGAAGATCCATCAGCAAGAGTTGTTGGATATTATTCGAACAAGGCGTTCACAAGTGCGTGGCGTATTAGCAGCACAAAATTTAAAGTTTAAAGATATTGCTTATCCAGGCGATACGATCGAAGTCACAAGTAAACTGGCGTTTTCAGATCCAACTGGGTTTAAGCACTATTCCGTGACGGCTAATGTTGGTAAGAAGTTAATTAGTCAAGGGACGATAATTAACTATCGTGAAGCAAAACACACCATTAATGGGACATAAGCAATGACAACTATGCATGATAATATCCAGGAACGTAAAAATGTACTTTTCACAATTAAAACCGAGATCATCCAACGATTAAATATTCAAAGGGATGAAAAACAAATTGATGATGATACACCATTATTTGGTAATGGCTTAAAGCTGGATTCAGTAGACGCGACAGAAATTATTGTTTTGCTTGATAAGGTCTTTGATATCCAGGTAAGTGAAGGAGATGATCCTTCTTACATGCGTAGCATTAATAATTTGGCATCGTTTGTTATTACAAAGAAACGTTCCTGACTTTTGAGCAATTTACTGGAAAAGGTTTTATGAAGTCTCTTAACAATTTGCATTTAGAAAACAATGCCAGGATGGGCACTTATAATAATCGCACTGTTCCCGTAGCATATCACGATCTTGCGGTTGAATATAAAGCAGTCAGGGAAAATGCCTTGCTTGTCGATTATTCACATATGTCTATTGTTAGCGTGATGGGCGATGATGCCTGGGCTTTAGTAAATCATATGGCCTCTGCTGATATCTCAATCATTCGCGATGAGCAAGGTATCTATTCATTGGTATTAAATGAGGACGGTACTATCCGTGGGGACATTTATGTGCTCTGCACCTCTGACGGTTATTACCTCCTTTCAGAAAATATCCCGGCTCCGGAGATCATTGAACGTCTTTCTTCAATTTTAGAAAGCGATGAAGCACTTGATATTGTTGAACTCCCGGAAATTAAATCTATGGCAGATAGTGGCTGGGGCGCTATTATGCTGGAAGGTACTTACTCCTGGGAAGTTATGTCAGAAATATATGGTTATGACATCATTGGTTTGCCTTACTTTGAGTATATTAATGAGGCCGATGAATTGATCATCTTCCGCTGTGGGAAACATGGCGAATTTGCGTATATGGCCATTGGTCAGGAATCTTCCCTGGTGAAATTATGGGAAAACATCCTTGCGATTGGTGAGAAATATGAATTGAAAACGGGTGGTATCCAATACCAGGATATTGTTCGTCTTGAGAACACTGGCTGGGATGAAGGTATTTTTTCCGAATATAGCCAAAATCCAATTGAGCTGCAAATGCAGTGGGCAATTCAATACGATAAAGAAAATTTTATTGGCAAATCAGTGATAGAGCCACAGTCCCATAACCTGGGGGCACGTAAACTTGTTGGTATGCTCCCGACTGCAGAGTGCAGTGGTATTAAATCTGATGATAAAGTTTTGGTTGAGGGTAAAGAGGTTGGCATTATTGTTAAATCCGGTTTTTCGCCTGCTCTACAATCTTTTATCGCGCTGGCTTTGATTGATAATGACTTTGCTTTGGCGGATATATCAGGGTTTGAAATTTTAACGGTAGAAGAAACTATCCCGGCAAGAACACAAAGTGTGCCGTTTTTATATAACTTAAGTATGTTGGTTAATCCGGCTGAACATAGTTTTATTGATGCGTCAAAGTCAAAGCGAATTATGTAACTCTAATAATTAAAATGAAAGTAAAGTGACACGTATAAATATGTTGCTTTACTTCGGCTATTTATTATGGACTAAAAAGTTTTCTACTGCGGGGATAACGATGAAGACGAACCGAAAACGAGTTGTAATTACTGGTATGGGGATTTTGTCATCCCTGGCCGAAACTATTGAAGATTTCAAACAAGCGCTCTTTGATAAAAAAAATGGTGTCGGCAACAGTGAGCGGTTTACCGTGTGGTTTGAAAATGCTCGTGCAGCGGAAGTTCTTCACGAAATAGATTATTCAGGGATCCCCGAAGACATCATCCACTCATTGGATAATGCTGCCTTATGGGCATACAAAGTGGGCAAGGATGCCCTGACTCAGGCTGGACTTGTTACTAACAAAGCCTGCCTGGATGAGACAGGATTAATTGTTGGCGTTTCTTCTGCTGGAACAGAAGCGTTTCTGCCAATTTTCGAGCAGCGCATGGAGGATTTCTCACTTCGCAAGGCTATTTATTCGGGGGGATTTTCTTCTTGTTGTTCAAGTGTTTCGACGCTCTTAGGCCTCAAAGGCGGCGGGGAATTGGTGGCAACAGCCTGTACTGCCAGCCCTAACGCAATCGGTATGGCGTTTGACTATATCCAAAATGCTAAGAGTAAGACCATGCTGGCTGTCGGTACCGAACCGATCTACCTGCCAACATTTGCTGGGTTTTACGCATTGAACGTTATGCACCCCGACTCCTGCACCCCTTTTTCAGGTCAGTCTGGCATGTCTATCGGCGAAGGTGCCGGTGCGATCGTGCTGGAGGATTATGAACACGCTATCGCCCGCGGAGCCAAAATTTACGGTGAAATTCTTTCGTACGCAACCTCATGCGATGCCTACCACGAAACGGGCCCTGACCCACGAGCCAGCGGTGCTGTACAGGTCATGCTTAAAGCCATGGAGAATGCTGGCGTAAAACCGGAACAAATTGATTACGTTAACGCGCACGGCACGGGCACAGAGGCGAATGATCGCATTGAAACGCTGGCGATGAAGAAAGTGTTTCCAGATAGCCACCATTTACTTGTTAGCTCAACAAAATCTTATTTCGGTCACAACATCGGTGCCGCAGGCATTGTTGAACTCATCGCTTGCCTGGTGACGCTGCCTGAAAATAAAGTTTTACCGACACTCAATTTCTCAATTCCACGCCCAAATTGCGACCTGGACTATGTCCCTAATGAGTTTCGAGAAAAAGAAATTAATATCTTTATGAAAAATAACTATGCATTTGGTGGAAATAACTGCTGCATGGTGGTGAGTACAAAACCAGGGACGGTGCCGGTTAGTCAATATGACAGTAAGCGTGTGGCTATTACTGGCGTAGGAGCCGTAACGGCGATTGGTCACACTGTTAACGATATTTTGCACAGCGTCTGGCAAAAAAATAACGAACCCGTATTGGGCGGCGTCACGTTTCCTGATGACACCCTCGCAGAGGCGCGGGAATTGTTAAGGGTGCTGGTAGCCACAAATCAACTCGAAGAAATTTTTGGCGATCAAGATGCTATAAGCACCGGAACGTTTCCGGAACAGGAGCCGGATTTTAAGACCTTCCAGGTAATGGGGCTGGAGCCGCGTAAACATCTGCGCCGTTTTGATGCCCGAAAGGCAACACGTGGTGGTACGTTTGCTCTTGTTGCGCTGTCTGAATCGTTGAATATGGCAAAACGTAAAATAAAGCGTGATGGCGAAGAGCTCGGCATGATCATGGGGATGTCTCGTGGCCCCCAGGAGACTACCTATAAATATTTGCAGAGCCTGAAACCCGATCCGCGGAAAGTTAGTACCTCAGAGTTCCCGGGCTCGTTGATGAATTCTATCGCCACGTTCTGCGGTATTTCTGAAGGTATTAAAGGTTATACCACCACACTTGCAACCGGCGAGAATGCGGCGCTCGGCGCATTAACCTATGGCTATGAAATTATCCGGCAAAACCTGCAACCCCACGTGATAGTGGGTGGTGCTGATGAATATTTCCCCTCGTTGTCTCTCTATATGGATGCGCTAACACAGAAAATCCATATGACTTCTGATGTCAACGATTATCAGATTTATGGTGAGCAGCCAAAGGGATTCATTCCCGGGGAAGGTGCTTGCATGTTACTGCTGGAAGCCCCTGATGCTGCAGTAGCGCGTGGTGTCGAGGTGATGGCCGAAATTACGGGCTACGGTAAATCCAGCAGTAATAGTTATTTTGACGCATCATTATTAAATGAAAAATCGTCAGCTATGTCCCTTGCTATTGAGCGAGCACTTAATGATGCCGGCGTAAATGCAACAGATATCGATTTGGTTTGCGGCAGTAGCAATGGCAGTAAAGAAAATTCGCAAATTGAAATCGACGCCATCTACGGTGTTTTCCACAAAGAGAATCCACGAGTTCCGGTTGTTAACTATAACGCTTATTTTGGGTTCGTAGCTTCGTCTGCTGGGTTGCTAAATCTTTTGGTGCTCATTGATTGCATTAAAAAACAATCAGTGCCGGCTATTCCATATACTCAAGCGTTCTTCGATTCACGTATAAACTTCGTGCGGAGTCCACAAAATTTAACGCTTAAGCATGTGCTTCTGGTTGGGGCAACAGAAGGTGGG